>JBKHJP010000132.1:0-10696 GCA_046538065.1 Thermoanaerobaculia bacterium | reverse complement strand
TCCGGGTGCTCCACGTCCTGGTGGGCCACGACAAGCGCCGCATCGCCGGCCGGTATGTCTGGTAGCAGTGGAGTCCGGGGCGAGAAGGCCGGATCCGTTGTGCGTGGAGGTGAGGAGCTTGCCTCCTCCCGACCGGAATCGGCCTCCGGTCCCCCGGGCGGACGCGAGGTCCGCCCCTACCCGCCGTCGTGGAGGGGTCACCTCCAGCGCGTGTAGGGGAGGAGCTTGCCTCCTCCCACCCCGCCGGCACAGCACCTGCGCTCCTGAGCGCGGAAGCCAGTACAATCCCCCGGCGATGATCGGCCATCTGCGGGGGAGCGTGGTGCGGGCGGCGCCGGACCGGGTGCTGCTGGACGTGGGGGGCGTGGGTTACGAGCTCCACGTGTCGCTGGCGACCTTCTCCGAGATCGAGCGCGCCTCCGGCGACACCGTGAGCCTCCACGTCCACACCCACGTCTGGAGCGACGGCATCGCCCTGTACGGCTTCTGGACCCCGCTGGAGAAGCGCCTGTTCGAGCGCCTGGTCACCGTCTCCGGCATCGGCCCGCGCCTGGCCCGGGTGATCCTCTCCGGCATGGGTCCGGAGGAGCTGGTGCCGGCCCTCGCCGGGGGCGACACGGCGCGGCTCACGTCGATCCCCGGCGTGGGCAAGAAGAGCGCCGAGCGGATGGTGATCGAGCTCCGGGAGAAGGTCGGCGAGCTGGCGGCGGAGATGCCGTCCCGGGAGCCCCGCCCTGCCGCGGCCGCGAGCGGGGCAGAAGGCGAGGAGGAGGCGGTCTCGGCCCTGGAGAACCTGGGCTACAAGCGGGCCCAGGCCGAGCGCGCCGTCCGCGCCGCCCGCGGCGAGCTCCCGGACGCCCCCTTCCACGAAGTCCTCCGGGCCAGCCTCAAGCGCCTCTCCCGGGTGTCGTAGCGCGGGAAAGAGCCCGATCGGGGCAGAGAGTCTCCAGCGCACCGGCAAACGGTACGGCGCGACCTCCAGCGCACCGGCGATCGTTCAACTCGCGTGTAGGGGAGGACCTTGCGTCCTCCCGGCGCGGGAGAGGGTCCCCGGAGCCCGGGCGGAGACAAGCTCCGCCCCTACAGCCGACCGTTCGCACTCCGTCCGGCGCGCGGGCTGAGCGCACGCGCGAGCCCACGCCCAGGACACCCGGACGCTCGCGCCGGTCCCTGGAGGGGAGCGCCCCCGCGCCGGCTCTTCCCGGAACGGTCCGGCCGCCGAGCCCGCCCGGAGCCGCAGGGATACAATCCCGCCATGCCCATCGAGTCCCACCGCCGTCCGCTGCTGGGACCGGAGGCGGCGCCGGAGGAGGTCCGGATCGAGCAGTCACTCCGGCCCCGGCTGCTGGACGAGTACGTGGGCCAGCGGCAGGTGGTGGACAACGTCCGGGTCTTCGTGGCCGCAGCCCGGGAACGCCGGGAAGCCCTGGACCACGCGCTGCTCTTCGGGCCGCCGGGGCTGGGCAAGACCACGCTCGCCCACATCATCGCCCAGGAAATGGGCGCCCCCATCAAGACCACCTCCGGCCCCGTGCTGGAACGCGCCGGCGACCTGGCCGCGATCCTCACCAACCTGGAGGCCGGCGAGGTCCTGTTCATCGACGAGATCCACCGCCTGGCCCCCACCGTGGAGGAGATCCTCTACCCCGCCATGGAGGACTACCACCTGGACCTGGTCATCGGCCAGGGCCCGGCGGCTCGCACGGTGAAGATCGAGCTGCCCCCCTTCACCCTGGTGGGGGCCACGACCCGGACGGCCCTCATCACCTCGCCGCTCCGGGCCCGCTTCGGCATCGTCCACCGCCTGGAGTTCTACAGCCCGGAGGAGCTGGTGGTCATCCTGGAGCGCTCGGCGCGCCTGCTGGAGATCCCCCTGGAGCCCGACGGCGCCTCCGAGATCGCCCGCCGCAGCCGGGGCACCCCCCGGATCGCCAACCGCCTGCTCCGGCGGGTGCGGGACTTCGCCCAGGTGGAGGGGGACGGCACGATCACCCGGGCGGCGGCCCGCAGTGCCCTGTCCTCGCTGGCGGTGGACGAGCTCGGGTTCGACGAGCTGGACCGCAAGATCCTCACCGTCCTGATCGAGCACTACGAGGGCGGGCCGGCGGGCCTCAACGCCCTGGCCGCCGCCGTGGGCGAGGAGCGGGCCACCCTGGAGACGATCGTCGAGCCGTACCTGATCCAGGAGGGGTTCCTCAAGCGCACGCCCCAGGGGCGGGTCGCCACCCCGCGGGCCTACGGGCACCTGGGCTACGACCGCGCCGGCCGGCCCGCCGGCGACCAGGAGACCCTGTTCTGAGGCACCTCATGGCGACCACCGCACCCGCGCCCACGACCTCCCGAGACGCCCGCGAAGGCCTGGAGCCGATCTTCTCCCCCCGGACGGTGGCGGTGGTCGGTGCGTCGCGCTCGCGGGACTCCATCGGCTTCGCCCTGCTCCACAACCTGGTCGTCCAGGAGTTCGCCGGGGCGATCTTCCCGGTCAACCCCAAGGCCGAGTCGATCCACTCCCTCAAGGCCTACCCGTCGGTCTCGGCGATCCCGGACCCGGTGGACCTGGCCGTGATCGCCGTCCCCCGGGACGCCGTGCGGAGCGTGGTGGACGAGTGCCTGGCGGAGGGGGTGCGGGGCCTGGTGGTGATCACCGCCGGCTTCGCCGAGACCGGGGAGCAGGGGGCGGCCCTGGAGGCGGAGATCCGGGACCTGGTGCGCCGGCGCGGGGTCCGCATGATCGGACCCAACTGCATGGGGGTGATCAACACCGGCCCGGAGGTGAGCCTGAACGCCACCTTCGCCCCGACGCCGGCGAAGCCCGGCTCCATCGGCTTCGTCTCCCAGTCCGGCGCGCTGGGGGTGGCCATCCTCAACGTCGCCTCGGACCTGGGCGTGGGCCTCACCCAGTTCGCCTCCATGGGCAACAAGGCCGACGTCTCCGGCAACGACCTCCTGGAGTACTGGGAGGAGGACCCGGCGACCCGGGTGATCGCCATGTACCTGGAGTCCTTCGGCAACCCCCGGCGCTTCACCGAGATCGCCAAGCGGGTCGGACGCAAGAAGCCGATCCTCGTCGTCAAGTCCGGCCGCACCACGGAGGGAGCCCGGGCCGCCTCCAGCCACACCGGCGCCATCGCCGGGGCGGACGTGACGGTCTCGGCCTTCCTGGAGCAGTGCGGCGTGCTCCGGGCCAACACCATCGAGGAGCTCTTCGACCTGGCGGTGGCCCTGGACCGCTGCCCCCTGGCCCGGGGCAACCGGGTGGCGATCGTGACCAACGCCGGCGGGCCCGGGATCATGGCCACGGACGCGTGCGTCAACCTGGGCCTGGAGATCGCCGGCCTCGACCCCGGCACCCGCCGGGAGCTCGAGAGCTTCCTGCCGGCGGAGGCCTCCGTGGCGAACCCGGTGGACATGATCGCCTCCGCCACGCCGGAGGCCTACGCCCGGAGCCTCTCGACGGTCCTGGCCGATCCCAACGTGGACATGGCCCTGGTGATCAACGTGACGCCGCTCCTGGCCAACCCCATCGACGTGATGGAGTCGGTGGCGGACGCGGCCCGAAACGCCGAGGCCCCGGTCATGGCGGTCATGATGGCCACGGACGAGTTCTACGAGGAGATCAAGGGGCGCCGCGACCTGCCGCCGGTCTACCGGTTTCCCGAGCCCGCGGCCCGGGTGCTCGCCCAGCTCGCCCGCTACAGCGCCTGGCGGCGGCGCCCCGCCGGCGAGGAGCCGCCGGAGTTCGCCGTGGACGACGCTGCGGTGGCGCGGCTGCTTGACCGGGTCGAGGACCAGGTCGGGGACCGGGAGGCCGCCGGCGGAGGAGACGGCTACCTACCCCCCGAGGAGGCCTTCCAGGTGCTGGAGCTCTACGGCGTGCCGGTGGCATCCTGGCGCTACGCCCGGAACCGCCGGGAGGCGGCGGAGGCGGGCCGGGAGCTCGCCTTCCCCGTGGTGGCGAAGGCCCACGCCCCGGACGTGGTCCACAAGAGCGACGTGGGCGCCGTGGAGGTGGACCTGGAGGACCCGGAGGCCCTGGATCGGGCCCTGGCGGCGATCGAGGAGCGCCTGGCGGAGGCCGGGAGCCCGCCGGAGGGCTACCTGGTCCAGGAGATGGTCCGGGAGGGGCACGAGGTGATCTTCGGCATCTCCACCGACCCGCGCTTCGGGCCGCTCCTGATGTTCGGCCTGGGGGGGCGCTACGTGGAGGTCTTTCGCGACGTGCGCTTCGGGGTGACGCCGCTGACCCGCTCGGAGGCCGAGGAGATGGTCCGCGGCATCCGGGGCGTCGCGCTGCTGGAGGGCGTCCGGGGCGAGGAACCGGCGGACTTCGAGGTGCTGGTGGAGGTGCTCCTGCGCCTGGCCCAGCTCGCGGTGCGCCACCCGCGCATCCGGGAGCTGGACGTCAACCCCTTCCTGGCGGCCTCGGAGCGCGAGAGCGCCCGGGCGGTGGACGTGCGAATCCGGGTGGGCCCGACCCCCGAGCCCCCGGGACCCTGAGGCGGAGTGTCATCGCGCCGGGCCGGCGCCGCCCCGCCCGGCGACGGCCGCCCCGCGGGCCCGCGGGACCCCGCGCCGACGACGACCCTGGAGGTGAACCGGTGAGCGACACCACGCGCCACGAAGCGAAGACCCTCCAGGCAGCCCGCCGCCTCGTGCGGGACGAGCTGCCCGAGGCCCCCGGCGAACGCCAAGCGGAGCTCACCCGCCGGGTGGCGGAGCTGGTGGACGGGGAGGTGCTGCGGGAACGGAGTCGCTGCGCCGACGTCTGCCGCTACCGCGCGGGTCTGTGGGAGGGGACGCCCTCCGGCCCGGCGCCGCCCGAAATCCGGGAGGAGGCCCGAGCCCGGCGCAACGAGGCCCTTTACTTGGCGGACCTGATCGAGGCCGGCGACGAGTTCTTCCCCGGGGCGGACGCGTAGAGCCCTCAGGCGGCCTTCTCGCGTTCCTCGAGCTCACCGTCGATGTAGCGCTCGACCATCTCCTGCTTCTCGTCCTCGACGCTCATCACCACGACGCGGTCGAAGTCGCCCTTCTTCTTCTCGGCGTGCTTCTTCGCCGCGTCCAGGTCGTCGAAGGTCTCGGTCTCGCAGGGCGGGACCGGGATGGCCTTCTCGCCGTCCTCGGAGACCTTGGGAACGTTGTACAGGAAGACTTCGTAGGGCATGAAATGCTCCTCCTCGCGGATCGATCCGGGTGAATCCTGACGCGACGGCGTGCCGCCCGAGGGCGGCGCCCGCCTTCGGAGGTGCGAAGAAACCCGCGAATCGGGACGGAGCAGGGACGATCCCACCGCAGCGCTTCGGAGAGACGCGGGGAGCCGCGTCCTATCCGGTACGCATGAAATGCCACCGGCAGTCGCCCTCGACGGGGCGAAAGACCTCCGGCCGGATCTTGTGGTCGAGCTCGCGGAGCAGCGAGGCCAGGTGCTGGCCCCGGGCGGCCCGCTCCAGGGCGTCGGCGGCGTCGGAGCCGGCCTTGGTGATGTAGGTCTGCCAGATCGCCTGGCGGATCGAGATACCGCCGGAGAGCGATACGTTCGGCAGGCCCGCGACCCCTTTCTTGAGGATCGAGAGCTTCCTCTTCAGGCTCGCCTCGTCGTCCATGGGGGCACGCTGCCAGGCGGTGTAGGGCTTGGGCACCAGGATGTTCGTGCCCAGGTGGACGTGGCCGATGACGCCGGTCTTCCGGGCCTCCTCCAGCATGATGGAGCGGCACGCGGCGGCGAGCTCCAGGATCGCCTGGACGTCGTCCATGGTCTCGCCGGGCACGCCCACCAGGAAGTAGAGCTTGAGCTGGGTGAAGCCGTGGCGGAAGATCATCCGCACCTTCTCCAGCAGCAGCGCATTGGGGATCGGCTTGTTGAGCTTCACCCGGAGCTCGTCGCTCCCGGTCTCCGGGGCCAGGGTGATGGAGCGGTCCCCGGAGTCCCGGAGGGCCTCCAGCACCCCCTCGGTCACCGCCGGAATGCGGATCGACGAGACCGACGTGCGGAACCCCAGCTCGTTCGCCTCCCGGAGGATCCGCTCGATCTCCGGGTGGTCGCCGACGGCGGTGGCGACGAAGCCGAGCTGGTCGGTCACCGAGCGGGCCGCGTCCAGGGCGTCCAGGATGTACTCCGTCGGGTGCCAGCGGAACGTGCCCATGCCGAAGGTGGCCCAGCAGTACTTGCACTTCTCCGGGCACCCCCGGGACATCTCGATCAGGAACTTCTCGGAGAACTCGGTCCGGGGGGTGACGATCGCCGTCGTCGGGAGGTGGCCGGGGGAGCGCATCTGCTCGGCGGAGAGCTCGAGCTTTCGGAGCTTGCCGCCGGGTGTGGTGAAGCCGGGGTCGTCCTCCGGCCGGTGGAGGGCGGGGACGTAGAACCCGGGCCGGGTGCCCAGGCGTTCCACCACCGCCCCCGGGTCCCCGTCCTCCTCCAGGGCCCCCAGGAGCTCCGGCAGGAGGTTCTCCGACGCGCCCAGGGCGAAGACGTCCACGAACTCCGCCATGGGGAGCGGGTTGATGGCGGCGCACGAGCCCCCCATGACCACCAGCGGGTGCCAGGGGTCCCGGTCCCGACGGCGGAGCGGGATCCCCGCCCGGTCCAGCATCTGGAGGAGGTGGACGTAGTCCTCCTCGAAGGAGACGGAGAAGGCGACGCAGGAGAACTCGTTGAGGGGGCGGTCGGCCTCCACCGACAGGGGCATGCCCGCCCCGTCGGTGAAGAAGCGCTCGACGGCCCAGTCCGGCCGGTCGGCGGCCAGGCGGTAGGTCCGCTGGAAGCCCAGGCTGGACATGCCGACGTGGTAGCTGTTGGCGTAGGCCAGGGCCAGGCGGAAGCGCCCGTGGGGGACGACGGGGTCGACCGGGCGCTCGTGGGCGCGGAAGGGGGCCCAGTCGTGGGGGGCGCGGGCGGCCCGGGGGCTGGGGTGGCGGCGGGTCATGGGCGAGGGCTCCAACGCCGGACGCAAGGCTTGGAATTCCGGGGGCTCCGGGCTTTCGGAGGAGGTGAGCGGGCCGCGGGGCGGCGGACGCCCGGGCCGGGAGGTGGGGGGAGCGGGGCGGAGGGAGCCCGGGCCGGGGCTCGCGGGGCGCGGGTCGGCGGACGCCCGGCCTCGGGGGACGGCGCGGCGTTCTCGGGTCGGTCCACGTCTGGCCGCGCCTCGGCTTCGGCTCGCCGCGCGGCGCTGGCCGGGAGTTGAAGCTCTCGAAAGCGGGCTCGCCTCGGAGCTTGTGAATGAATCTCCGGCCGTAGCGAGGGCGCGGGCACCGCCGCGCGGAGCGCGGTGGTCGGGCGCCCCTCGCAAGGCGCGCCGACGCAGGCGTAGCCGGGCCTACGTCGAGGAGGCGCAACGCCGCGAGGGGTGATTCGGGGGCGCCCGCAGTAGGGCGGCGATTCATTCACAAGCTCTCAGACGCCCCCGGGGCCGGGCGTCCGCCGACCCGCGCCCTTCACCGCCGGTGGTAGCTGGAGCGAACTTCCCATTCCGGCTGATCCATGGTCCGGCCGCCGGCTCAAGGAGCTGAAGCCCCGGGAGTCCCCCGGCCTCCCTCTGCGCTTCGCTGACGGGGAAGCCTGCCCAAGCGTGTAGGGGCGGAGCTCGCCTCCGCCCGCGGCGGGTAACGGCTCCGCCGTCGCCCGGCCCACCAACTCCGGCCGGCGGCACCCGCGGGAGGAGACAAGCTCCTCCCCTACACGCCGCCACGGAGGATCCACGCGCCGCACGCCCCCTCTCCGGACGCACAGGTCATCCGACGTACAGCCGCTCCAGCTCGTCGAAGCTCCGCCGGAAGTAGACGCCGGCCAGGTGGGCGCCGGTGAAGAGGGTGTAGACGCCGAGCCAGGTGCTGGCGAGCCAGCCGGCGACGGGCACCAGGCCGAGGGCGAAGCGCAGCGTGTAGCTGCCGACGAAGAGGGCGGCCAGGAGAAGGGTCAACGCGATCGCGAACCGCGGGCTGGCGGCGAGGGCCCGGAAGTGGAGGTCCAGGCGCGGCAGGAGCCAGGCGCTGTCGTAGACCGAGGTGGCCCCCATGGTGGGGATCCAGAGGAGGACGCCGAGGAAGAAGCCGGCGGGGATCACGCCCCAGCACTCGCCGGCGAGGAGGCCTGCCACGGAGCAGTCGAGGAGCTGGTAGAGGGCGATGCCGGGCAGCGCCGAGACCAGGAGGATGCCGAGCATGACCAGGGCGTCGCCGATCCAGGACCACATCATGTCGATGTCGAAGTCCGGCCAGTCGGGCAGCTCGTCGTCGCCCTCCGCCGTGGTGCGGACGATGGTGAACAGGAGCCGGGGGAGCATGAGGAGGATGATCAGGCGGGGGATCACCAGGAGACAGCCCGCCAAGGGCAGCAAGGAGATCAGGTCGAACAGGAGGAGAAGGGAGACGTAGCTCCAGAAGACCGCGCCCCCGGTGCCCCGGAAGGGATAGAGGAGGGCGTCCACCAGGCTGTACGGCGCCGCCCGGGCCCGCTGGCGCCGGAACTCCGTGCTCTTGACCGGGGGCCCGACCGTGGCCCGGCCGCCACCCCCGCCGGCTCCGCCCGCTCCCCCGGTCAGCGGCAGCGCCAGCTCCCCGCACAGGCCGCACAGGATCAGTCGATGACTGGCACGGATGCACTCGTCGCACAGGAGCTTGCCGCATCCGTCGCAGCGATGGGTGGCCGCCTGGGCGGCGTGGACGGCGCAGGTCGCCATGGCGCTCTCCTCTCCGGCGGCCCGGGAGCGCTCCGCGCCACGGTCGCCGGTCGGGTCTCGGGTTTCGGAGGTCGCTCGATTCCTACCGGTCGCCGGCCGGGCTGTCAAGCCCGCCCGCGGCCGACCCGCCGGGAGCTTGCGGCCTCAGACGGAGGCCGATCCGCTCCGGGCGCGGCCCCTCCGGCGCCCCAGGCGATGGACCACCTCCCGGGGCGTCGAGCCCAGCAGCGCCGGCAGCAGCACCAGGTCGCCGGCGACGGCGAAGCCGATGGCCAGGGCGGACAGGGCGCCGAACCGGGCCGTGGGGGCGAACTCCGACAGCGCGCAGACGCCGAAGCCGGCGGACAGGATGACGCCGGTCAGGACGTACGCGGGGGCCGTTCGCTGGAGGGTTCCGGCCACCGCCTCCCGCCGGCCCAGGACCGGGGCGAGCTCCCGGAAGTGGCCCAGGGTGTGGATGGTGTCGTCCACCGCCAGGCCCAGGACCACGGAGGCCACCATCACCGTGGCCGTGTCCAGGGGCACCCCGAGCCAGCCCATCCCGCCCACCACCATCACCACCGGCCAGAGGTTGGGCGCCAGGGCCAGCAGCGTCAGCCGGTTCGAGGGCAGCAGGAACCGGAAGATGATCGCCACGGCGGCGAGGGTGAGGGTGAGGGAGAGCCCCAGGGTCACGAGCAACCGGCGGTGGGTCTCCAGGACCAGGGGGAACTGGCCGGTCACCGTGGCCCGGACGCCGGGGAGCTCTTCGCGGGCCAGGGCCTCGATCCGGGCGAAGAGGGGCTCGATCCGGGCGTGCCCGGCGGCGGGGGTGAACACCGTGATGCGGGCGGCCCGGCCGTCCGGCACCAGGAAGGCCCGGAGGAGCTCCGCCGGCGGCGGGCCTCCCGGTGGGGAGCCCCCCGGCACGACCGACCCGCCGAAGCCGGCGGCGGCGGCCCGGGCCACGAGGTCGCCGGGTCCCACGGCACCCAGGACGCCCGGGAGCTCCCGGACCCGCTGCGCGATCCGGCGGGTGGCGGCGAGGCGGTCCCCCCGGGCCAGGCCGGCGTCGTCTTCGGCGGCCTCCACCGTGAGGAGCAGCTCCCCGGCCGCCACCCCCACGCCGTGCGCTTCGAGGGCCTCGATGCCCTCCCGGGCCGGGTGGTCCGGCGGCAGGTAGGTGACAGCATTCGACTCCACCCGCAGGCCCGGGAGACCCAGGGCCGCGCCGGCCATCAGCACCCCGGCCCCGGCCAGGACCCGGTGCCTGTGCTCCGCCGCGCGCTCCGCCCAGGCCCGGCCGAGTCGCCGGAACCGGTGCTCGAAGGCCCGCGAGCGCAGCACCCGGGCCCGGGGCTCGCCCACCATCACCAGGAGCGCGGGGTAGAGGAGGAACGCCGCTCCCGTGAGGAGCGCCATGCCGGCGGCGGACGCCGCTCCCAGGGTGGGCACCGGTCCCACGCGGGAGACGGCCAGGGAGCCGAAGGCGGCCATGGTCGTGACCCCGGTCCACAGGACCGCCCAGCCCTTGTCTTCATAGGTGGCCCGCACCGCCGCCGCGCCCTCCAGCCCGTCTTCCAGCGCGTCCCGGAACCGGATCTGGAGGTGGACGGCCGTCGCCAGGGCGATGACGAAGAGGAGCGGCGGCAGGACCGCCAGCACCAGGTTGAGCTCGACCCCGGCGTAGCCCAGGGCGCCCAGGAGGATCACCTCCGGCACGGCCACGAAGACCAGGGGCACGACGACCCCCCGGGGGTCCCGGAACGAGACGGCGAGGAGGACCACCGCCAGTCCCGCGAGCAGGGGGAAGAAGACCCGGCCGATCTCCCGCGAGGAGTCGTTCAGCGCCAGGTCGAGGACCGGGAGGCCCACCACCCGGGCGGAGACCCCCGCCGGCGGGTCGGCCGCCAGGCCACGCAGGGCCGCCACCGCCTCCTCCTCCGCCCGGTGGTCCGGCGGATCGATGGCGACGAGGACGGTGGCGAGGCCCCCACCCGGCGTCGTCGCCACACCGTCCCGGCCGACCAGCCCCAGGC
>JBKHJP010000131.1:0-10975 GCA_046538065.1 Thermoanaerobaculia bacterium | reverse complement strand
GCCGCCGTACCTCGCCGTCCACCGCGGAGGCCACCTCCGCCAGGGTCCGGGAGAGCCGCTCGTCGGAGAGGGCGTGGGGGGTGTTCAGGATCGGCTGGAGTCGTGCCACGAGCCGGTTCAGCCGGCCCCGGAAGGCCTGGCCCCGGCCCTGGGCGCCAGGAGGCAGGTCCTCCCCCAACGGGAGCTCCAGGGCCCCCTCCAGCTCGGAGCGCAGTGCCACGAGGAGGGCCCTCCGGGCCTCCCGGGAGAGGCGCGTCACCTCCACCGACGAGACCTCCGCCAGCGCGGCGAGGATTGCCTCCACCCGAGCCGGGGCGTAGCCCTCCTTGACCGCCAGGGCCTCGTCCCGGAACGGGTTGTCGGCGACCTCGGCCTCCATGGCCCCGAGGCGCTCCTCCAACCGGGCCGCCGCCCGGTCCCGGGCCTCCGCTTCCGAGACACCCAGCAGCGAGCGCAGAGCCGCCTCCGCCCCGGTCTCCGTGCCCTCCAGACGCTCCGGGGCCACCCCCAGTCGCTCCGCGAGGCGGCCCAACCGCTCGGCCTCGGCCCGCTCGTACTGGACCACCTCGGCCCACAGGGTCCCCTCCGCTCCGAAGAACGCGGTCAGGCCCGTGACCAGGAGCACGGGCACACGATGGCTCCTCAAGAAAGCCCGGAATCGGTACATGAGGCCGCTCCAGCCGTACGTCAAAAGGTGATGACGCATACCCTAGCAGAGGTTGCCCTCGATGAAAGACTCAATCGCCCCGGGAAGGCGTACGACCGGCGCCCTGGCGGAGGAGGAGGCCCCTCCCAGGTCTTGACGGCGGGGCACGCCGTCCAGTACCTTCGCTCAGTCCGTTCGATTTGACTTGATTCGCGGATCAAGGGAGTTCGGTTCCCTGGGCGTCCGCGTCCCGATCCTTTGAGGCTCGGCCCCCGGCGGGGGTCCCTCCAGGCGGCTTCCGCACCAGCGGGACAGACGAAGGAAGGAAGCACCGCCATGGCGAAACTCGTCCTCCGCCTCGTCCAGGGGCTGCCCGAGCTCGACGCCGCGCTCTACGCCGGCGCAACCGACCGGCCGGAGCCGGGGCTCCACCTCTACTACCTCCTGGTCAAGGAGACGGACCCTCCCCCCGAGAGCGTCCGGTTCCCCGAGGCCTGGCGGGACCGGGAGGGCTGCTGGTTCTTCCTCCCCGCCGGGGTCCCCATCGAGGACCCGAAGGCCTTCGGGGCCGCCCTCCACGCGCTCCTCGATCCGTCGCCGACGCTCGAGGCCGAGTGGCTGGGCTGGCTGCCGAGCGCGAAGGTGACCGACGGCAAGCTGACCGACCCGCGGCTGATCGTGGTCCGCAAGGGGGTGGGGGAGGACGAAGGGCAGGTCCACAAGACCGCCGAGCTCGGCTTCGGGAACCTCCTGCTCCGGGTCCAGACCGACGTGCGGGTCCGGACGGGGCCGGCGCAAGAGACCCCGGAGCTGATCCTGGAACCGAAGAGCGCCCGGGGCGTCGAGCTCCGCCAGGCGGGGACCACCCGGAGCGTGGGCCTCGTCGCTCGGGCCGAGCTGACGGTCCCCCTGGACACGGAGCGGATCGGCGCCTGGCACTTCGACGGGGACTGGAACCGGGGGGAGTTCTACCGCCTCTTCCAGCCCGCCGAAGCCGAGGGGGCGCCGCCGTCGGCGGAGGTGCGCTACACCTTCGAAGAGCTCCCGGGGGGCGAGCCGGCGGAGGCGGGGAAGACGGGGGGCGGCGGGTCCTCCAACCCCGCCCCGGGGGCGGAGGAGCTCCGCTACCCGGTGCTCTTGGGCGACCGGCCCGAGCCCCCGGACCCTCCCCGGGACCGGCTGCCCCTCCGGATCCGGATCGACCCCCTCCACCCCACGGACACCTCCCGGACCCGCTTCGAGCTGGAGCTGTCGAAGTACGGCCCGGACGGAGCGCGCCTGCCGGTCTCCCACGCCTTCCGGACCCCCACGGGGGGCCGGATCCGCCTCACGCCGGTCGAGGGCGCCGGCTTCGGCCTCGCCCGGCGGATCCCCCGGCCGGAGGAGGCGGACCCGGACGCTCCCTTCTTCCTCTACCTGACTCCCGGCGGCCCGTACGAGGCCGGGCTCGAGCCGGAGGGCGCCGCGCCGGAGGAGGGACCTCCCATCGCCGAGGGGGCTCTCCTGGTGCTCTGCGGCCTCCGGGGCACCGAGTTCCTCCTGGCGGCGGAGGAGGACCGCCTCCTCTTCTCCGGGGCCGAGCCGGCCGCCGCCACCCGCTTTCCGGAGGGGGACCTGGGGCCCGGGGAGGCGTTCCTGGACGGGCCGTACTCCACGGCGTGGCTGAAGCTCGTCCCGGGGCCCCGGAGCGCGAAGACCTTCCACGGCTTCATCCGGCAGAGCTACTGCGCCCAGGCCGTGGACGCCGTCTACTACCGGCGCGAGGAGGACTCGGGGTTCCCGTTCCCGGTGGCGGTGGGCGTGCGCCTGGCGGACCTCTCGGACCCGGACCGGGTGGCGGTCTTCCCCATGGCGCCGTACGGGGACGTCTACGTGAGCGACCCGAAGCGGGACGTCCCGAACCCCAACCCGGACGTGCCCGGCTCGCTCCTGGAGGGCTACGAGGCCCGGGTCCTGGCGCCGGCGCGCCGGCGGCGGATCGAGCTCGACCGCTGCCTGGGGCCGCTCTTCTTCGACCTGGTGGACCTGGCCGCCCTGGAGGGCGGGTGGGTCGACACGCCCCAGGGCTTCCTGGTGGAGCTCAACGACGGGGCCCTCGACTCGGAGCGCCCCGCCGGCACCTGGCGGCGCCTGGTCCTGGCCCGGAGCCCGGACGAGCCCGGGGAGCTCCTCCAGATGCTCGCCGGCACCACGCCGTCCGGGTGCCGCGGCTCCCGGGGGCCCTTCGAGGTGGTGAGCCCCCTCCTCTCCACGGCTCTCACGGCGAGCGCGCCCTTCCTGGTGGTGAAGCGCCGGGCGCCCTTGGGGCGCTTCGACGACCGCCTCACCCTGGGGCTTTTCCCCTTCCGCGTCGCCCTCGAGGAGGACGGCGCCCCGGCGGCGTCCGAGGGGGACGCCGGGGTCCTGGTCTTCAAGCTCGACCCCGGGCGCTCCTTCGCCGAGATGGCCGCCGATCCCGGCGCCTGGACCGACCCGGAGACCTTCGTCGGCGGCCCCGGGGAGGTGGAGGCGCTCTCGCGCCGGCTCCTGGAGATCCTGAAGACGGCCCGGGAGGAGAGCCGCAAGGCGAAGGAGAGCGGCACGTTCGACTACTTCGAGCGGTTCCTGGAGCGGGCCGACTCGCCCACCTGGACCGGCGTCCTCGCCCTGGACGTGGCCGTGGACGCCACCGACCTGCCGCTGGAGCTCCAGATGCTCCTCGGGGGCATGCGCTCCGACGAGCCCCTGCGGGGCCACCACCTGGGGGTCACCCTGAACCGGAGGCGGCGTGGCGGGGAGGGGCCGGCGGCACCGGCCGGCGAGCCGCCCCTGGAGGAGAGCTCGCTCTTCGGGCTGGTCTTCTACGACGCCGAGCTGGAGCCGCCGGGAACACCCTACGACTTCCAGACCCTGCGCCTCGCCGCCCTCTACGAGAACTCCTCGCTGGAGCACTTCGAGTCGAGGATCGCCTTCTCCACGAGCGAGCTCTTCGGCGACCCGGCCCGCCTCGTCCGGGGCGGCCCGAGGGACCGTTCGGAGACCAACACGCTGGTGATCGACGGCGCCCTCCAGGACCAGGACGGCGAGCCCTCCGTGGTCTTCGCCTCGAGCGACGTCCGGGTCTTCGACTTCCCCGCCGAGGCCGGCGTCTCCCGGGTGCTCTCCCGCTTGGTGGCCCGCGGCGCCCGCCTGGACCCGGTGGGCCGGAGCGGCTCGGACCCGGTGACGGTGCTCTCCGCCTTCGCCCTGGACGGCGGCCTGGGCTTCGCCACGCGGCCCTCCCAGGAGGGCCCGCCCATCGACCTCTTCTCCTTCGGCGCCGACCCGGAGCGGGGTGAACCGGGCCTGGGCTACAGCGCCTACCGCTTCGCCATGCGCACGCTGGTGAGCGGCGGGGGCGGGGAGCTCGAGGCCCTGGACCTGGACCTGAGCGCGCTCCAGGTGGACATCGGCGAGGTGGTGCCCCGGGAGGAGAGCCTCATCGGCACCCTGCCCCTCAAGATCCTGGGGGTGCGCATCGATCCGGACCTGGACCGGCTGGGGGCGCGGCCCGTCTCCGGCGTCGGCCTGGACGGCGCCCGGCCCCGGTTCGCCTTCGAGCTGGAGCTGGTCCTGGGGACCCTCGGGGCGCTCTCGGACCAGAGCCCCCTGGACGGCTCCCTCCTCCTGGGCTGGCGCCCCGGCGGCACCCGGGAGGGGGACGACGCGACGGGGATGCTCTTCCTGCCGCCGGAGGAGCTCGCCGCCTCAGGGGGGTTCCGGCTCCAGGGCGTCTTCCAGACCCAGTACTCCCGCGTGGAGCTCGCCCGTCCGCGGCTCGGGAAGAACGGCGCCGGCCAGGGCGAGAAATCCATCTACGTCCTCACCCTCACGCCGGTGGACTTCTCCATCGTGGGGTTGCCGCTGATCCCGCTGGCGGCGATCCGCTCCCTCACCTTCTTCGGCGATCCCAACGCGTCGCCCGGGGACACCGACGGAACGAACCTGAGCTGGTACCTCGGGGAGCCCCTTTCCGGGGCGGAGGGGCTCCTCCCGCCCACCGCGCCGGAGCTCCGGGAGGCGGCGGCGGTCCCGGAGGCCCTCCCGGAGGTCGCTCCGGAGCGGGGGGGCGGCCCGCCGGCGGCTCCGACCGGCGGAAACCTGATCTTCACGCCCGCCGCCGGCCTCCTGGCCGGGCTCCAGGTCGACCTCGACCCCACCGCCACCATCGTCATCGGCCCGGCGATCAGCAAGCTCCTGGGAATTCCCCTGTCGACGGAGGACGTGCTCAACCAGATCTACAGCGGCGGCTCCGGGGGCGACGTGCGCTACGACCCGTCGGCCGGCGTGACCGCCTGGGTGGACGTGGCGTTCAAGAACGTGACCTTCCAGGCGGTCCTGTCCGACCCGTCCCTCTACGGCGGCCGGATCGAGGTCGCAACGGAGCAGGACGCCACCGGCTTCCTGGGGGCCCTGGGGGGCCTGAAGCTCGAGATCGTCTACCGGCGGATCAGCGACGAGCTGGGCGTCTGGTCGGGGTTCCTCACCCTGCCGGCGAAGTTCCGGAAGATCGACTTCAATAGGGCCGCCCTGTTCCTGCCGTCGGTGGGCCTGGCGATCTACACCAACGGCGACTGGCGCGTGGACGTGGGCTGGCCCTTCGGCTCCACCACCACGTTCGTGGCCGCCGACCAGATCGCCCTGGAGTTCGAGATCAAGGGGATCCCCTTCAGGGCGGCGCTGGGCTTCTACCTGGCGAAGCTCCGGAGCGCCGACAACCCGGCCGCCTTCGGCGACGAGTTCGCCCTCATCTGGATGTTCGGCGTGGGGGCCTCCTTCGGCCTGGCCAAGGAGTTCCCGAAGGACGGCAAGGGGCCGGTGAAGCTCTCGGTGGAGGCCTACCTCTGGACCAGCCTGGAGGGCTTCCTGGGGTCCGAGAGCGGTGCCCTGACCCGCGACGGCGTGGACTACCACTGGTTCGCCGGCCAGCTCGGGGCCACGGTCAACGCCACCGGCGGCGTGGACTTCAAGGTCATCAAGGCGTCCCTCGAGCTCGAGGCCACCCTCGTGGTCACCCTGGCGATCGAGACGAGCCACACGACCCGGGTGCGGGTCGCGGCCCAGTTCAAGATCGACCTCAAGGCCCGGGTGGTCTTCGTCACAATCAGCTTCCGGTTCACCGCCGACATCGAAATCGCCTCCTGGCAGTTCGGGTCCGGCCCCTGCGCCCTGGTGAGCGGGCCCACGGTGAACGCCACCGGCAAGTGCCCCCCCGAGCGGCGCCTCGACCGGGCTCCCAAGGCCCTGGACGAGCGCCTGCTCCGGCCCCTCGTGGACGGGCGGGCCGCCGAGCCGGTGGAGGTGCCCCTCCACTTCGTGCTCCAGCCCACGGCGGTCGCCGCCGGGGCCGCGGCGGCGGCGAGCGAGCCCCGGGCGGTGGCCACGCTGCTCGTGCGGCTCCTCCCCGAAGGCACAGAGTCCGATCCCTTCTCGAAGCTGGTGGTGGGGATGGCGAACTGGCTCCTCCAGCGCTTCGGCGGGGAGCCACCCCTGGCGGCGCAGCTCACCCGCATCGCCCAGGCCGTGCGCACCGGCGCCTTCGCCGCCGAGCTCGAAACCTTCCTGTCGAGCACGTTCCGTTTCCACCTGCAGGCCGGGGCCGAAAGCCTGGCCCGCGAGGAGGACCCCTCCGCCGCGGTCTTTCCGATGTTCCCGTGGCTGGCCCTCGGCTACCACGGCGCGACGATCCCGTTCAACGACCCCGAGGTCCCGGCGGACTACGCCCGGAAGCTCTCGGAGTACTTCGCCGAGCTGGCCACGACCGCGCCGGCCACCGACGGCGACCTCTCGGCCCTGGCCGCTGGCGGCGTGCCACGGACGGTGGCCGGGATCGTCTTCGCGGACTACTTCGACCTCCTGGCCCAGCAGCTCGTTCGGGAGCTCCAGGACCTCGACGATGCGGACCCCGACAGCCACCTCACCTTCCAGGAGGCTCTGGCCGCCCTGGGGGCGGAGGGCTACGCCAACCTCGCGGGCTTCGCGTCGCGCTACGCCCAGTACGGCTTGCGCCTGCCGACGCCCGACTCCCAGCCGTTCGGCTCCCGCCTGGACGCCCTCTACGCCCTGACCCGCCAGCAGGTGGCCCTGGTGGAGGACTCCGGCAATGGGGGAACCCCGGCGGGCAACGGCTACGACACCACCTTCGAGCTCACCTTCGCCGAGGGCGTGAGCGCCGACTGGATCGTCCTCGGCGAGGACGGGGCGGTCCGGGAGACCATGGACCCGAACCTGGTCCTGACCCAGCCCATCGTCCCCGGCTGGATCGACACCGGCGGCGGCTTCGGCCCCCAGCCGCCCCTGGAGGCCTTCGTCCAGCGCTTCTTCTTCGGCGACGTCCGCACCTGGGAGCGCCCCGGCGGCGAGGCCACCCAGCTCCGGCCGCTTCCGGAGAGCCTCCAGCGGGAGCTCGACGAGCGGGGGTCGCTCCGGCTCGCGGTGGAGCTCGTTTCGGGGACGCCTCCGGTGCGGCTTCCGGCGGGCACCGGGTCGAAGCTCGGAGAGGTCGTCGAGGCCGCGCCGTCGCTCTTCGTGCCCCTGGCCCTGGAGGAGATCGAGGGGGAGGACGGCGAGGCGGTGGAGGGGGTCTACCGGATGGTGGGCACCGGCGAGCCCACGCGCCGGCGGATCGAGGAGCTCCTGGACACCTCCGCCCTGGAGGGCGCCACGCTCCACCTGCTGGTCGGGGAGGGGGAGAGCCGGTACTCCACCCCGGCCGGCGCGGACTCCGCCGTCCTGGCCAAGACCAACCTCTCGACCCTCAGCCGGCCGCCGTCCCTGACCGCCCGGGCCACCCACGACCCGGCGGCCCCCGAGGCGCCCCCCACCCACGCCCGCCTGGCCGACGCCCGGGACTTCCTCTGGCTGGTGTGGGAGCTCTCGGTGGTCCACACCGGCGGGTTCTTCCTCCACGTCTCCGGGCTGTCCGACGTCTTCCGGGACGGTGAGGCGCAGATCGCGGTCCTCGTCACCTTCGGCGAAGCGGTGGAGGAGCCGAGCTTCGCCCGGTACCACAACACCCTGGTCCTGGCGCAGACACCGCCGGACGACGAGGCGGTGGCGGCGGGCGTCGTCCTCCCCGGCGGCGACGCCCTCCAGGCCTACCGGCCGAACCTCCCGGCGGGCGCCGCGGGGTTCCGGATCTCGTGGCCCTCGCCGCCCACGGACCCGGGCCTGGACGGAAGCTCCACCGACGAGGACAAGGAACGCTTCCTGGAGGCCCTCTACAACATCCTCCAGTACCGGGTGGAGGCCCTGGACCACCCGTCCCGGGCCGAGGACCTCGCCGACCTGCTGCCGACGAACTGGAGCCTGCCGGGGGGCGGGAGCCTGCCGGACGACGTGGACCTGGACGGCAATCCCCTGGACGGGAGCCCGCGCAACGGAGACCCGCCGTGGCGGTTCCGCCAGAGCCTGCCGGTGGCCCGGCTGATGGGCGAGGCGAACCGCTACGCCGCCGTCGGGACCACGGCCACCTTCGCCGTCCGCGTGCTGGATGTCTTCGGCAACGAGCTGCCGGGGATCCACCGGGTGGACGCCACCGTGCTCTACAACGACCCCCTGGTGCCGGTGAACGAGTGGCAGGGGGTGAGCGCGACCTACACCGTGGCCGCCGACGAAGGCGACCGGGCCCTCCTCCACGTGGTGCTGCGCTACACGCCGTCCCCGGCCTTCACGGGGGAGGATCCGGACGCCCGGCGGCTCGCCATCACCGACGCCCTGACCCGCTACCGGCTGGTCCGGGACCAGCTCTCGGACCCCGTCGCCGGCGCCGCCGTGGAGACGGTCCTCGCCCCGGCGCCCCTCACGACCACCGTGGACGGGACCTCCCTGGACGCCGCCCTGGTCGCCTGGGTGAAGCGGGTGATCGAGTACCTGGAGGAGCTCCTGGACGGCGGCAAGCCGCCGGTGCCGGAGCCGGTCACCCGGACCTTCGAGCTGCGGCTCAGCGCGGTCGCGGAGCTGCCCCGGGACGTCTTCGAGCTCAGCCTGGCCCTGAAGCTCTTCCGCGACGCGGACCGGGTGGATCCGGACGTCCGGAAGCGGTTGCCGGCGGTCCAGCGGGTGACCTCCCCACTGGTCCCCCTCATCGACCTGGAGAGCGAGCTCGCTTCGGAGGCTTCTGACAGCGGCGACGACTCCACGCTGCGGGCCTTCGCCGAGGCCTTCGAGCGCGCCTACGCCGGCTTCGGCGGCACCGGGACCCTCCTCAAGCTGGCCGAGGGCGCCGAGGCGTCCACCCGGCTCCGGACCGCAGAGACCCGACAGCTCTGGGCGGTCCGCTGGGGTCAGGGCGCGGGCCTCCAGGTGACGGTCCCCAACGCGGGGTCCGAGCCGCCGCCGGACGGCTTGCCGCTCTACCTGGCCCCGGCGCCCCTCTCCACCCAGCTCCTCACCCGCCAGGTGGAGGTCCGCCTCTTCGGGGGCGGCGCGGGCGCCCAGGAGGTGAAGGACGAGCTCCGGACCTTCGCCGACGTGGACATGGACGTCTGGGGGCGGGCGTTCCTCCTCGCCGTCCACGACGTTTTCGAAGGGGAGATGGCCACCGCCGTCGCCACCCTGGACGGCGCCGCCTTCGGCCGCCTCACCGGGCACAAGGAGACACTGGCGAACGCCATCCAGAACGACCTGGAGCCGGTGCTCCGGGTGCCCGGGCAGGACCCGGACCCGGGGGTGGCCCGGGAGCGCTTCCGCCAGGCCCTCCTCACCGCCCTGCCCAGCGACTACGGCCTGTCGGCGGTGGTCCAGGTGCCGGCGGAGGTGGCGGCGGCCCGGACGACCGATCCGGAGATCCCTCCGGCCCTCTACGGCGAGGTGGCGCCGCCCGAGACGAAGGACACCCAGGCCTTCAGCCTGTCGCCGGCGAAGCTCCCCACCCGCCGCGGCCGGGGCCGGCTGCCGTACCTGGTCTCCACCCGGAACCCCGCGGACCGCGCCTTCCTCGAGCTGCGGCCGGCCTTCGAGGTGGGCTTCATGGAGCACGACTTCCGGCCGGAGCAGGCGCGCTTCGGGTACGTGCCCTCCTCGTGGATTGGCTACGTCGCGCCCCTCTTCGCCCCGGAGGGGGAGAGCTCGCCCCTCAGCATGGACCTGGGACCCACGGACGTGCCGGTGCCCCTCCGGTTCTATCCGCCGTCGCCGGTGCTGGAGGACCAGCAGACCCGGGTGGCCCGGAAGCCGAAGACCGTGGCGGAGGCCCTGCGCTGGGAGTACGGCGTCAGCGTCACCGAGCCCGGCAGCGCCCAGGACCGCCTCACCCTCCGGGTGACCTTCAACGAGCCTCTCCCGGGGGAGGGCGACGGGGAGATCCGCTCTGTCGCCGCCCGAGCGCCGGCCGCGGAGGGCGAGGACCCGCCCCGCTCGGAGCCCCGGGACCTGTTCGAGGCCCTGGCCCGCTTCACCTTCGAGTACCCTCAGATCCGGCCCGACCTGGAGAAGGTCCCGGCAGCGGCCTTCGAAGGTGAGGACGTGTTGGCCGCGAAGAAGGCCCTGTCCCGCTTCGAGACCCTGGTGAAGGGGGCCGCGGAGACCTGGAAGAGCTGGCGCAACCCGGCGCTTCCGGCGGAGCGGGAGAAGGCTCGCGGGCTGGCGGAGGCCGCCGCCAACCCGGATCTCCCCCGGCAGAGCTGGGTCTACGCCGTGGACTTCCAGGAGCGGCCCGACCTCTGCGTGACCCGGAGCATCGAGGGCTCCTGCGATGTGCCGCCGTGGCCCACCATCCCGGGCTACGCCACGCCGCCGGACCAGGGCCAGCGGACGGACGTGTACGAGCCCGAGCCCGAGCCCGGCGGCGCCGGGGCGGACCCCGAGCCCGGCGGACGCCTCCGGTTCCGGTGGACGGACCTCTTCCTCCTGGCGCGGCAGAGCGCACGGCCCGTGGCCCACGTGGAGCGCAACGCCAACCTGGTGCCCGACGGGGCGCCCCCGGGCACCGAGGTCAACCCGTCGTTCGTCTACCGGACGCCCGACGTCGCCCTGGACGAGCCCGCCGTGCCCCTGGTGGAGGTCACCGACGCCATCGCCCTGCCGGATGACACCTCCAGCCTGCGCCAGGCGGTGGACGACCTGTTCGAGCCCTTCGTCGGCGGCGGGCAGCTCGCGGAAGGCCCGGTGGTCCTGGAGCTCCGCTTCACCACCGACGTGGAGTACCGCTTCGCCATCGCCCGGGCCGAAGGGGAACAGGTGGTCGCCGCCACCGACCCTGTGTTCCTACTGCAGGAGGACGCCCGCACCGGGGCGGGCCCGGGCGGGGGCTCGGGGGACGGGGCCGGCACCGGCGCGGGCGCCGGTCCGGCCGGCGAGGCGGGCGCGGGC
>JBKHJP010000130.1:0-11055 GCA_046538065.1 Thermoanaerobaculia bacterium | reverse complement strand
CTCCAGCTCCTCCCCGGTGTCCGCCTCCAGGACCAGGCGCAGCAGCGGCTCGGTGTTGGAGGGCCGGACGTTCGCCCACCAGGTCGGGTACCAGACCGTGATCCCGTCCAGGTAATCGATCTCCGCGTCGGCGTAGCGCTCGGCGAGGCGCCGGATCATGCCCTCCTTGTCCTCCACCTCGAAGTTGGTTTCCGGGGTCTTGGGATAGCGGAGGAGCGGCTCGGCGATCGCCGAGAGCGGCCGGTCCTCCTTCCAGAGGAGGTTCAGCATCTCGAGCACCGCCAGGATGGCCGAGTCGGCGTAGTAGTTCTGGGGGAAGTAGAAGTGGCCGGCGAGCTCGCCGCCGAAGACCCCCTGCTTTTCCCGCAGGGTCGCCTTCATGAAGGAGTGGCCCACCCGCTCGCGCACCGGCACGCCGCCTGAGGCCTCGATGTGCTCCG
This sequence comes from Thermoanaerobaculia bacterium, assembly GCA_046538065.1. Classification (GTDB taxonomy): domain Bacteria; phylum Acidobacteriota; class Thermoanaerobaculia; order Multivoradales; family DATKCC01; genus JBKHJP01. Next base: position 10,615 of record JBKHJP010000130.1, on the reverse strand, counting down.
CCACGGCCCGAGACGAGCGCAGGTCGTAGATCACCGCGCCGCCGGGGGAGCGCTGGAGGAGCTCGCCGGCGATGAGCGCGGTGACCAGGTCGCTCCCCACGGGCTCGCCCTGCTCGTCGATGAAGGCGGCCCGGTCGGCGTCGCCGTCGAAGGCCACGCCCAGGTCGGCGCCCGCCTCCCGGACGGCCCGGCAGACGTCCACCAGGTTCTCCATCTTGAGGGGGTTGGCCTCGTGGTTCGGGAAGGTGCCGTCCAGCTCGAAGTACAGGGGCACGAGCTCGATGCCCGCCGCCTCCAGGATGGGTCTGTAGAGGGCCCCCATCCCGTTGGCGCAGTCCACCGCCACCTTGAGGCGCCGGGCGCCCTCCGGCCGCCGCAGGTGGGAGAGGACGTGGCGCTGGTACTCCTCGAAGACGTCCGCCGACCGCGCTTCGCCGGGTGAGTCCGCCTCCGGCAGGTCGCCCGTCGTGACCTTCTCCTCCAGGGTCGGGATCCCGTGGGTGCCGGAGACCGGCCGGGCCTCCCGCCGGGAGAGCTTGAACCCGTTGTACCGGGCCGGGTTGTGGCTCGCCGTGACCTGGATCCCGCCGGCGGCCCCCAGGTGGCCCACTGCGAAGTAGTTCATGGGGGTGGTGGCCAGGCCGATGTCCACCACGTCGAGGCCGGAGCGCCGGAGGCCTTCCGCCAGGGCCCGCTGCAGCGGCACGCTGTGGGAGCGCATGTCCCGGGAGACCACGACCTCACCGCCGTCGCCCTCCTCGTCCAGGATCGCCCGGTAGGCGCGGCCGATCGCCTGCGCCGTGGACTCGTCCAGCTCGTCGGGGTAGAGCCCCCGGATGTCGTAGGCCTTGAAGATGCCAGCCATGGTCCCTCCTCCCTCTCGATGAACGCCAGATCAGCTCATACCCGCTCGAAGGCGAAGGCGAACTCGTGCTCCTCCACCGGGGCGGCCCGGAGCTCTCGGTCCTCGCCGCCGGTGCCGTCGCCCGCCGGCTCGAGCTCCACCGCCAGGGTCTCGCCGGCGATCCAGTCCCGGTGCTCCCGGATGGCCCGGTCGAGCTCGCCGCCGGCGCGGTAGCGCACCCGGATCCGGTCCGAGTAGTCCAGGTCCGCCTCCTTCCGCGCGGTCTGGATGCGGTTGACCACCTCCCGGGCCAGGCCCTCCGCCACCAGCTCCGGGGTGAGCTCCGTGTCCAGGGCGGCGAGGAGCTCCCGGTCCCCCTGGGCCGCGATGCCTTCGCGCTCCACCAGGCGCACCTCGAGCTCCTCGGCGGAGAGCTCCACCGGGCCGTCGGCGAGCTCGATCGTGACCATGCCGTCGCGCTCCAGGGCCGCCGCCAGCTCGTCGCCGCCGGCCTCGGCCAGCCGGGAGGCCACCTCCTTCATGCGCTTGCCGAACCTCGGGCCGGTCTTGGGATAGACCGGCTTGACCTCGTGGTGGACGTAGTCGGAGCGCTCGGCGGCCCAGGCGATCCCCTTGACGTTGAGCTCGTCCTTGACCAGGTCGGCGTAGGGCTCCACCAGCGCCGGGAGCTCCGGGTCCGCCGCCACCAGGGTCACCGCCGCCAGGGGCTGGCGGGTCTTGATCGAGCGGGCGTTCCTGGCGGCGTGGCCCAGGCGGACGATCCGCTGGACCGCCGCCATGGCCCGCTCGAGGTCCGGTTCGGCGCGGCCGGTCGCGCGGCCCGCCGGCCAGTCCTCGAGATGCACGCTCTCCCGGACCGATGCCGCCTTCCCCAGAGGAATGCGCTCCAGGCGCTCGTGGAGCTCGTCGGCCACGAAGGGCGTGAACGGGGCCGTGAGGCGCGCCAGGGTGGTGAGGACCTCGTAGAGGGTCTGGTAGGCGCTCTCCTTCCCGGCGGAGCCCGCGGCGCCCCCGTCCGGGCCGGCCTGGGCTCCGTCGCCGGCCCAGAAGCGCCCCCGGCTGCGCCGGATGTACCAGTTCGTCAGGTCGTCGACGAACGCCTCCAGGACCCGGGCGGCGTCGGCGATGCGGTAGCCGTCCAGGGCCTCGCTCACCCCGTCGGCGACCCGGTCCAGGCGGAGCAGCACCCACCGGTCCAGGGCCGGCCGCCCGGCGAACGGGATCGCGCCGTCTCCGGTCCCGGTGCTCCCGTCGTCCCTCCGGGCGGCGGGGGGGCGCCAGCCGTCCAGGTTGGCGTAGATGGTGAAGAAGGACAGGGCGTTCCAGAGCGGCAGCAGGTAGCGCTGGGCGGACTCCCGGACGAGGCGCGCCGAGAAGCGCGACGTGAGCTCCGGGTTGGACACGCAGATGTACCAGCGCAGGGCGTCGGCCCCGGTCTCGGCCATGACCGCCATGGGCTCCAGGACGTTGCCCAGGCGCTTGGACATCTTGCGGCCCTGCTCGTCGTTGATGTGGCCCAGGACCACGCAGTTGCGGTAGGCCATGGAGTCGAAGAGCAGCGTTCCCAGCACGTGGAGCGTGTAGAACCAGCCCCGGGTCTGGTCCACGCCCTCGGCGATGGCGTCCGCCGGGAACTGGTCCTCGAAGCGGTCCCGGTTCTCGAAGGGGTAGTGGTGCTGGGCGTACGGCATGGAGCCGGAGTCGAACCAGGCGTCGATGACCTCCTCGACCCGGTGCATGGTGCCGGAACGGCCCTCCTCCCGGCACCGGGGGCAGGGCCAGTCGATCCGGTCGATGTCCGGCCGGTGGGGGTTGAGCTGCTCCGGGTCGTAGGGGTCGGCCGGGAGCTCGCGTCCCGCCAGGCGGAAGAGCTCCTCGTAGGAGCCCGGGACCGCCGTCTCCGGGCAGGCGTCGCACTCCCAGACCGGCAGGGGCGTGCCCCAGTAGCGCCGGCGGGAGAGGGCCCAGTCGACCACGTTCTCCAGCCAGTTGCCGAAGCGGCCCTCGCCCACGTGGGCCGGGTGCCAGGCGATCCGCCGGTTGAGCTCGATCAGGCGGTCCTTCTTCGCCGTGGTGGTGACGAACCAGCTCTCGGTGGCGTAGTAGAGGAGCGGCCGGTCGCAGCGCCAGCAGAAGGGGTAGTTGTGGCGGTAACGCTCGACGTGGAGGAGGAGGCCGCGGGCCTTGAGGTCCTTGAGGATCTCCGGGTCGGCCTCCTTGAAGTCCATCCCGGCGAAGGGCTCCAGGCCCGGCAGGTCCGTCACCCGCCCCCGGCTGTCGATCGTCTCCAGCATGGGGAGGCCGTGGGCCAGGCCGGTGCGGTGGTCGTCCTCGCCGAAGCGCGGCGACGTGTGGACGACCCCGGTGCCGTCGGCGGCGCTGGCGTAGTCTTCGGTGACCACCCGCCAGCCGTTGCCGTCGTCCGGCCCGTCGTAGGCCTGCCCCTCGGCCTCGCACCGGCTGCGCCAGGAGTCGAGCGACACCCGGAACGGCCGGTCGTAGCGCAGGCCTTCCAGGTCCCGGCCCCGGAACCGCGCCACCGCCGGCTGGTCGCGCAGGTCCAGGCGCTTGCGCTCGCCGTCCACCTCGGCGTCGAGCGGCACCGGCTGCTCCAGCTCGTCGCCGAAGAGGAGGAAGCGCTCCGGGTCCCGGGGGTCCGCCACCACCCGGTACACCAGGTCCGGGTGGACCACCAGGGCCACGTGGGACAGCAGCGTCCAGGGCGTCGTCGTCCAGGCCACGACCGAGAGGCCCGGGACCGTGGTCCAGGTTCCGCCCTCCAGTGCCGGGAGCGTCTGGCCCTCCCGCACGGGGAACAGGGCCCAGACCGACGGGTCCTCCGTCTCCCGGTAGTTCTGGGCCACCTCGTGGCTCGACAGCGTGGTCCCGCACCGGGCGCAGTAGGGCTGGATCTTGTGCCCCCGGGTGAGGAGCCCCCGCTTCCAGAGCTCGGCCAGGGCCCACCAGACCGACTCGACGTACTCGTTGGAGAACGTGTAGTAGGCCCGGTCCAGGTCGGTCCAGTACCCGAGCCGCTCGGTCATGGCCCGCCACTCGCGCTCGTAGGTGCGCACGCTCTCCAGGCAGGCCCGGTTGAACTCGGCGATCCCGTACTCCTCGATCTGCTGCTTGCCGGAGAAGCCCAGGCTCTTCTCCACCTCGATCTCCACCGGCAGGCCGTGGGTGTCCCACCCCGCCTTGCGTGGAGCGTGGTATCCCCGCATCGTCCGGTACCGGGGGAAGAGGTCCTTCGCCACCCGGGACGGCACGTGGCCCACGTGGGGCACGTTGTTGGCCGTGGGCGGGCCCTCGTAGAGGACGTAGGTTCCCCGGGGGGCGGGCTTCTCCAGGGTCTTGTCGAAGATGCGGCGCTCCGTCCAGAGCCGGAGGATCCTCTGCTCCAGCTCCGGGAAGGGGTACCCGCCGGGGACGTCGGGGAATGGTCGCTCGCTCATGGGGGCTCGTCGGGGCCCGGCTCGGAAGCTGTCGGCAGGAGGGGGCGGCAGCCGGGCGGGCACCGCCGGGAGCGCGTATTGTAACGCCCGGAAGCGCGCGTTCCCCTTCATCCCGCTACACTCACGCTCCGATGGCACGCGAGCTCCTCATCGCCTGGGCCGGGCGCCGTCGCCGGGACGCCTGGGAGCGGCTGTGCGCCGACTACCGCGAGCGCATCGGGCGCTGGGCGCCGGTGCGCGAGCTGGTGGTCAAGGCACGGGGCCGGGGGGGTGCGGGGGAGGGCCGCGAGCGCCGGGCGGCGGAGGGCGAGGCCCTCCTCGGCGTCCTGCCCGACCCGTGCTGGATCGTGGCCCTGGACCCCCGGGGCGACGAGGTCTCCACCGAGGAGCTCGCCCGGCGCCTGGGAACGGTCCGCCGCGACTGGCCCCACGCGGTGGCCTTCGTGCTGGGCTCGGACCTGGGCCTGGACCCCGCCGTCCTGGACGCGGCGCGCTGGCGCCTGTCCCTCTCGCGGCTGACCTTTCCCCACGAGCTCGCCCGGCTCCTGGTCTACGAGCAGCTCTACCGGGTGCTTTCCATCGACGCGGGAATCGATTACCATCGTGGGTCACTTTGACGGCTGTCAAAGGTTTGCGCGGGATCTTGAGGAAAGGAGACCACACGTGGGAAACGGCACGGACGGGCAGACCACGCAGGACATCCTGAAGCCGAAGCAGATCGAGACCCTACGCGAGCGCCTCCTTGAGGAGAAGCAGAGGATCCTCGACATGTACGAGCAGGACATGAAGGCCGGCCAGCAAACGGCCGATTTCGGCACGGAGGACCTGGTCGACCAGGCGAACGCCGCGTGGAACCGGGAGTTCAACTTCGCCTTGTCGGACGGCGAGCGCCGGCAGCTCCTGTTGATCGACGCCGCCCTCAAGCGGCTGGACGAGGACCGCTACGGCTTCTGCCTGTACTCGGGCGAGCCCATCGCCTACCCGCGCCTCGAAGCCGTCCCCTGGGCGCGCTACACCGTGGACGTCCAGGAGAAGATCGAAAAGGGCATCCTCCAGCCGGAGGAGGAGGCCTGAGCCATCTGGCCGCCGTGAGCCGATGCCCGACGCCCTCCAGGAGCTGATCCGGAAGGCCGCCTCGGGAAGCCACGAGCCCGCCTACCTGGTCGCGGGCGACCGCGTCCTCGCCGAACCGGCGGCCCGCCGCCTCGCCGACGCCCTGGCGGAGGCCGGTGGTTGCTCGGTGGAAGTCCACCGGCGGCCCCCCCGCCTGGCGCCCATCCTGGGCGACCTGCGCACCTTCGGCCTGTTCTCCTCGGCCAAGGTGGTCCTGGCGGTGGACACCGGGGCCCTGGCGGACCGGACCGCCGCCGCGACCTTCCTCGACGAGGCCGCCGAGGTCCTCCCTCTGCGGGAGGGCGGCGATCTGTCCCGGGCGGACCGGCAATCGGCGGTCCGCCTCCTCCAGGCGATCCGCCTGTTCGACCTGGATCCGTACGACGGGGAGCCGGAAGCCGTCCTCTCGCACCTGCCCGCCTGGGCCTTCCAGGGGGCGAGCGGCCGGCGCTCGAAGAAGAAGGCGGAGGAGATCCGCGAGGGCCTGGCGGGTCTGCTGGAGGCCGCCCGTCGCGCCGAGCTCCAGGGGTTCGCCCAGGAAGAGGTCTCGGAGCTCGCCGCCGTGGTGCGCGAGGGCCTCCCCGCCGGGCACGCCCTGGTCCTGGCCGAGAGCTCGGTGGCGAAGGACCACCCGGTGGTGGCGGCCCTGGAGGAGCGGAAAGCGGTCGTGCGGGTGGCGGCCGTGGAGTCGGGCAGGGAGGGCTGGAAGGGCCTCCCGGAGCTCGCCCGGGAGCTCGCCGGCCAGATCGGCGTCGCCATCGACCGCGCCGCCCTGGACGCCCTGGCGGCCCGGACGCTCCGGGGCGGCTCCGGCTTCGGCTCCCAGCCGGCGGAGGCGGACTCCACCGGCCGGCTGGCCGCCGAGTACCGGAAGCTCGCCCACCTGGCCCAGGGCCTGGGCCGGGACCGGATCACGGCGGAGATGGTGGAGGACTCCGTCGAGGACCGGGGGCAGGAGAACGTCTTCGAGATCCTGGACGCCGTGGGCGCGGGCCGCGGCGACCAGGCCCTGGACCGCCTCGGGCGATACCTCGCCGCCGCGCCGGACCCCCTGGCGGCGCGGCTCTCGTTCTTCGGCCTCCTCGCCGGCTTCTGCCGTAACCTCACGGCGGTCCGGGGCATGATGCGGGCCGCCCGCGTGCGCCCCGGCGAGCGGAGCTACGGCCGGTTCAAGTCGAGCCTCGCGCCGGCCCTCCAGAAGGACCTGGACGGGACCAAGAGCCCCCTCGCCGGCCTCCATCCCTTCCGGCTGCACCGGGCGTACCTCGCGGCCTCGGCCATGGACGAGGCGTACCTGGCCCGCCTGCCCTGGCGGGTCCTCCAGACCGAGCTCGCCCTCAAGGGGGAGAGCGGCCAGCCCGAGGCCGCCCTCTCGGAGCTGATCGCCGAGCTCGCCTCCCAGGCCCGGCGCTCCCGGTAGGCGTTCGGGGCCTCCTCGGGGCCCACGGCTCCATCGCCCCGGACCGCGACGGGGCCGCAGTACAATCGCCCTCCCATGCCCGAGCTCCCCGAGGTCGAGGTTCTCCGCAGGAGCCTGGAGCCCCACCTGGTGGGGGACGCGGTGGACCGGGTGGAGGTCCGGGCGCCGGCGCTCCGGGAGCCGCTGGACCCGACCTCCCTCGACCGGGGGCTCGCCGGCCGTCGCATCGAGGCCCTGGGCCGCCGGGCCAAGTACCTGCTGGTGGACGTTGCCGGGGGCTCCACGCTGGCCATTCACCTCGGGATGAGCGGCCGCCTCACCCTGGCCCCGTCGGAGGCCCCGCCGGAGATCCACGAGCACCTGGCGCTCCACCTGGCCTCGGGGCGCAAGCTCCGGTTCCGGGACCCGCGGCGCTTCGGCATGGCCTTCGCCCTGGCGACCGCCGCCCTCGGGGCGGACCGGCACTTCGCCCACCTGGGGGTCGAGCCCCTCTCCGAGGCGTTCTCCGGTGCGCTCCTCCGGGCCGCCGCCCGGGGGCGCCGGGGGCCGGTCAAGGCCTTCCTGATGGACGCGCGGAACGTCGTGGGCGTGGGCAACATCTACGTCTGCGAGGCCCTGTTCCGTGCCGGAATCCACCCTGCGCGCTCGGTGGCACGGATCTCCCGGGAGCGCTGGGACCGCCTGGCCCGGGCGGTGGTGGAGGTCCTCGGCGATGCCATCACGGAGGGCGGAACGACGCTGAACGACTTCCGGAACGGCTCCGGGGAGAGCGGGTACTTCCAGGTCTCCCTCGCCGTCTACGGCCGGGAAGGGGAGCCCTGCTCCCGGTGCGGTGCCGCCGTCCGCCGGGCGGTTCACTCCAACCGGAGCACCTTCTACTGCCCCAGGTGCCAGCGATGAACGGCGAGGACGGTCGCGGCGGCGTCGCAGGGAAAACCGGGCGGTCCGCCGTCGCCGCGAGCCGCCGGGCGCGCTCGGCTCTCCCCGGGCGCTCCGTCCTCCGGGCGGTCCTCGTCGACATGGGAGGCGTGGTCCTGGACCTGGGGGACGGTGGGGGCCGCCCCTGGGGCGATTCCGAGCGGCGGGGGCGGGAGGAGCTCTTGGATCTGGTCCAGGAGACCGGCGGGCGGGCGGCGGAGGAGGACCTGGAGCCGTGGGTCTTCACGCCCTGGCGCCGGGGCTACGAGCGCCGGTACCGGCTGGGCCGGGAGGCCCCTCTCCTGCCGCACTTCGAACGCCTGGGGCGCCTCTCTGGCGCCTCCGCCCCTCCGGACCGACTGCTCGCGGCCTGGGCCGGGCCCTACCTGCGCGGCCTGCGGCCGACGTCCGGCGCCGGGGACGCCCTCGCCCGCCTCGCCGCCGAGCTCCCGCTGGCCCTGGTCTCGAACGTCCCCCTCCCCGGCCGGTGCTTCCAGGAGGTTCTGGCCGGGCAGGGTCTCGCTCCCCACTTCCGCAGTCTCCACTTCAGCTACGACGCCGGCGGGAGGAAGCCGGGTCCTCTCCTGGTCCTCGGCGCCCTGGCGTCGGTGGAGGCGACGCCGGACGCCGCCGTCCTCGTGGGCGACCGGCGCTCCACCGACGTCGCCGCCGGCCGGGCCGCCGGGGTGGCGACGGTCTGGGTCGAGAGCGCCGACGCGGCGGGCCCCGAGCCGGACGCCGTGATCGGTTCCCTGGCAGAGCTGCCGGAGCTGCTGGGACTCTGACGGGGCCTCGCCGGGCGCGGCCGAGCGTCCGGGCCGGCGCCGTCCGGGTCGGCCTACAGCGGCCAGACGAGGGGCACGAGGATCGTCGCCAGGATCCAGAGCAGGATCGTGAGCGGTGTGCCCACCCGGACGAAGTCGTTGAAGCGGTAGCTCCCCGGGCCGAGGACCATGGCGTTCGTCTGGTACCCGGTCGGCGTGGCGAAGCTCAGGGAGGCCGCGAAGGCCACCCCCATGAGGAAGGGCTTGGGGTCCAGGCTCAGCTCGTTCGCGGCGGAAAGCGCGATGGGGACCATCAGGACGGCCGCCGAGTTGTTCGTGATGAAGGCGGTCAGGGTGCACGTCACCAGGATCACCAGGCCCAGGACCAGGCGGGGCCCCAGGGGATGGCCCACCGCCACGATCCCCTCGGCCAGGAGGTGGGCCAGGCCCGTCTCCTCCATGGCCACGCCCAGGGGGAGGATCGCCACCAGCAGGAAGATCACGCTCCAGTCGATGGCGCTGTAGGCCTGCTGGATCCTGAGGGCCCGGGCCGCGATGAGGAGCACCACGCCGAGGATCGCCGCCTCCAATATCGACATCAGGCGCGAGGCCGCCAGGAGCACCACCAGGGGCACCGCCACCGCTCCCACCCACCAGCGCCGGGTGAGGCCCAGGCGCATGGTGAGCTCCTGGAGGGGCAGGAAGTCGTCCAGGCCGTGGAGCCCCTCGATCCGCTGCCGGGGGCCGAAGACCAGCAGGGTGTCCCAGGGCTTGAGCGGCACCCAGGCCAGCTTGTCCCGGATCACCTCGCCGGTGCGGTTCAGCGCCAGCACGAAGCACCCGTAGCGCTTGCGGAAGTCGACCTGGTTCAAGGTCTGGCCCACCAGGCGGGAGGTGGGGGAGAGCTGGAACTCCGCCAGGATGTTGTTCTCGTCGGCCAGGTCGCTGTCGTCGAGCTTGGTGTCGGAGAGGAGGAGCAGGCGGCGCTGCTCCTTGAAGGCCACGATGTCCTCCATCGCGCCGCGCACGATCAGGGTGTCGCCCTCCTCCAGGGGGATGTTGCGGATGTCGGTGGCGATGCGCCGCTTGCCCCGGAGGATCTCCAGCACGTTGATCCGGTACCGGTCGCTCACCTGCTCCTGGAGGACCGTGCGCTCCAACAGGTCCGAGCCCCGGGGGATCTGGATCTCCGTCAGGTAGGAGCCCATCTGGTACTGGCGGGTCAAGCTCGCCTGGGTCCGCCGGTCGGGGAGCCACCGCGTGGCGACGAACAGGGCGTAGAGCATTCCCACCACGAACAGCGGCCCTCCCACCCAGAAGAACTCGAACATCGTGAACGGGGCGATCCCGTGCTGTACGGCCAGGGCCGCCACGAGGAGGTTCGTGGAGGTGCCGATCAGGGTGCACGAGCCGCCGACGATGGCGGCGTACGACAGCGGCATCAGGATCTTCGACGGGCTGATCCGGAAGTGCTCGGCGAGGTTCTTGCCGACCGGGATGAAGATCGAGACCGCCGCCGTGTTGTTGATGAACGCCGAGATGAACCCGGTCAGGCCCAGGAGGATGGCCGAGCCTCGCCAGCTCGATCCCCGGGCGTGGCGGGCGATCCGGTGGCCGATCCGCCGCATCAGCCCGCTCTGGACCAGGGCCTCGCTCAGGATGAACATCATGAGGACCGTGACCACCGCCGGGTTGCTGAACCCGGCGATCGCCTGCTCCGGGCTCACGACGTCGAAGACGAGCAGGAGGCCCAGGCTCACCAGCGCGGTGGCGTCGATCGGCAGCCACTCGCGCACGAACGAGGCGAGGGTGAAGGCCAGGATGCCCAGGAGCAGGGCGATCCGGATCGTCGAAGGATCCAGGGCGGCCATGGAACCCCGGAGTGTAGCAGCGCGCTCCAGGACCCGGCCCCTGCCGCGACCCGGCGCCCTGCCGGAGGCCGGTCCGCGCGGCTCGAGGCGGAGCCTCGCTAAAATCCAGCCATGCCCTACCTGCTCCGGGTCCGCCACCGCTTCGAAGCCGCCCACCACCTGACCTCCTACAAGGGCTCCCCCGAGCCGGTCCACGGCCACTCCTGGCG
>JBKHJP010000129.1:0-11086 GCA_046538065.1 Thermoanaerobaculia bacterium | reverse complement strand
CTACCCTCTCGGCCACCCACACACCGCTCGTCGGTCTGAGGCGCAGCCTCGTTAGTCGTACCTCAAACTCATCGACTCACCGAAGTTTACAGGATTCTGCAGACAGGGCAAAGCGCCAGCTGGAACGGCTCGCTAGCTCCCCTGAGACCGCCATTCCAGCTGCTAGGTTAGTATCGGCTAAGGCGTGTACCGAACGCCGCTGTCGAAGTCCGGGACGCCTTACGGCAGCTCCACCGGCCGGCCGGCGACGAGGGTGCCGGCGGGCTTGCCGCGGAGGGTCCAGCCGTGGAAGGGGGTGTTGCGGGACTTGGAGCGGAAGCGGGTCCGGTCGACGGTGACCTCGGCGTCCAGGTCGAGGAGGGTGAGGTCCGCCGGGCTGCCCTCGGCGAGGGTGCCGCCGGGCAGGCCCATCACCCGGGCCGGGTTGGTGGAGAGGAGCTCCACCAGGCGCGGAAGATCGATCACGCCGCCGTGGACCAGCCGGTCCAGGCAGAGCGAGAGCGTCGTCTCCAGCCCCAGCACCCCGTAGGGCGCCGTGCTGAACTCCACGTCCTTTTCGTCCGGGTGGTGGGGGGCGTGGTCCGAGGCGATGACGTCCACGGTGCCGTCCGCCACCCCGGCCACGAGGGCCTCCCGGTCCGCCGCGCTCCGGAGCGGGGGCTTCATCTTGAAGTCCGTGGAGAATCCCGAGTCCGCCACGCCCTGGTCGGTCAGGAAGAGGTGGTGGGGGGTGACCTCGCAGGTCACGGCGGCGCCGCGCTCCTTCGCCCGGCGGACCAGCTCCAGGGCCCGGCCGCTGGAGACGTGCTGGAGGTGGTAGCGCCCGCCGGTGTCCTCGGCGAGGAGCAGGTCCCGGGCCACCATGGCGTCCTCGGCGGCCGACGGGATCCCCGGCAGGCCCAGCCGGGTCGACCACTCCCCCTCGTGCATCACGCCGTCGCCGGTGAGGGCCAGGTCCTCGGCGTGCTGGACCACCGGGATCCCGAAGTGCCGGGCGTAGAGGAAGGCCCGGCGCAGCAGCTCCGGGTGGGCCACCGGCAGCCCGTCGTCGGAGATCGCCACCGCCCCGGCGGCGACCATCTCCCCCACCTCGGCGAGCTCCTCGCCCTGCATGCCCTTGCTCACCGCCCCCACCGGGTAGACCCGGGCGAAGCCGGCCTTCCGGGCCTGGGAGAGGATGAGCTCGGTCACCGAGGCGTTGTCGTTGACCGGCACGGTGTTCGCCATGCAGGCCACGGCGGTGAAGCCGCCGGCCGCCGCGGCCATCGAGCCGGTGCGGACCGTCTCCTTGTGCTCCTGGCCCGGCTCGCGCAGGTGGACGTGGACGTCGATCAGCCCCGGGCAGACCACCAGACCGGAAGCGTCCACCACCCGGGCGCCCCGGGGGGCCTTCAGCCCCTCCCCCACCCGGGCGACCCGCCCGTCCTCCAGGAGGACGTCGGCCTGCCCGTCCAGGCCCTGGGCCGGGTCCACCACCCGGCCGCCCCGCACCAGCACCGGCTCCGCCGCCCCGGGCCAGTCGCCGGGGGGGACCGGACCTGGCGGGTCCACCGGGTCCACCGGGTCCACCGGGTCCACCGGGTCCACCCGACCGGGCCCGCCGTCCCGCGTCGCCTCGTCGCTCACGCCGCCCCCCGTTCCTCCTCGGAGCGAACCCCCGAGAGCAGGTAGAGGACCGCCATGCGCACGGCCACCCCGTTGGACACCTGCTCCAGGATGACCGAGAAGGGGCCGTCCGCCACCTCGCTGGCGATCTCGACCCCGCGGTTCATGGGCCCCGGGTGCATGACGATCACGTCGTCCTGGGCCCGGCGCATGCGTTCCGCCGTCAGCCCGAACAGGTTGAAGTACTCCCGGGTGGAGGGGAAGAGCATCCGGTTCTGGCGCTCGAGCTGGATGCGGAGCATCATGATGACGTCCGCGCCCTCCACCGCCTCGTCCAGGGTGTGGACCACCCGCACCCCCATGGACTCCATGGCCACCGGCATGAGCGTCCGGGGGCCGGCCACGGTGACCTGGGCCCCGAGCTTGGTCAGCAGGTGGAGGTTCGAGCGCACCACCCGGCTGTGCTCGATGTCGCCGACGATGGCGATCTTCAGGCCCTGGATCCGCCCCTTGCGCTGGCGGATGGTGAAGGCGTCCAGCAGCGCCTGGGTCGGGTGCTCGTGGGCGCCGTCGCCGGCGTTGATCACCCCGGCGGCCAGGCGCCGGGCGAGCATGTGGGGCGCCCCCGGGTAGGCGTGGCGGATCACGATCAGGTCCGGCGCCATGGCCTGGAGGTTGAGCGCGGTGTCCACCAGGCTCTCGCCCTTGGACAGGGCCGAGGCGGAGGCCGAGAAGTTGAGCCCGTCCGCCGACAGGCGCTTCTCGGCGATCTCGAAGCTCGACCGGGTCCGGGTGGACGACTCGAAGAAGAGGTTCACCACCGTCTTGCCCCGGAGCGTCGGCACCTTCTTGATGGGCCGCTCCGCCACCTCCCGGAACGACTCCGCCGTGTCGAGGATCAGCCGGACCTCCTCCGCCGAGAGCTCGGCGATGCCCAGCAGGTCCTTCCGCGTCCAGCGGAGCTCGTCCGCCGCGGCAGCCCCGTCCGCCATCAGCCCTCCTCCACCACCCGGGTCAAGATCCGTACGTCGTCGGCGCCGTCGATCTCGGTCAGCCGCACCTCCACGTGCTCGTCCGCCGCGGTGGGGACCACCTTGCCCACGAAGTCGGCGTGGATCGGGAGCTCGCGGTGGCCCCGGTCCACCAGGACCGCCAGGCGGACAGCCCGGGGCCGGCCGTAGTCGAGCAGGTGGTCCAGGGCCGCCCGGATGGTCCGGCCGGTGTAGAGGACGTCGTCGCAGAGGACCACCAGGCGGTCGTCCAGCACCGGGAGGCGAGTCTCCCGGACCTCGGGTTGCGGCGCGATGGTAGAGAGGTCGTCCCGGTAGAGGGTGATGTCCAGCACGCCCAGGGGCACCTCCACCCCTTCCATCTGGCCGATCTCCCGCGCCAGGCGCTCGGCGAAGGGCATTCCCCGGGTGCGGATGCCCACGAGCAGCAGGTCGGCCGTGCCGCCCTCCTTCTCCACGAGCTCGCCGGCCAGCCGCCGCACGATGCGACGGAGCTGCTTCTGGTCGAGGATCGTCTTCTTCGGCTGGAGGCTCGCAGGCAACGGGACGCTCCACTCGGAGAGGGCTCCGGCAGGCCGGCGGCATGGTATTTCCGCACCCCGGGGTTGTCAATGGACGCCAGCACGAGTGCTCGACAGGGCTCATCCTAGGAGCACCCCTGAGAGTGACAAGCTCCCCGGCAGGCTGCCTGGCCCGGTGTCGTGGTGGGCGGTATACTTCGACCGCCGTGTAGAGGTCATCCAGCCGAAGGGGAAGGGGTCACGTCGCAGGAGGTACCGTGGAGACTGTCAGTGTCAAGGAGCTCAAGGCGCACCTCAGCGAATACCTGCGGCGGGCAGGGGGCGGGGAGCACATCGTGGTCACGCAGCGGGGGAGGGAGATCGCCGAGATCGGGCCGCTGCCCGAAACGCGTCAGGCTTTGAGGTCACTGCAAGCCCAGGGCCGAATCCAGTGGAGCGGGGCCAAGCCGGCCGGCCTCCGTGGCATCCGGCCCCGTGGAGCGCCGGTTTCGGACACGGTGATCGAGGATCGCCGTTGATCCTGTACCTGGACACCAGCGCCCGCGGCTGCTGTAGCTCGACGCAGGCGGCAGGGTGACCTCACAGACGACGAAGCTCGCCAGATCCGTAGCGCTGCAGAGGAGGACTGGGCCGACTTCGTGGTCGTCCATCTCGATGAGCACCAGGCAGCAGCCTTGGCGTTCCGCCACGAGCTCCGCGGCTTCGACGCCATCCACCTGGCCGCCGTTCAGGTCCGGGATGCGCTCCGAGACATACCGGTACGGCTCTCGTGCTTCGATCTCCGCCTGAACAGCGCCGCGAGCGAGGAAGGCTTCGAGGTCCTCGGCGCAGTCCCCGAGGAGTAGGTCGGCCCTTGCCCACCAGGGCTGAATCGCCGAAGATGGGGCAGCCTGAGTCGTGACCGAGGACCCTACCGACGCCGCTCGAAGAGGAGCGAGCCCATGACCACCGAATCTCCCACCCCCTCCCCGCGCCGCCGTCAGGTGGTCTTCCTGGTGCTCTTCGGAGCGCTGCTGGCCGGGGGGTTCACCCTGCTCTCCGTCAACTGGGTCAACGACCACGTGGTGGAGCCGTTCACCGCCGGGGTGGCGACGGCGAGCCGGGTGGCGCTGAACCTGTCGGGCCAGGGCGTGGCCCAGGACGGCACGGTGCTCCGGAACGAGCGGTTCGCCGTCAACATCGAGAACGGCTGCAACGGGGTGGAGACCATGATCATCTTCATGGCCGCCGTCCTGGCCTTCCCGGCCTCGTGGCGCTCGCGCCTGGCGGGCCTGGGGATCGGGCTGTTGGCGATCCAGGGGGTGAACCTGGTCCGTGTGGTGGCCCTGTTTCTCACCGGCTCGTACCTGCCGTCGCTCTTCGACGCCTCCCACACCGTGATCTGGCAGACCCTGGTCATCCTCTCCGGCGTGCTGCTGTGGCTCCTGTGGGCCAGCCGGTTCGCCCTGCCGGCCCGGGCGTGAGCCGGCGGGGCGCCAGGGCCACCGGGAAGGAGGGGGCCCGCGGGACCGGGGACGGCAACGGACGGCGCGAAAGGCGGCGGCGGGGCTCGAAGCGGACCGCCGGCGGCGAAGCGGCCGACCGGACGAGCCGGACCGCCTGGGTCTACCGGCTGATCCGCAACACCGTCCTCTGGTTGCTCCCGGTCGGTGCCCTCTGGGCCGCCGCCACCCCGGCGTACAACCACTTCCTCCGGGTCGCAGGCCAGAACCTGATCCACGTGACGGAGAGCCCGGACGTCACCCGCCTCCACCGCCACGACCCCCACACGGTCCTGATCGGCCGGATCGATTTCCCTCCCAACGACGAGATCGTCTCCTCCTTCCGCCTGACGGACCTCCACTTCCCGGTGATCCTCCTGGGGGCCCTCTTCCTGGCGGTGCCGAGCGTTTCGAGGCGCCGGCGGCTGGAGAACCTGGGGGTGGCACTGGTGATCTCGGCGGTCTTCCACGTGGTGCTGGTGCTCCTCTGGGTGAAGTTCACCTACGCCACCCAGCTCGGCTCCTGGAGCCTGGAGCACTACGGAAGCTTCTCCCGGAACGCCTGGGGCCTGGCGAAGCACGTGGCCGATCTGCCGGTGAAGCTCGGCCTGCCCTTCCTCCTCTGGGCCGCCTTCTACCTGGACCGCCTGCTGCCGGCTTCCCCGGAATCGTAGGGTGCGCCTCCCCCGCCCAGGTTTCTCGACTCCGCTTCGCTCCGCTCGAAACGACAAAGGGGACCCTGAGGGAGGAGCCCCGGGGGGAAGGGGGAGCCCGGGGGGAAGGAGGAGGCCGGGGGCGCGCCGAGTGGAGGACGTCGAGGCCCGACCCGGGCCACCGCCGTCCGTCGGAGGCCGAGCGAACTCAACGAGGGCGAGCCTCCCGCGGCAGCGACCTCGAAGCGCCGGCCGCTTCCGAGTGCACCATCACCCCACAACCCGAGGCGCCGGCGCTGAGCGGAGCCGCGCGCCGAACGGTCACCCCACCCCTATGCGCGCGGCGCTCGCAGCCGCGGGAGCTCGCCTGAGCCCGCGGCGGTCCGGAGCGCCGGGGCAGCGGTTCGGAGCCCGGGGGGAAGGAGGAGGCCGGGGGCGCGCCGGGTGGAGGACGTCGAGGCCCGACCCGGGCCACCGCCGTCCCGGACACCACGACGGCCGCGGGAGGGCCGAGCCGAGCCGCGGGCCCTGCGCAACACCGTCCGACCTGCCCGCGGCGGTCCGTAGCCCGGCGCGCTCCCGGCCTCCTCCGGGGCGGGGGGCCAACGCCCCCGCAAGCCCACCATGTTGCGGCCACCACCCCGGCCGCCCCAACATCTCGTGCCTCCCACCTTGCCACCCCGCCGAGCCTCTGGTAATCTCCTCGCTTACGGCCATGCCCACCCTCAAGCTCAAACGCCTCGAGCTCTCCGGATTCAAGTCCTTCGTCGATCCGGTCACGCTCCAGTTCGCCGGCGGCATCACCGCCATCGTCGGCCCCAACGGCTGCGGCAAGTCGAACATCTCCGACGCCATCACCTGGGTCCTGGGCGAACAGAGCGCCAAGAACCTCCGGGGCGACACCATGGAGGACGTCATCTTCGGCGGCTCCTCCGAGCGCAAACCCTTGGGGATGGCCGAAGTCCAGCTCGTCCTGGAGACCGACCCCTCCTTCGCCGCCTCCGAGGAGGGGGTCCTCACCATCGGGCGCCGGGTCTTCCGGAGCGGCGAGAGCCAGTACCGGATGAACGGCCGGGTGGTGCGCCTGAAGGAGATCAAGGACGTCCTCATGGACACGGGGCTCGGCATCCGGGCCTACTCCGTCATCGAGCAGGGCAAGATCGGAATGATCCTCTCCGGCAAGCCCCAGGAGCGCCGCAAGCTCATCGAGGAGGCGGCCGGGATCACCCGCTACAAGGCCAGGAAGCGCATTGCCGAGGTCAAGCTGGAAGAGGCCCGGGCGAACCTGCTGCGCCTGGACGACGTCATCGGCGAGGTGGAGCGGGCCTTGCGGTCCCTCAAGCGCCAGGCCAACGCCGCCCGGCGCTACAAACAGAAGCAGCAGGAGCACCGGGAGCTCCTGGAACGGGTCCTCACGCTGCGCTGGGCGCGCCTGCGGGAGCGGCTCGACGAGCTTCGCTCCGCCCTGGAGACGGCGCTGTCCCGCGACGCCGAGCTCGCCGCCGATCTCCACGGCCGGGAGGCCGCCGTCGCCGAGGGCCGGGAGGCCGCGGATCGCCTGGCCGAGCGGGTGGCGGCCCTCCACCAGGAGGCGGCCGACCTGGGCGCCCGCATCGAGGGCCGCCAGCAGCTCGTCAAGTCGGGCCGCGAGCGCCTGCAAGAGATCGCCGAGCGGATCGCCGCCGGCCGCACCCTGGCCGAGAGCCGGGAGCGCGAGTCCGAAACCCTGGCCGAGCGCCTGACGGAGGTCACCGGCCACCGGGACGAGCTCGCCCGGGAGCTCGAACGGGCGGCGGACGAGGTCTCCCGCGACGAGGAGCAGACCCGGGCCGCCGACCGCGAGCTCCGGGAGACCGAGACCCGGCGCGAGTCGGTCCGCGAAGAGCTCCTGGAGGCCGCCGCCGGCCTCAACCGCCTGCGCCAGCAGCTCCACCAGGGCGAGATCGAGCTCGAGAAGGCCAACTACCGCAGCCACCACCTGGACCAGGAGATCGAAGAGCACGGCCAGGAGCTCCGGGCCGCCTCGGAAGCCCTGGAGACCGCCGGCGAGCGGGTGGCCACGCTGGAGGCCGCCATCGAGGAGCGGAGCGCCGTGGTCGCCCGCCTGGGCGAGGAGCTGGACGCGGTCGTCCGGGAGGAGGCCGCCGCCTCGGAGGCGGTGCGGAAGCTCGAGGGCGAGCTCTCCGAGGCCCGGCAGCGCAAGCGCCTCCTGGAGGAGCTCTCCCGGGCCCATGCCGAGCGCCGCACCGTCCTGGAAGAGGCCCTGGCCGGCGCCGGCCACCCGGAGCCGGTCTACCTGGCGGACCGGGTCGAGGCCCTGGAGGGCTGGGAGCGGGCCCTGGACCACTACCTGGGGGAGCTCGCCGACGCCGTCGTCCTCCCGGAGGGAGCCGAGCCGCTCCAGGTGGCCGAAGCCCTCTCCGGCCAGACCGCCGCTCGCCTGGTGGCGCCGAGGCCCGGCGGCTCCGGCGGACCCGATGGCCCCGAGGAGGCCGCCCCCTCGGGCGAGGAGGGCCGGTCCGGGGAGGCGGGCCCCTCCGGGGACGCCGAGAGCCCCGACGACGCCGGGCAGGCCGCCGGAGCGCCGGAGGTCGACGACCCGGCCGTGGTCCTCCCCCTGGGCAACGCCCTGGGCCTCGAGGCGCCCCTGGCCGCCGCCCTCCCCCCGGCGTGGCTCGTCGGCTCCGCCGCCGACGCCGAGCGCCTGGCCCGCCGGCACCCGGGCGCCGCCTTCCTGGCGCCGGACGGTCTCTGGGTCCAGGGCGGCGTGGTCCACCTGGAGGGCCCCCGGGCGGAGCCCGGCGTGCTGGAACGCGAGCGCCACCTGGCCGACCTGGTGGACGAGGTCCCCCGCCTCGAAGGGCGCCTGGAGGACGCGGAGCGGACCCTGGAGGAGACGGTCGAGCGCCGGAGCGGCAAGGCCCGGGAGAAGAACGCCGAAGAGTCGGAGGTCGCCCGCCTGCACCAGGAGGTGGCCGTGGCCCGGGCCCGGCGCGAGGACGCCGCCGCCCGCCACCGCCGCCTGGACAAGGAGGCCGCCACGCTCGACCAGGAGCGCCGGGCCCTGGGCGACGAGGTGGGCTCCGTCCGGGAGCGCCACGCCACCCTGGAGGCGGAGATCCAGGCCGCCGACGAGCGCCACGGCTCGCTGCAGGAGCGCTTCGACCGCACGGAGGAGGAGGTGCGCCAGGCCAAGGAGCGCCGCGAGGGCCTGCGGGAGTCGAGCGCCGGCCGCCGGGGGCGCCTGGACCTCCTCAAGGAGCGCCTGGACTCGAACGAGCGCGAGATGGAGCGCCTGCGCCGGGAGATCGAGGAGGACCGCCGCCAGGCCGAGGGCTGGCGCCAGGAGGGGGAGCGCCTGGCCCGGCGCCGTCGTGAGCTGGAAGACGAGATCGCCACCGCCGAGACCGAGCTTCAGTCCGCCCTGGAGCGCCGCTCCTCCGTCCAAGAGGAGCTGACGGCGGAGCAGGAGCGCCTGGACGAGCGCCGCCGCGCGCTCAAGGAGATCGAGGGCGAGCTCGCCGGCCTGCGCCGGGACCGCGAGAGCGTGCGCGAGACGATCGAGGGCCTGCGGATCCAGGAGGCCGAGCTCAAGCAGGACGCCGGCCACCTGGCGGAGAGCTACTGGGAGGAGTTCCGCCGCGAGCTGCCGGAGCCCGCCTCACGCCGGAGCGAGGCGACGGGCGGAGCGCCGGGCGGGGCCCCCGCCGCACGGGACGAGGCGGAGGCCGCCGGACCGGGCGATGGGCTCCAGGCCGGCGAGCCTCCCGAAGAGGCCGAGGACCTGGAGGAGCTGGAGGCCGAGCTCTCCCGGACCAAGGCCACCCTGGAGCGCCTGGGTCCGGTCAACGTCCTGGCCGTCGAGGAGTACGAGGAGCAGCAGGAGCGCCACGGCTTCCTCACCGAGCAGCGCGCCGACGTGGAGCAGTCGGTGGAGAGCCTGAAACGCACCATCCGCGAGATCAACCAGACTTCCAGCGAGCGCTTCCGGGAGACCTTCGCCCAGGTGAACCGCGCCTTCGGCGAGACCTTCACCCAGCTCTTCCGGGGCGGCGAGGCGGAGATGCGCCTCCAGGACGAGGAGGACCTCCTGGAGAGCGGCATCGAGATCGTCGCCCGTCCCCCCGGCAAGCGCCTCCAGAACCTGATGCTGCTCTCCGGCGGCGAAAAGGCCCTGACCGCCATCGCCCTCCTGTTCGCCCTCTTCCGCACCAAGCCGTCGCCCTTCTGCATCCTGGACGAGGTGGACGCCCCCCTGGACGACCCGAACACGGTGCGCTTCGTGGAGCTGCTCCACGAGATGGCCCAAGACACCCAGTTCCTGGTGATCACCCACAACAAGATCACCATGGAACAGGCCGCCACCCTCTACGGCGTCACCATGGAGGAGCGCGGCGTCTCCAAGCTCGTCGCCGTCGAGCTCGACGAGATCCACCCCGGCGACACCCGGGCGGCCACGGCGTAGGGGCGGGCGGCGGAATCACCCGCGCCCTGAGCATCCCCGGCGCAGAGCGCCGGATCGGCGTTGCCCGTTCCAGCCGCCATCCGATACACTCACGACCCTTCGCGGCGGTGGCCAACCCCGGGGCGCGCCCCGCCGCACCCACCCGGGGCCGACGTAGCTCAGAGGTAGAGCAGCCGCCTCGTAAGCGGCAGGTCATCGGTTCAAATCCGATCGTCGGCTCCAGCTCTAAGATACTCCCGACAAACGACTTACGCAACTCAGCCAACGCGCCCCTGAGTCCCGTATTTCGGCCCGGGTAAATGTGGGCCGTGGTACGTAAGTGCTCGCACTCGGAGGTGAACTCCGTGGAGAACCGGGACTCGGGCGGCCGCTCGCGGCTGGCTCGTGGGCCACGGGAGCACGGACTCGATCCACGACTTGGTGGGGGTGCTGTCCTCGCGGGCTCCCTGCTCGTACAGACCCAGAGCCTCGAGGCCGCCCACCAGGGCGGGCGGGGACCGGCTCACCCCAGGCCAGCTCGCCAACCTCCTCCAGATCGACCCGGTCCACGCCGACCCTCGAGCCCCTGACCGCCCGGCCCCACTCGAGTGCCGGGCGGCCATGGCTCAGCAACAGAAGCGAACCTCGTAGTCCAGGCATCGATCCCCCGGAGCGAGGTCCCCGTTGCGGCAGACACCGCCGATCTCAGGATCGCAGGTGTAGGGCTGATCCTGCCCGGTGGTGGGCTGGCCCTCGCGGGCCCGGCACTCGATCCCGCGCGGGGATGCACAGACCTCACGGGCCTTCAGGAAGTCGGCGAAGGTCTCGAAGTCTCCAGAGCCGCTCGGCAGGTCTCGGTTCAGCCAGCTCGTCCACCGGCATGAGGAGTCCTTGGGCTCCGGACCGGTCGCCTTCCCCGCCCCCTGGGTCGCCACCCTCTTGACGCCGAGGCGATCCCTCTTGGACTCGGGCGACTTGGTGGGGTCCGGCTGGGCGAGGTAGTGGCCCCAGAGCCGGAACTTGTAGAGTCGGGCGGACTGGATTTCAGCGCACACTTGGCGGGAGGTTGACCCGAGCACATCGACGCACCGCGTCCAGAAGGTGAGAGGCGTCCGAGCGCGTGAGTAGCAGAGGAGGGCTCGATGGTACTTGGGGTCGGGCTCCTTCCAGCCCATGGTGATGCAGTCTGAACCGACATCGAC
This sequence comes from Thermoanaerobaculia bacterium, assembly GCA_046538065.1. Lineage (GTDB taxonomy): Bacteria > Acidobacteriota > Thermoanaerobaculia > Multivoradales > DATKCC01 > JBKHJP01. The sequence goes on along the minus strand of JBKHJP010000129.1, from coordinate 170 downwards.
GGGCCAGAGTGTGCCGTCGCCGACGACCAGGTTGCCGCCTCCGGGATTCGTCGCCAGGGTCGTCACCTTGATCTTGTCGACGCGGTGGGGGTACCGGTTCTTCCGCTTGTGCCTTCCGTTGACCGTGAACTTGTACTCGGTGTTGGGTTCGAGCCCCTTGATCACGCGGC
>JBKHJP010000128.1:0-11137 GCA_046538065.1 Thermoanaerobaculia bacterium | reverse complement strand
GCCCGGGAGTCCCAGACGGGCTCGGGGACGCCGGCGCTGTGGTTCTCGTGGCGGGCCAGGACGAAGAGGAGGTCCGAGAGGCGGTTGAGGTAGCGCACCGCGAGCTCCGGAACGGCCTCGTCGCCGTCGCGGCGCCGCAGGGTCACCACCCGCCGCTCCGCGCGCCGGCAGACGCACCGGGCGACGTGGAGCCGGGCCGCGGCGGGGCTGCCCCCGGGGAGGACGAAGCTCTCCAGGGCCGGCAGGTCGCGGTTGACCTGGTCGATCCACTCTTCGAGCGCCTCCACGTGGCGCCCTTCGATCTCCGGGCCCGGGAACCGCTCCCGGTCCTCCGGCAGGGTGGCCAGGACCGAGCCCAGGTGGAAGAGGTCGTTCTGGACCCGGCGCAGGATTTCCGCGGTCCGGGAGCCCGGCCCCGGACCCCGGCCCCCCGCCGGTGCGGAACTGCCCTCCACGGAGGCCCCGCCGGGGTCCTCCCCGGGGACCCGGCCGAGGGAGGAGGCGAGGACGGTCCCGATCACGGAATTGAGCTCGTCCACCGTGCCGTAGGCCTCGATCCGGGGCTCGTCCTTCGCGAGCTCCTGCCCCCCGGCCAGGCGCGTCGTGCCCCGGTCGCCCTGCCGGGTGTAGACCTTCGTGATCCGGACCATGGCCCCGGGACGATAGCAGGGCTAGGGGAACGGGCGGCGAATCGACCAAGGACGTCGATGCCTGCCAGCCCGCGGACAGCAACGGGCCGGTGCCACCGAACGGAACGAAGGGGTCCGGGTCCGTGGGTGCGAGCCGGCTCGTGTCCAGCGACGGGCCGGTGCCACCGAACGGTGCCCAGGGCGGGGGCCGGGGCGCACGGCCGCAGGGCGTCTGAGGCGAGGCCGCTTCCCGCCGCTCCAGCCAGCACCGGGCGCCAGGCGCCGAGCCGAAGCCGAGGCGCGGCCGGACGGTACCCGACCCGACAACGCCGCGCCGTCCCGGAGGCCGGGCGCCCCGGCCCCCGCCCTCCCCTCCACCGTTTGTCGGAGCCGCCCTACGATCCAGGCCCCGCCCAACTCACCGCCGCCCCGCTCCGCCCGAGTACAATCCCCTCATGAGCGAAAAGACCATCTTCGCCCGCATCCTGGACGGCGAAATCCCCTGCCACCGGGTCTACGAGGACGACCACGTCCTCGCCTTCCTCGACATCGGCCCCCTCGCCAGGGGCCACACCCTGGTGATCCCCAAAGAGCGCAAGGCCCGGCTCCACGAGCTCTCCGAGGAGGCCGCCGCCGCCCTGGGCCGGGTCCTCCCGCGCCTGGCCCGGGCCGTCATGGAGGCCACCGGGACCTCGGCCTACAACGTTCTCCAGAACAACGGCGCCGAGGCCCACCAGGCGGTGGAGCACGTCCACTTCCACATCATCCCGCGGAGCGGATCCCGGGGCCTGGGGATCGGCTGGAACCCCGGGGAGCTCACGGACACGGAGGGCGAGGAGCTCAAGTCCAGGATCCGGACGGCCCTGGACGCCTCATGAACGCGTGGCAGATCGCCGGATCGTTCGGCCTGGCGAACCTGGAAGCGGTGGAGCGGCCCGATCCGGACCCGGGCCCCGGAGAGGTGCTGCTCCGGATGCGGGCCGCCTCGATCAACTTCCGGGACTTCCTGATGATCGAGGGCCGCTACAACCCCAAGCAGCCCCTCCCCCTGGTCCCCTGCTCCGACGGGGTCGGCGAGGTCGTCGCCTTCGGCCCCGGGGGCCGGGAGCGGGCCGGCGGCCTCCGGGAGGGAGACCGGGTGATGCCCATCTTCGCCCAGGGCTGGCTCGGCGGAACGCCCCGGAAGGAGGCGGTCCGGACCACCCTGGGGGGGCCACTGGACGGCACCCTGGCGGAGCTCATGACGGTCCGGGCGGACGGGGTGGTGCGGGTGCCGGAGCACCTCACGGACGAGGAGGCGGCGACCCTGCCGTGCGCCGCCGTCACCGCCTGGAACGCCCTGGCCGAGAGCGGGGACGTCCGGGCGGGGGAGACGGTCCTGACCCTGGGGACCGGCGGCGTGTCGATCTTCGCCCTCCAGATCGCCCGGCTCCTCGGGGCGCGGGTGATCGTGACCTCCTCGTCGGACGCGAAGCTCGAACGGGCCCGGGAGCTCGGCGCCTGGCGGGGCGTCAACTACCGCGCGACCCCGGAGTGGGGGCGCGCCGTCCGGGAGCTCACCGGCGGCGAGGGCGTGGACCACGTGGTCGAGGTCGGGGGCGGAGAGACCCTTCCCCGCTCGCTCCAGGCCGTACGCTCCGGGGGGACGATCTCCCTGATCGGAGTCCTCGCCGGCAGGCCCGCCGAGCTGGACGTGGCGTCGGTCCTCATGCGGAGCATCCGGGTCCAGGGCGTCCTGGTGGGGAGCCGGGACCACTTCGAGGCGATGAACCGGGCCGTGGCCCTGCACGAGCTGCGACCGGTGGTGGACCGGGTCTTCCCGTACGAGGAGGCGCCCGCCGCGTTCGAGCACCTGGCGGCGGGGAAGCACTTCGGCAAGGTGTGCGTGGCCATCGGCGGGTGAGGCGCCTCGTCACCCCGTCGCGACGGGCACGTCCACGAGGTTGCCCCACTCGGTCCAGCTGCCGTCGTAGTTCCGCACTCGCTCCCATCCCAGGAGGTAGGTGAGGACGAACCAGGTGTGGCTGCTGCGCTCGCCGATCCGGCAGTAGACCACGAGGTCGTCCTCCGGGCGGAGGCCGGCCTCGTCGACGTAGATGCGCCGCAGCTCCTCGGCGCTCCGGAACGTGCCGTCCTCCGGGTGGACGGCCCGCGACCAGGGGACGTTGCACGCCCCCGGGATGTGGCCGCCCCGGAGGGCCCCCTCGTTGGGGTACTCGGGCATGTGGAGCACCTCGCCCCGGTACTCTTCCGGCGTCCGCACGTCGACCAGGGGGCAGCCCGCCTCCACGTGGGCGAGCACCTCGTCCCGGAAGACCCGGGTGCGCCGGTCGTCCCGCTCCGGCGCCCGGTAGAGACTCGCGCCCCGGCCGGCCGTGCTCCCCGGCTCCTCCGGTCCCTCGCGGACGAGGGACCGACCCTCCTGCTTCCACTTGAGGCGTCCCCCGTCCATCAACCGTGCCCGGCGGTGGCCGAAGAGCTGGAACACCCAGAAGGCGTAGGCGGCCCACCAGTTGTTCTTGTCGCCGTAGAAGACGACCGTGGTCTCCGGCGCGATTCCGAGGCGGGAGGCCAGGTGCTCGAACGCCGCCCGGTCCAGGGCGTCGCGGCGCACCGGGTGGTTCAGGTCCCGCTGCCAGTCGACCTCGACGGCCCCGGGGAGGTGGCCGGTGGCGTAGAGGAGGGGATCCTCGTCGGACTCGACGACCCGGACGTCCGGGTCGTCGAGGTGCTCCGCCACCCACCGGGTGGAGGCCAGGACCTCCGGGTGGGCGTAGCCGCGCTCTTCGATGGCCGTCAACCGTGCGCTCCTCGGGGAAATGCTAGCAGGGGACGGCTTTCCGCCGGCCTCGCGGGCCTCGCCGGGCGGCCCCCGGTGGGACGGGGACCGCCGGGCGGGTTTGATATCGTCCCCGCTGGTGCCGGGGGATGAGTCTGGCCAGAATCATGGGTCGAACAATCGTGCCGAGAGCGAGAAGGCGCCCGGGACGGGCGCGTCCCGGCAGGTGGCGCCGCTGGCTGGCGGCCACCGGGGTCGCCGCGATCGGGGTCGGAGTCCTCGGACCGGGGGGCGCGGCCCGAGGCCTGGAGCGGGAGGCCCCGCGCGGGCCGCGGTTCCCGGACGTGCTGGTCGTCGTGGTCGACACCCTGCGGGCGGACCGGCTCTCCGGGTACGGGTACGAGCGGCCCACCTCGCCGGAGATCGATCGCCTGCTCTCCCAGGGCGTCCGGTTCACAGCCGCCCGCACCGTCGAGCCCCTGACCGGCCCGGCGTCGGTCTCGCTGCTGACGGCCCGCTTCCCCCACGAACACGGGGCCAGCCGCAACGGGCTCCGCATGCGCCCGGGCATGGTGTCGCTCCCCAAGCTCCTGTCCGAGCGCGGATACCGGACGGGGGCGTTCGTCGGTAACTGGACGCTCCGCGACGAGCTCACCGGCCTGGCCGAGCACTTCGACGAGTACCGCGGCGTCTTCAGTCGCAAGCGGTGGTTCGGCCTGTTCAACTCCGAAGCGGACGGGCGGGACCTGACGAAGGAGACCCTGGGCTGGATCCGCGAGCAGCGGGAAGAGCACCCGCACAGCCCGCTCTTCGCGTGGGTCCAGTACGTGGAGCCCCACGCCCCGTACCGGTTCTGGGAGACGCTGGCTCCCGAGCTGGGGATCGAGTTCGACCGCGGCGTTCCCCAGTCCGACCGGTACGACACGGAGGTGGCCTTCAGCGACCGGGAGGTGGGCCGGCTTCTGCGCGGGTTCGCCGGCGGGGCGGAGCTGTCGCGGGGCACCCTCGTCGTCTTCCTGGCCGACCACGGCGAGAGCCTCGGCGAGCACGACTACTGGGGCCACGGGCGCCACCTCTACGAAAACAGCCTCCGGATCCCCATGGGCGTGATCTGGCCCGAGCGGATCGCCGAGGGCACGGTCTCCGAGCCGGCGCTGATCACCGACGTGGCTCCTACCGTGCTCGGCCTCCTCGGCCTGCCCACCCCGGACGGGCTCCACGGATTCGACTGGTCGGAGGTGTTCCTCCGCGGCGAGGAGCCGCCGGTTCGGGAGACCTACTACGAGGCGCACAAGGGAGCTGTCCAGGGCGACCACACGTCGTCCCGGGCGCGGATCGACGGCCTGCTGGAGGTGGGCAGGGTCACCGGGCCACGCAAGGAGGTCCTCGACCTGCGTGACGGCAGCGTGAGGATCTACGACCTGGCGGAGGATCCCGACGAGAACGTCGACCTGGCCGGGGACGACGCGCACCCTTCGCCGGAGCTCGAGCTGTGGCTGCAGGCCGTGCAGGAGGGCCTCCGGTCCGCCTCCGACATTCCTCCGGCGGAGCTCGACGCCGAGGGCCGGGAGCGCCTGCGGTCCCTGGGCTACCTGGATTGAGGGCCTGTGGCGGGCCGGCCGCTCGTGGCCGGCGCTCACCGTGACCGATCACGACAGCGCGAAGGACGGCCCCCGGGCACTGGTCCGGGCTCCGGAGGAGGGCCCGGCGTCGGCGGGGATCGGGCCCGGAGGCCGAGCGCCGCGGTGGTGGTGCTTCCGGAGGCCGGCCGCTGTCCTGGAAGCGACGACGCTCGGGGAGGTCCCGGCGGTGCTGGCGGAGGCGGAGGAGGCCGCACGGACGCGGCGCCTGTGGGCCCTGGGCTTCCTGGCCTACGAGGCGTCGCCCGCGTTCGACCCGGCCCTGGTGACCCATCGCCCCCTCCGGGGGGTGCCCCTGGCCTGGTTCGCCCTGTTCCCCGATCCGGAGGTGGTGCGTGGCGGCCGGGTTCCCGGCGGGGCTCCGCGGGCAGGGGAGCGAGCCGGCCGGCTCGGCTCGCCGGGGCTCCGTGCTTCCCTGACCGATCGGGAGTACCTGGCGGCGGTCGCCGCGGTGCGCCGCGACATCGCCCGGGGCGAGACGTACCAGGCGAACCTGACCTACCGGCTCCGGACCCTCCTGGACGGCGGCGCCGGCGCATCGGCCACGGCACCGGGGGAGGTCTTCCGCCGCCTGGTCCAGGGGCAGCCGTCCCCCTTCGCAACGTTCCTGGAGTCGGGCGCGCCGGGCGGCTGGGCGGTCTGCTCGGTCTCGCCGGAGCTCTTCTTCGAGCGCCGCGGCCGGAGGATGAGCTGCCGGCCGATGAAGGGCACGGCCCCCCGGGGCGCCACGGAGGAGGAGGACCGGCGGCTGGCGGCGGAGCTCCGGGCCTCGGCCAAGGAGCGGGCCGAGAACCTGATGATCGTGGACATGGTCCGCAACGACCTGGGGCGCATCGCCCGGACCCGGAGCGTGCGCGCCGATCGGCTGTTCACGGTGGAGCGGTACCCGACGGTGCTCCAGATGACGTCGGAGGTGAGCGGCGAGTCCGGCGCCCCCCTTGCGGAGGTCTTCCGGGCCCTCTTCCCGTGCGCCTCCGTCACGGGAGCCCCCAAGGTGCGGACGATGGAGATCCTCCGCCGCCTGGAAAAGGACCCGCGGGGGCTCTACACCGGCGCACTGGGCTGGATCGCCCCCGGTGGCGACGCCCGCTTCAGCGTGGCGATCCGCACGGCGTGGATGGCCCGGGATCCCGGGGGTTCCGTGGGGAGAGGACCCGGGGCGGACGGGGCCGCTGGGCGGCGGTGGCGGGTCGAGTACGGGACCGGGAGCGGCGTGGTCTGGGACTCGGATCCCGAGCGGGAGCTGGCGGAGACGCGGACGAAGGCCGTGGCCCTCCGGCGGGCTCTGGGAATGCCGGCAGAGCCGGGATGGGAGCGCCCTGGGACGTGCCGGGAGGAAGGGGCTTCGCCGGGGGTTGGAGCCGCGACGGGACGGCCGGGGGCCGGGGCGAGCTCTACCGGGGAGGACCAGGACTTCCAGCTTCTCGAGACGCTCCTCTGGACGCCCCGTCGGGGCTTCGCCCTCTTGGGGCGCCACCTGGAGCGCCTGGCGCGCTCGGCCCGGGAGCTCGGGTTTGCAGTGGACACCGGAGCAGCGGGGGAGTCCCTGGAGGCTGCGGTCCGGGATCTCCCCGCACGACACCACCGGGTGCGCCTGCTGGCGGAGCGCTCCGGTGGAATCACCGTACAGGTTCTGCCCGCCGGTCCCACGCGCCGACCCTGGCGGATCGCGCTGGCGGCCGCCCCGATCGACCCGGACGAGCCTCTCCTCACCCACAAGACGACCCGTCGGGGCCTCTACGAACGAGCCCTCGAGCGGGTCCGGGCCGAGGACCCGGAGTTGGACGACGTCCTCCTCTGGAACGACCGGGGCGAGCTCGCCGAATCCACCGTGGCGAACCTGGTGTTGGCGCCCCGGGGGCGTTCCGGGCCTCTCCTCACGCCTCCGGTGCGCTCCGGGCTGCTCCCGGGCACCTTCCGGGCCGAGCTCCTGGTCCGCGGGCGGGTGCGCGAGGCGATCCTGGCGCCGGAGGACCTGGCACAGGCCGAACGCGTCTACCTGGTGAGCTCGGTCCGGGGCTGGATTCCGGCGGTGGTGGTGGGCATCGGGAAGAACGAGCCGGAGCGGGCGGTTCCGACGGAGGACGGCGCCTCGCGGCGCCCCTGGACCGGAGTGCCCGGGGGCGTGTCGCTGCCGCCCCGGCGGGCCCCCGAAGAAGACCACGACCGGCGGTGAGCCGCCCATCCCTCATGACGTCCCGAACCTTTCCCCGCTACGGGTGGCTCGTCCTGGGGTACACCGCCGCCGCCGCCGTGTGGGGCGCGTTCGTCCGGGCCACCGGTTCCGGCGCCGGCTGCGGCAATCACTGGCCGCTGTGCAACGGGGAGGTCGTGCCGCGGGGCCCGGCGGTGGAGACCCTCATCGAGCTCTCCCACCGGGTCTCGAGCGGTCTGGTTGGACCGCTCGCCATCGTCCTGGTGGTCTGGGCCGTACGCCGGTTCGGCTGGCGTCACCCGGCGAGCCTTGCCGCGGTGGCGGCGCTGGTGCTGACGGTCGTGGAGGGGCTGATCGGCGCGGCCCTGGTGCGGTTCGAGCTGGTGGGCCAGAACGCCTCGGTCACCCGTGGCTTCGTCATGGCTGCCCACCTGGTGAACACGTTCCTCCTCTTGGCGGCCATGGCGCTGACGGCCGCCTGGGGGGCCGGCTGGGCGCTTCCCCGGCTCCGGCGGCCCGGGGTGGCCGGCTGGCTCCTGGGAGGGGGGCTCCTGGCGGTCACCGCCGTGGGCGCGAGCGGTGCCGTCACCGCACTGGGCGACACCCTCTTCCCGGTGGCCACGTTGACGGAGGACGCGCTCCGCGCGCTCGACCTCCCGGCGCAGGTCCTGGTCCGCCTGCGGATCCTCCACCCCTTCCTGGCCGTGGGGGCGGCGGCCTACTTAGTGGTCATGGCCGTCTACGTCCGGGAGCGCGTGCCCGCGGCCCGGGTGAAGCACCTCACCCTGGGCCTGGGGGCCGTCTTCGGGGTCCAGCTCGGCGCCGGCCTGGTCAACGTCGCCCTGGCCGCTCCCGTGTGGCTCCAGCTCGTGCACCTGGCGCTGGCCTACCTGGTCTGGCTGCTCCTGGTCCTGCTCTGCGCCGAGGCGGCCGGCGCGCCGGCGCCGGCGGCTGCGACGGGGGCCCGCCCCCTCACGGCGCCGGCCGGCCGGAGTCCTTGAACGCGGCCACGGTCCCCGCGGTTCGTCCGGAGCGCGCCATCGCCAGCCTCAATCCCGCGGGATCGAGACCCGGCCGTCGACGTTGGAGAAGCTGATGCCCCCGGAGCCGTCGCGCTCCACCGTGAAGTCGCCGCGGACGTCTTCGACCCGGATGGACCCGGAGCCGTCCGAGCGGACCAGGACGCTGCCTCCGACCCCGGTGATCACGATGCCGCCGGAGCCGTCCTCGGTGACGGTCACGCTGCCGTCCGCGTCGCGGATGACCATGGAGCCGGAGCCGTCGGAGATCCGGACGTCCCCGCCGATCCCCCGGAGGTCGACGCCGCCGGAGCCGTCGTCCACCTCGACCGACCCGCCGACTCCCAGGACGTCGATGGAGCCGGAGCCGTCGTCGATGACGACCGCGCCCCGTACGTCGCGGAGATCGATGCTTCCGGAACCGTCCTCGATGGTCGCGTCACCGGCGATCTCCGCCACCTCCACCGACCCGGAGCCGTCCTCCAGGTCGAGGCTGGCGACGTTGCGCACGACGGCGGAGCCGCTGCCGTCGTCCACCCGGACCCGGAGCTCCGCCGGCACCTCGAGCTCCAGGTCCAGCGCGGCGTTGCCGCGGATGTTCCGCGGGAAGACGGTCCGCACGTGCAGGGTGTCGCCCTCGCGCTCCGCCTCCAGCCGGATCCCGTCCAGGAGCTCCTCGCGGGAGGCGCAAGCCGTGCCCCGGGCTTGCAGCTCGCCGGCCCCCGGTGTGCCCTGGATGGCGAGGCTCCCTGCGCCGGCGTCCACCACCAGATCGCGGGCCCCCGTGGCGTCGAGCGTCGCCTCCCGGGGCGCGGTGTAGTCGCAGTCGTCCGCGATGACCACCTGGCACGCCAGGCTCGACATCGCGAGGGCGAGGGCGGAAACGAGGATTTGCAGTCTCATGGTCCACCTCCGTGGAAGGTTCTCGATCTGCATCCTCCTACGCCAGGCGGCCTGAAAGGATTCAACCGGATGGCGGCGGCTCCAGCAGTGTGAACGGCTCCTCAGTGACCTGGTGGCCGTCGACCGCGATGGTGATCGTGCCCTCCCCTGGCGTCCAGTCGCTGGTGTCCCCCGAGTCGAAGTACAGGTGGCCGGCCCCCGACGGAACCTTCTTCGCGTCCTCGGCCACCTTGCGGCCGGCCGCATCGAGGAAGATCGCGTGAACGGACGCGGCGGGAGGCGCTTCACCGATCTCCATGGACACGTAGATCGGCTGGCCCGGGCGGAACTCCTGTCCGCGCGCGTCCGGAGGAATCGTCCCCGCGGTATCGACCCGGAAGCCCACGGCGAAGCCCTCGATCCAGTCCTCCGGAGAGCCCCCCTGGTCCGTGGCGCCGGAACCCGTTGGACTCCCGCCCCCGGCCTCCGCCGCTGCTTCCTCGCCTTCCGCTCCTTGCTCCCCGGCAGGGGCGCAGCGGACCGTCCCCGCGATCAGGGTCAGCAAGACGGCAACGATCGGCGCTGCCTGCCGAGTCCACACCGGATGATGCCCTGATGCCATCGCGCACCTCCCACGTGTCCATGGGCGATCGTGGCACCGTGCCGCGCGACGACGCCCGAATCCTTCTCCAACGTCCGGATACACGAAGGCCCCCGGGCAACAAGGCGATGCCCGGGGGCCTTCTGAAAAGTCAACTCCCGGCGACGACCTACTCTCCCACACCGTCTCCAGTGCAGTACCATCGGCGCTGAGGGGCTTAACTGCCGTGTTCGGAATGGGAACGGGTGTTTCCCCCTCGCTAGAGTCGCCGGGAAACCGGTTTCAGGCGAGTGCCCGGAAGGCACTCGCCTGAAACCGTCCTGAGCGAAGCGAAGGACCTCGAGGATCCGGTCCGCCTGTCCAGGCAGAGCGCGAGCCGGTCTAGAACGCCCCTCGGCTTCCCTCGGGACGGCGCGCTCCCGCGCGCCGCTGAATCGGGTGAATGACTATAGGATCCGCGAGTGTGAAACAAGTTGGTCAAGCCGGACGGCCGATTAGTACGGGTCAGCTCAACGTCTCGCAACGCTTACACCTCCCGCCTATCAACCTCGTAGTCTACGAGGGGCCTTCAGGGAGACCTCATCTTGGGCTGGGCTTCCCGCTTAGATGCTTTCAGCGGTTATCCTGTCCGAACTTAGCTACCCAGCTGTGCCGCTGGCGCGACAACTGGTGCACCAGAGGTTCGTCCGTCCCGGTCCTCTCGTACTAGGGACGAATGCCCTCAAGTCTCCTGCGCCCACGGAAGATAGGGACCGAACTGTCTCACGACGTTCTAAACCCAGCTCACGTACCACTTTAATCGGCGAACAGCCGAACCCTTGGGACCGGCTTCAGCCCCAGGATGTGATGAGCCGACATCGAGGTGCCAAACCGCCGCGTCGATATGAACTCTTGGCGGCGATCAGCCTGTTATCCCCGGAGTACCTTTTATCCGTTGAGCGATGGCCCTTCCATGCGGGACCACCGGATCACTAAGGCCTACTTTCGTACCTGCTCGACTTGTGGGTCTCGCAGTCAAGCCCCCTTGTGCCTTTGCGCTCTGCGGCTGGTTTCCAATCAGCCTGAGGGGACCTTCGCGCGCCTCCGTTGCTTTCTAGGAGGCGACCGCCCCAGTCAAACTACCCGCCTGACAATGTCCCGGGTCCGGGTCACGGACCTCGGTTAGAACCCCACTACTCCAAGGGTGGTATTTCACGGATGGCTCCACCGACGCTAGCGCGCCGGGTTCAAAGCCTCCCACCTATCCTACACATGAAGCACCGGAGTTCACTGCCAGGGTGCAGTAAAGGTTCACAGGGTCTTTCCGTCTTTCGGCGGGTAACCGGCATCTTCACCGGTGCTACAGATTCGCTGAGCCCCTTGTGGAGACAGCGCCCAGATCGTTACGCCATTCGTGCAGGTCGGAACTTACCCGACAAGGAATTTCGCTACC
>JBKHJP010000127.1:0-11201 GCA_046538065.1 Thermoanaerobaculia bacterium | reverse complement strand
GCGCCGTTCCCCGGACGCCCCCTCGCCACCCCGCACCCTCTCCACTTGGACTCAGGAGCCGCCCTGTCCCGGCGATGCGTGGGTCACCGCGCCGCGACCAGGGTCGCCTCCCACCCCAGGCGCCGGAGCTCCTCGGCCAGCTCCTCCGCGGCTCGGCGCTTCCGGAACTCCCCCACCTGGACCCGGTGCCAGCCGTCCCCGGAGCGGACCTCCGCCTCCGGGAAGCGCGCCGTCAGGAGCTCGCGGAGCCTGAGCGCCCGCTCCCGCTCTCGGAAGGCCCCCACCTGGACCGTGTAGCGCGCCTCCGGACGCCGGGCCACCCGGCGTACCTCCGGCTCGCCGGACGCCGGCGCCTCCCCGTCCCCCAGCAGCACCAGCTCCACCCGGGCCGTGCCGGGCCCGACCATGCCGAGCTCCCGGGCCGCGCCGTAGGAGAGGTCCAGGATCCGGTTCCGGACGAACGGCCCGCGGTCGTTCACCCGCACCCGGCAGGTCCGGCCGTTGTCCAGGTTCCGGACCAGGAGCTCCGTGCCGAAGGGCAGCGTGCGGTGAGCCGCCGTCAGGCCGTGCATGTCGTAGCGCTCGCCGTTGGCGGTCGTCCGGCCGTGGAAGTCGGGCCCGTACCAGGAGGCCACGCCCCGCTCCAGCACCTCGCCGTCAGGGTGGCCGGAGGTGCTGATGCACGCGACGACGAGGACCAGCGCCCCGGCCAGGGCTGCGCCGGCCAGGACGACGATCCGCTCCGGCGGCAGCCGTCGTCCCTCCGTCGCTCGCTCGTCCATGATCTCCGCTGTCCCCGCGTCGTTTGCTCACGAAAACAGGTGCCCTCCGGAGGGGATTCCGGCCGATCCGGAAGGTGGGCGAGGACGGGCCGGCAAGGGGCCGGCCGGCAAGGTGCCGACCGTTTCCCCGCCGCACGGCGGGTGGGCAACGCAGCGCCGGAGTGCTAGAATCCGCCCCTTCGGTGGCCCGGTCGTTCGGCCGGGCACTTGTTTTTGAGGCCTGCCCGCTTCGCTCCGGTACCCGCCATGAGCACCGTCCGCGTCCACTCCGAGATCGGCCGCCTGCGCCGCGTGCTGCTCCACCGCCCGGGGGCGGAGATCGACCGCATGGTGCCCTCCATGATGGAGCGGCTCCTGTTCGACGACATCCTGTACGGCGACGAGGCCCGGGCCGAGCACGACCTCTTCCGGGCGATCTTCGAGCGGGCCGGCGTGGAGATCGCCGACGCCCGCGGCCTCCTGGTGGGGGCCCTGGCTTCGGACGAGGCCCGGGCCGAGGTCCTCCGGGAGCTCGAAGGGGAGTACGAGCTCCCGCCCCGGGTGATCGGGCGCCTTGCGGACCTGTCCGCCCCGGATCTCGCGGATGCCCTGATCGCCGGCCTCCGGGCCCAGCCCGACGCCGCGGGTGCGCCCCCGTTCGGGCGCTTCTTCGACCTCGACCCGGTGCCCAACTACTTCTTCCAGCGCGACCCCCAGGCGGCGATCGGCGAGCGGATGATGGTCTCGTCCATGGCGACGGAGGCCCGGGAACGCGAGCCGCTGCTGGCCCGCACGGTCTTTACCTTCCACCCCGACTTCGCCGGCCGCACGCAGCTCATCGAGGTCGACCGCCCCCGCCACACCGCGATGGCCGGCCGGCCGGAGCCGCGCGCCTTTCCCTACCCGAACCTGGAGGGCGGCGACGTCCTGGTGGCGAGCCCCGAGCTGCTGCTGGTGGGGCTCTCGGAGCGGACGAACCGCCGGGGCGTGGAGGCCCTGGCCGAGTACCTGCGGGCGGAGGAGACCTCGTTCCGGCACCTGGTGCTGGTGGAGCTCCCGGCGCGGCGGGCCTGCATGCACCTGGACACGGTGTTCACCCTGATCGACCGGGACGTCTGCCTGGCCTACCTGCCGGTGATCGAGCCGGGCAACGCCGAGTCGGCCCACGCCTACTCGGTCGACCTGACGGCGCGGGAGCTCACCTTCACGGTGCGCGGCGCGCTGCTCGAGACCCTCCGGGAGCTCGGCCTCCACCTGGACGTCGTGCCCTGCGGCGGCTCCGCGGACCCCATCGAGCAGCAACGCGAGCAGTGGACCGACGGCGCCAACGCCTTCGCCCTCGCGCCGGGGGTGATCGTCTCGTACCAGAGGAACCGGCGCACCCTGGAGGAGCTCGACCGGCGGGGGTGGCGGGTGATCCGGGACGTGGACGTGGCGGCCGGTCGGGAGGACGTCCTGGGCCGGGGGCGCACGGTGGTGACCCTGGGGGGCAACGAGCTCTCCCGGGCCCGCGGTGGCCCGCGCTGCATGACCGCCCCGCTCGTGCGCGACCACCTGGACCCGGCCGGGTGAACCGGCTCGGACGGCCGGCACCGAACGCGCCCGAGCGGATCCGAGACCGAGAGACGCAGACCATGAGCACCGACACCCGAACCGACTCCCGTCCCCTGGCGGTGATCGCCTTCGGGGGCAACGCCCTCCTGGAGGCCGGCGATCGCGGGACCGTGGCCGAACAGCTCCACCGGGCCGATGGCGCCGCCGAGTGGCTGGCCGGCCTGGTTCGGCGCGGCTGGCGCCTGCTGGTGGTCCACGGCAACGGCCCGCAGGTGGGCCAGTCCCTGATCCAGATGGAAGCGGCGGTGGACAAGGTCCCCCCCGGCACCCTGGACCTGGCTGTCGCCGAAACCCAGGGAAGCATGGGGTACCTGCTGGAGATCGCCATGCGCAATCGCTTCGCCGCCGAAGGGCTGACGGCGGAGCCCACCTGCTCGCTCTCCATGGTCGTGGTGGACGCGGACGATCCGGGCTTCGAGCGGCCCACCAAGCCCGTGGGGCCGTTCTTCTCCGCCGAGAGCGCCCGGCTCTTCCAGCACGAGTACGGCTGGCAGATGTCCGAGGACCCCTCCGGCAACGGCTGGCGCAAGGTCGTCCCCTCGCCCCGGCCGCTGGAGGTCCTGGGGGTGGCCGTGGTGCGCGAGCTCCTCTCGGGGGACCGGGTGGTGGTCGCCGGAGGGGGAGGGGGGATCCCCGTGGTCCGGCGCGGGACCCACCTGGAGGGTGTGGAGGCGGTGATCGACAAGGATCGCACCGCCTCGCTCCTGGCCCGGGAGCTCTCCGCCGACCTGTTCCTGATCCTCACCAACGTCGCCCGCGTCAAGCGGGACTTCGGCACCGAGCGGGAGCGGGAGCTGCCGGTCGTGGGCCTGGAGGAGGCCCGGGCCCTCCTGGCGGAAGGGCAGTTCCCGGCGGGGAGCATGGGCCCGAAGGTGGAGTCGGCCATCGACTTCGTCGCGGCCACGGGGCGCCGGGTCGTCGTCACCGACGTCGCCCACGTGGAAGCGGCGGTGGACGGGCGCGCCGGCACCGCCATCGTGCCCGACGAGGAGGCCGCCTCCCTCGAAGGCTCCGAGCCCGAGTCGGAACCCGTCTCGACGTAGAAAGGAAGCCATGAGCACGCGACACCTGATCTCGATCCACGAGCTCACCACAGGCGAGGTGGCGGGGCTGTTCCGCCTGGCGGAGCGGGTCAAGGCGGAGCCGGAGGCCTACCACGACGCCCTCCACCGGCGAACCCTCGCCATGGTCTTCCAGAAGTCCTCCACCCGCACCCGGGTGAGCTTCGAGACCGGCATGGCCCAGCTCGGCGGCCACGCCCTGTTCCTCTCCGGCCGCGACCTCCAGCTCGGCCGGGGCGAGACCATCCACGACACGGCCCAGGTCCTGTCGCGCTACGTGGACGGGATCATGGCGAGGACGTTCGCCCACCAGGACGTCCTCGACCTGGCGCGCTTCGGCACCGTGCCGGTGATCAACGGCCTCACCGATGAGCTCCACCCCTGCCAGGGGCTCACCGACTACTTCACCCTGGCGGAGATCTTCGGCGGGGTGGAGGGGCTCCGGGGCCGGCGCATCGCCTACCTGGGCGACGGCAACAACATGGCCCACTCCCTCATGCACGGCGCGGCCAGACTGGGCATGGAGATCGTCCTCGCCTGCCCGGAGGGCTACGAGCCCCGGGAGGAGTACGTCTCCCAGGCCCGGGAGGACGCCGCCGCCACCGGCGCCCGGGTGGAGGTGGTGCGCGACCCGGAGGAGGCCGCCCGGGGGGCGATCTGCGTCTACACCGACGTCTGGGCGTCCATGGGGCAGGAGGAGGAGGGCGAGCGGCGCCGCCGGGACCTGGCGGGCTACCAGGTGGGCTCGACGATCATGGCCGCCGCCGACCCCGAGGCGGTCTTCCTCCACTGCCTGCCGTGCCACCGGGGTGAGGAGGTCACGGCCGAGGTCGCCGACGGCCCCCAAAGCCGCATCTTCGACCAGGCGGAGAACCGCCTCCACGTCCAGAAGGCGATCCTCCTCTGGCTCATGGCCGGCGCCGAGCTGCCGTAACCGCTTCGATCGGGGCGACCCTCCGGCCCGCTCAGAACATGCGGGGTCCCACCCTGAAACGTGCGGTCTGCCACAGGACGCCCACTGCGGCTCGGGGCGGGGGGGCAGGGGCCGGGGCTTCCGAGCCGGCGGCGGCAGCCGCGCCCGCCGGCCGAGGCCGGGAAGACGAACGGTGGCCGGAGAACCGGGCAGCGTGGGCGCCGGAAGCTTCCGGCGGTGGCCCACCCGGCGCCTCCAGGCCTCGCGGTGGTAGGGCACCAGAAGGCTCAGCGCACCTCGGACGGTGGCAGTGCACGGGCGCGCCCGAGCGGGCTTCGGGGCCGACGACCGGGCGGAACCCCCGGGCCCTGCCGGGTGGGGGCCCCCGGCCTACAGCGCCGAGATCTCCAGCACCTCCACGGTCGTCCCCTGCATGCAGAAAGACATCTGCACCGGCCGGGCGACGATCCGCACCCGGTCCCCGGGGCCGAAGCCCTCGAGGTCGCCGGTCAGGGTGTAGAGCGTGCCCTCGTCGTCGTCACTCCGGAAGGCCGGGCACTCCACCCCCTCGTCCGTGAGCCGCCCCTCGAGGACCAGCTGGTCGTCCTCGGGCCCGCCCACCTGGCCTCCGGACGCCGTGCCGTTGCCGGCCGCACAGGCCGCCAGGGCCAGGGCCCCCAGGCCGGTCAGGGCCGCGCGGGCCGCCCTCGGCGGTCTGCGCCTCCTTCGTCGAATCGCTCGATCGCGTCGCACGCTGGTCACCTCCTCGAAGTTCCCGCCCGCCGCCGTCCGCCGGTTCCGGCGACCGCGGCGGTCCCTCAGGTCCCGGCCTCCGGAGGGTCCGGAGGGGCCCGACTCAACAGGCCCGACAGAGTCACGCCCCGCCGACCTGGGCCAGGCTCATGCTAGCCTCCGTGCGCTGTGGACGTTCGAGCCGTCGTGTTCGACCTCGACGGGACGCTCGTCGACTCGCGCCGGGACCTGGCGGCCTCCGTCAACGCCGTGCGCCGGGAGCTCGGCCTCGAGCCCTTGCCGGTGGAGCGGGTCGTCGCGTTCGTCGGCGAGGGCGCTCGCAAGCTGGTGCGCCGGTCCCTGCCGGAGACGGTGGACGGCGCACCGTTCGAGAGCGCCTTCGAGCGCTTCCTCGAATGCTACTACCACCGGTGCCTGGAGGAAACCCGGACGTATTCCGGCATCGAGGGGCTGTTGGACGCCCTGGCGGGCCGCTATCCCCTGGCGGTCCTCACCAACAAGCCCGAGCGCCACACCCGGAAGATCCTCGCCGGCCTGGGCCTGTGCCGGTGGCTGCGCTTCGCCGTGGGGGGCGACAGCCTGGCCGCCCGCAAGCCCGACCCGGTGCCCCTGCTGGAGACCGCCCGCCGCCTCGGGGCGGAGCCGTCGCGGGTCCTGCTGGTGGGGGACAGCTCCACCGACGCCGAGACCGCCCGCAACGCCGGGGTCCCGGCGGTCCTGGTGCGCTGGGGCTTCGGCCGGCCCGAAGAGCTGGATGCCTTCGACGCGGTCCTGCGACCCACCCATCCCCGGGAGATCCTGAGCTTCCTCGGCGCCGGCGGGGAGAGCCCGGAGAGCGGAAGGGATTCCCCTCCCGGGGCGGGCCGGCGGCGCCAGCGCCTGTGATACGTTGAAGCCGCCGTCGCAAGCTCGCGTCCGGCGGCACCCGATTTCCCAAGCCGCCCCGACGTTCCGGGGAACCCGAATGCTCATCACGAGCTCCGACTCCAGGAGGACACCGCCTTGGTGAGGTACAACGACAGCTCGCCTCCCGCCGACGGCCAGGAGATCCAGTGGAGCCACGGGCGCCTGGAGGTGCCCGACCGCCCGATCGTTCCGTGCATCGAGGGGGACGGGACCGGCCCGGACATCTGGCGCGCCACCCGGAAGGTCCTCGACGCCGCCGTCGACGCCGCCTACGGCCCTTCGCGCTCCATCGCCTGGTTCGAGGTCTTCGCCGGCGAGCGGGCGAAGGACCGGTTCGGCGAATGGCTCCCCTCGGACACCGTCGAGGCCATCCGCCACTTCCGCGCGGGGATCAAGGGACCCCTGACGACGCCGGTGGGGGGCGGCTTCCGCAGCCTGAACGTGACGCTGCGCCAGGTCCTGGACCTCTACGCCTGCGTCCGCCCGGTGCGCTGGTACGAAGGGGTGCCGTCGCCGGTCAAGGAGCCCCAGAAGGTGGACATGGTCGTCTACCGGGAGAACACCGAGGACGTCTACGCCGGGATCGAGTACCCGGCGGAGAGCCCGGAGGCCCGCAAGGTCCTGGACTTCCTCGCCGGCATGGGAGCCGACCTCCGGAGCGACAGCGGGATCGGCATCAAGCCCGTCTCCCGGACGGGATCGAAGCGGCTGGTGCGCAAGGCCGTCGAGCACGCTCGGGTCCGGGGCCGCGAGAGCGTGACCCTGATGCACAAGGGAAACATCATGAAGTTCACCGAGGGCGCCTTCAAGGACTGGGGCTACGAGCTCGCCCGGGAGGAGTTCGCCGACATCACCCTGAGCGAGGACGAGCTCTGGGAGCGCCACGGCGGCAAGCGGCCCGACGGCCACATCCTCATCAAGGACCGGATCGCCGACGCCATGTTCCAGCAGGTCCTCCTGCGGCCGGACGAGTACGACGTGATCGCCACGATGAACCTGAACGGCGACTACATCTCCGACGCGCTCGCGGCCCAGGTCGGCGGGCTGGGCATGGCCCCGGGCTCGAACGAGGGGGACGGCATCGCCCTGTTCGAGGCCACCCACGGCACCGCACCCAAGTACGCCGGCCAGGACAAGGTCAACCCGGGCTCCCTCATCCTCTCGGGGGTGATGATGCTCCGGTGGCTGGGCTGGGGCGAGGCGGCGGACCGGGTCGAGTCGGCGCTCTCCGCCACGATCTCCCAGAAGCGGGTGACCTACGACCTGGAGCGCCAGATGGAGGGAGCGACGCTGCTCAAGACCTCCGAGTTCGGCGATGCGATCATCGAGAATCTGTAACCCACCCCCCGCCCGACCCTCGTTTAAGCTCTAGACCGGAACCGAAGGAGGTTGCTCCATATGGACCACAAGGTCACTGTAGTGGGCGCGGGGCACGTCGGCGCCACCACCGCCCAGCGCATCGCCGAGGCCGAGCTGGCGGACGTCGCCATGGTCGACATCGCCGCCGACATGGCGAAGGGCAAGGCCCTGGACATGATGGAGTCCGCCCCCGTCGTGGGCTTCAATGCCCGCATCGAAGGGGGCGGCGACTACGACACCACCGCCGGGTCCGACGTCTGCGTGGTCACCGCGGGCCTGCCCAGGAAGCCCGGCATGAGCCGCGACGACCTCCTGGCCAAGAACCAGGAGATCGTGAGCGGGGTCGTGCGGGAGCTCGTCGAGCGTTCACCGGAGACGATCCTGGTCATCGTCACCAACCCCCTCGATGCCATGTGCGAGGTGGCGCGCCGCACGTCGGGCTTCCCCCGGGAGCGCGTCCTGGGGATGGCCGGCGTCCTCGACGCCGCCCGCATGCGCTACTTCATCGCCGCCGAGCTCGGCGCCTCGGTGGAGGACGTGGACGCCTTCGTCCTCGGGGGCCACGGGGACACCATGGTCCCCCTGCCGCGCTTCGCGACGGTGAACGGCGTGCCGCTGCCCCAGCTCCTGGCGGCGGACCGGATCGAGGCGATCAACGAGCGCACCCGCAAGGGGGGCGGCGAGATCGTCGGGCTCCTCAAGGAGGGCTCGGCCTACTACGCCCCCTCGGCGGCGGTGGTCGACATGGTGGCCTCGATCCTCCGGGACAAGAAGAAGATCCTCCCGTGTGCGGTCCACCTCCAGGGCGAGTACGGCCTGGAGGGCCTCTTCGTGGGGGTGCCCGCCCGGCTCGGCCGCCAGGGCATGGAGGGCGTCCTGGAGCTCGATCTTTCGGACGACGAGCGCCGGCAGCTCCACGGCTCGGCGGACGCGGTCCGGGAGCTGGTCGAGAAGCTGTAGGCCCCGTCCGGGCGTGGAAAACTCTGCGCGCCGGGGAACGTACTCAGCGCCATGCGAGAGCTCCGCCCCATCGCCGGATGGGTCCTGGCGGGCCTCGCCGGAGCCCTCCTCGCCGGATGGGCCTTCCCCCGGGCCTACCCCTTCTTCCCCGGCCAGTGGACCCTGGCGCCCTCCGGGGTCCAGGAGCTCGCCCTCGAGCACCTGCAGACCTTCGCCGCCCCAGCGGAGGCCCAGGGGGCGGGGGGGTGGCCGGACGATCCCTACGTCGTCCTGGAGCGCACCTCGGACGTCGGCCTGATCGAGCGACGCCTCCTGGCGACGGCCGGCGAGGTCCCGCTGGAGCGCCTCCAGGCGAGTGCCCTGGCCCGGCGGGTGATCGCGTGGCGCGTCACCGTGTACAGGGCCGGAGCCTTTCCCGGAGAGTGGGCCTACCGGGCGGACGTCACGCCGGACGGGCGGGTCATCGGCTTGATCGCGCGGGTCGACCCGGAGCTGGAGCTCGCTCCCCTGGATCCTGACGCCGCGGTGGCCGAGGCCCGGGCGTTCCTCCGCTCCCGCGGGATCGAGCTGGACCGCTACGGTCCGCCCGAGGTCCGCAGCCGGGAGCTCCGGAGCCGGACCGACCTGGTCTTGCGCTACCCGGTCGCGGAGGACCTGCTGGGTGAAGGCGTGGCGTACGGCCTGGAGGTCCACTTCGCCGGCGACCGCCTGGCCGGGTTCGAAACCTTCTACGAGGACGCTGCGGAGCGGCAGCTCCAGGCGGAGCTCCAGAGCACCGGCCTGTGGCAGCAGGTCCACTTCCTGGCGTCGTTCCTGGTCGCCGCGCTGGTGGCGGTAGCGTTCTTGCGCCGGTACCACGCCGGGGAGGTCGGCGTGCGCCGGGGGCTCCAGATCTTCGCCGCCGTCCTGGTGGCCGGGGCGGTGCTCCAGCTCCTGATCTCCCGGTCCGTCACCGAGGGGTTGGACTGGGGCGTCTTTACCCGCCAGCAGGTCACCTGGGTCTGGGGGCTCCAGTTCCTGGTGCTGTTCTTCGCCCCGCAAGCCCTCGCGGCCTTCCTGTCGTGGTCGGTGGGCGAGTCGCTCTGCCGCGAGGGTTGGGGCCAGAAGCTCGCCGCCTTCGACGCGCTGTTCCACGGCGCGTGGGACAACGCCACCGTGGCCCGGGCCTCACTGCGGGGCCTGGGAGCCGGGCTGGGCCTCCTCGGCGGGATGCTCGCCCTGGCGGTCGCCCTGCGTCCCGCCGGCGCGTGGCCCCAGGCGACCACCCTCCTCAGCCCGTTCTGGATGGCGGGACCCCTGCCCGGGCTGGCGCTGCTGGCCCTCTCCCTGGTGGTGGTCCCCATGCGGGAGCTCTTCGGCCGCCTGTTCCTCGTCCCCTGGGCCACCCGCAGGATGGGCCTGTGGCTCGGCGCCTCGGCGGCGACGCTCCTCACCGGGATCGTCCTGTTCCCCGCGCTGTCGGTCACGCCCCTCGGGTGGGGCCTGGTGTTCGCGATCCTCCCCTCCGCCGCCCTGGTGGCCCTGTTCCTCCGCTGGGACCTCTTGACGGTCCTGGTCGCCTCGCTGGTGCTGGAGGTGGGAGCCGGCGCCCTCGCCCTGATCTCCACCGAGTCGCCGGTGCTCCAGGCCCAGGGCTGGTTGCTGCTCGCCGTGCCGGCCCTGCCGGCGGCGCTGTCGGTCCGTGCCCTGGGGAGCGGGCGGGAGTTCGTCTACCGCTGGGACGACGTGCCGCCCCACGTGCGGCGGATCGCCCAGCGGGAGCGCCAGCGGATCGAGCTCGAAACCGCCCGGCGCATCCAGAGCACCATCCTGCCGGAGCTCCCGCCGCGCCTGGCCGGGGTCGACCTGGCCCACGCCTACCTGCCGGCGAGCGAGGTGGGCGGCGACTTCTACGACGTCCTGGCCCTGGAGGACGGCCGGCTGGCGCTCGCCCTGGGCGACGTGGCGGGACACGGCGTCTCCAGCGGCCTGGTCATGTCCGCCGCCAAGTCAGCCCTGGCGGTCCAGGTGACCTTCGACCCCTCGGTGGAGTCGGTGTTCGCCACGCTCAACCGGATGGTCTACCAGAGCGCCCGGCGGCGCCTGATCGCCACCCTGTGCTACGCGCTGCTGGACCCCGCCCGGCGGGAGCTCGTCTTCGCCAGTGCCGGCCACCTCTACCCCTACGTGATCGGGACCGGCGGCCGGGTCCGGGAGCTGGCCTCCACCGCCTATCCCCTGGGGGTGCGTCCGGAGCTGGAGGTCGCCGTGACCCGGGAGGAGCTGTCCGCCGGCGAAATCCTGGTCCTCCTTTCGGATGGGGTGGTGGAGGCCCACCGGGACGAGGGCGGTGGCCCGTACGGCTTCGAGCGCCTGGAGAGCAGCCTGGGCCGATACGCCGGTTGCCCGGTGGAGCAGGTCCGTGACGGCATCCTCGCCGACCTGGACCGCTTCACCGACGCAGCCCCCCGCAAGGACGACCAGACGCTGCTCGTCCTCCGGATCCCCTGAGGGGGAGCCCCCCCCCAACGGAGGAGGCCGGGTGCGGGCCGGGCTGCGGACCGCCGCGGGCTGGTCGGACGGTTTTCCGTAGGGCCCGCGGCTCGGCTCGGCCCTCCCGCGGCCGTCCAGGTGTCCGCGGCGCCAGTGGCTCGGGTCGGGCCTCGACGTCCTCCGCCCGGCCCGCACCCGGCCTCCTCCTTCCCGCCCACCCGTCGGCTCCGGGGGTATCCGGCGGCCTCCGACGGCTCGCGCAGGTCGGACGGTGTTGCGCAGGGCGCTCGCCTCGGCTCGGCCCTCCCGCGGCCGTCCAGGTGTCCGCGGCGCCAGTGGCTCGGGTCGGGCCTCGACGTCCTCCGCCCGGCCCGCACCCGGCCTCCTCCTTCCCGCCCACCC
>JBKHJP010000126.1:0-11328 GCA_046538065.1 Thermoanaerobaculia bacterium | reverse complement strand
TCCACGACGCTCGCGCCGGTCCCCGCCGGGGAGCCCTCCCGCACCGGCTCCCTCCACCCACGGCCCGACAGCCCCTCCGAGAAAATCCATCAGACCACGCGCCCGTTCGGGGCGACCTCCCCCGGCAGGTCGAGCCCCTCCGCCAGGGCGACCGCCGCCTCGTAGATCGCCGCGCGCTCCCGCGCCAGGCGCTGCACCGTGCTGCGCCGCCGCGCGCGGGTGAAGCGCACCCGCAGGGCCCGGTAGGTCTGGGCCGCCAGGCGCAGGTACTGGGCCGCCACCCACCCGCCCACCGAGCACAGGAGGAAGGTGACCGCCCCGGCGAGCCAGGGCGCTTCCGGGATCTGGGGATAGAGGCGGTTGAGCTCCAGCTCCCCCCAGGCCACCAGGAGCGAGACGGCGAGCCAGACCAGCGGAAAGACGCCGGCCCCCAGCAGGAGCTTCATCGTGGCCTGGTCCTTCACCTTGCCTCCCAGGCGCCGGGCCACGGCGCCGATCCCCAGGGCCACGGGGGTGTTCACCAGCGCCCCCAGCACCAGGAGCGGCGGCAGCACCATGTAGACCGCCACCGCCTGGGCCACGAGGGCGACGGGGCGCCAGGGGGAGCCCAGGTCGGCTCGGTCGTCCAGCTCGTGGTCCTCGATCCCCAGGGCCTGGAGCACCCGGTCGTACCGGCGCACCCGGGCCTGGAGGCGGGAGGTCTCCTCCGGGTGGGTCCGGCGCCGCTCCTGATACGCCATGCGCACCCGGCCGAGGCCCCGCACCCGCTCCCGGAGGGTGGGCCGCCCCGGGCGCGCGCCGGCCCGGGCGGCGCGCTCGGCGCGGAAGATCTTTCGCAACCGGTGCATCAGGTGGTGGAGCTCCCAGCTCTCGGTGGCCTGGACGACCTGGGTCAGGATCCCGGTGAAGAGGACCGTCAGGGCCTCCTCCTGCAGGCGGCGCTCCCGTTCGTCCGGGTCCGGCTCGCCCAGGCGCTCCGGGATCTCCAGGGGCTCGTGGAGCTCCACCAGGGCGCCGGAGCCGAAGAGGTGCTTGCGGTCGTAATGGATCCCCACGGGAATCACCGCCGGCGGCGGCCGGTCCGGCGGGGTGAGCCGGCGGGCCAACAGGTAGAGGCGAGCGGCCCCGGGGCGGAGCTCCTGGAGTCCGGGCTCGTCGTGGCTCACCCCCTCAGGGAAGAGGGCGGCGAAGGAGCCGCCGGTGACCTCGGCGGCCAGGGTCTCCAGGCTCCGTCGGTTCGCCGCGCGGCGGGCCGCCTCGTCCGCCGGGGCCCCGGCGTCCTGGGGCCGGTAGATGGGAACCGCCCCGAGGTACCGGAAGAGCCGCCCCAGCAGCGGCCACCGGAGCAGGCCCTGGCGCGCCCCGAAGACGACCCGCCCGGGGACGTGGGCGAGGATCAGCGCCGGGTCCAACAGGCCGTTCGGGTGCCAGGCGATGAGCACCCCGCCGCGGTCCCGGGGGACGTGCTCCAGCCCGGTGACCTCGATCCGCCGGAAGAAGAGGCGCAAGAGCCGACGGATCGCGGCGATCAGCACCCCCGGACGGCGGGGCGCTTCCACCGCGCCGGATCTCGCGCGCTCCGGCTCCGCCGGAGCCGCTCGCTGAACAGGGTCCGCCTGGTCCATGGCGCCCTCCGATGCACCGGGTTCGAAGAGACTACGTTACCAGGGTGGGGCGGCCGGCGCCGGCGGGGCGGTCGCGATGCTTCGAGGTGCACCGCTCACCGTAGGGTGCGACCCTGTCGCACCATTCACCGTGGAGCTGGTGCGGCAGGGTCGCACCCTACCGGTCGCACCCTACGATTCACTCGCCTCGGCTGCGGCGATCCCGATCCCCGGAACGTCCACGTTCAGCCACCGGGGCCGGCTGGTGGCGAGGACCTCTCCAGCCCGGCCGAGGCGCTCCACCCACCAGAGCTGCGGGCCGGGCTGGAACCGCCCCCAGAGCCGGAGGACCCGGCCGTCCAGGGCGAGCCCCTCGCCCCCCCGCCGGAGCCGCCCCTCGGCGACGTGGAAGTTCCCCGGCGTCACCACCACCAACCGCAACCGGGCCCCGGCGGGGGCCGGGACCCGGAGGGCCAGCTCCGAGGGGTCGGACGGGTCGACCCGGGCGCCGTCCGGCGGGCCGGTCACGGCGAGCTCCGGCGGCAGGGCGGCCGGCCGGAGCTCCAGGCGCTCCAGCCGCCGCTGCCCCTCCACCCAGCGCCAGACCGGCGCCACCGTCGCCACGCGGCCGAGGTCCGCCCGGCCGGGGGACGGCAGGGGGTAGACGTCCCGCGCGGGCTCGCGGAACGGTGGACCCAGCGCCGCGCGCAGCCCGTAGTGGTAGACCTGGGCCAGGCGGGTGCCGGCGGCGTCCCGGAGGAACAGGGGGTAACCGGTCACCAACACCGGCCCCGGGCTCGCGCCGGCGGCCGGCTCCACCTGGTCGGCGATCCGGGTCGCCGTGGCCGCCGCCCGGTCCATCCAGCCCAGGTGGCGCGTGAGGAACCAGCCGTTGCGCGCCAGGAGCACGCCCACGAGCGCCATCGCGGCGATCGCCGGCAGGCGGGAGCCCGCGAGGGCCCGCTCCACCAGCACGGCCAGGGCCACCGCCACGCCGGCGGCGGGCAGGACCCAGTACCGGCCGTTGGCGGGCACCACCAGCCGGAACGCGAACGGAGCGAGGAACGCCCCCGCCCACCCCACGCCCAGGACGAACGCACGCAGCCGCGCCCCGGCGGCCGGACGCCCCCGGCCGGCGACGATCCAGACCGCCGCGGCCACGCCCAGGGCCAGCGCCGCCACCACCTCGACGCGGGGGCCCGGCGCCGGTCCGAACCAGGGCGACGGCAGCCGCAGGAGGCTTCGCACGGCCCCCACCGCGAGCTCCAGCTCCGGCGACCGGAGCCGGCCGGCCACGTCGCCGTAGCCGCCCAGGACCTCTCCCAGGAGGGTCGCCCGCAGCCAGAGATAGGCCGCCCCGGGAAGGGCGAATGACGCCACCCCGACGGCGCTCCGGCGCCAGCGGGCCCGCAGGCCCGGGCGGGTGACCTCGTAGAGGGCCACCCACGCCGGGAGCGCCGCCGCGCTCTCGTAACAGCCGAGGGCCAGGGCGAAGACCGCCACCGCGGCGGCGAGCACCCGCGGGGACCCGCCGCCCTCCCGCCACTTCAGGTAGAGAACGGCCGCCCCCAGGGTCACCGCCGCGCCGAACAGATTGGCGAAGCTCGCCGCGAACAGGACGGAGTTGGGGGCCAGCGGATAGAGGCCGAAGAACAGGGCCGCCACCCCCGCCGCCACCCGGAGCCTCCGGCCGCCCGACACCGACGCCATGGGGCCCAGCACGCTGAGCGCCAGGCGCCAGGCCAGCGCGGTGGCGCCCAGGTGGACGACCACGTGCACCAGGTTGTAGCCGAAGGGGCGGCCACCGAAGAGGGCCGCCTCCGCCCCGAAGACGAGCGTCGCCACCGGCCGGTAGAAGGAGAACAGCCGCGCCCCCAGCCACGGTCCGCCGAAGGTCCCGGCCAGGTCGCGCCAGGGCGGGACCTCCCGGAGCAGGGCGATGAGGACGAAGTCCTCGCTGACGAACCCCTTGCCCAGGTACGGCAGGTACCAGAGGAGGGTCACGAGCAAGGCGGCGAGAAGAGCCCAGCGCCGCCGCAGCAATCGGAAGGCGACCCGCCGGCCGCCGTCGCGTGGCATTCCGGGATGCTACCCCCGCGCCCGGGCCGGGTCGACGGGCACAAGCCGGCACCCGGCACCCCTGCGTGGCGTACACAGCTGCTAAGGTACCCGTACAGGAGGTCTGCCGGCCCACCCCAGGAGTAGCGGCCCGAGGCTACCCGCTCAAGCAGGCCTCTTTCTCGATCCGACCAGAGGAGTCTTCGACATGAGACAACGTTCGGCCACGCGCCGGATCCCCTTCGCGGTCCTGCTTCTGACCGCTCTCTCCTCGGTTTCGCCCGCTGAAGCCCAGGAGCTGAGCCTCGCCTTCGAGCCCGATCGACCGGTGGCGGGGGAGACTTTCCTGGTGCTGGTGACCGGAGAGGGGGACGGCTGCTACACCGGGACACACAGCACCACGATCGAGGGCGACGAGGTGACCCTGACCTTCTCCGACCACTGCCCGTTCCCCGGCTCGACCAGGAAGTTCACTTTTCGGATGGAGCTGACCCTGCCGTCGGCCGGGGAGTGGACCGTGAACGTGTTCAACACCTTCACGGACACTCTTGCCACGAGCACGGTGAGCGTCGCCACCGAGCCCACCGTGGAATCGAGTCGCGAGGCCGGGGCAACCCTGCTGTTCCCCTACTTCGAGGTCGACCCCGACGACCCGGCGGGAAGGACGTCCCTGGTGGCGATCGGGAACACCTCCGGGACCGGCACCCTGGCCCACGTGATCCTGTGGACCGACCGGGGGATCCCGACCCTGGCCTTCGACCTCTTCCTGAACGCCCGGAGCGTGCAGACGATCAACCTGAGAAACGTCTTCTCCGGGGTTCTTCCCGAGACTCCTCATTCGACCCTGACCGAGCCTGATCCCTACCCGTTCTGCCAGACGCCCCTCCACCTTCCCGAGATCTCCCCCGAAGTCCTCCGGGCCCAGCACTCCGGCGAGCCGGTTCCCGGGGACGGCATGTGCTACTCCACCGGTCGCAGCGACCTGGCCGTCGGGTACCTCACGGTGGACGTTGTCCGGCGGTGCTCGAGGAGGTTTCCGTCCGACCCGTCGTATTTCGGGGACTTCGACCAGATCATCGGGACCCGGAACGTGCTCTGGGGGGACCAGTTCTTCGTCGATGGCCAGGAGGACTTCGCCCAGGGTTTCCAGGCGGTGGCGATCTCGGCCGACGTCCTGAACGCCGAGCCGGGCAAGACCTTCTACCGGAAGTTCGCCCCCGACGGAGAGGACGCTCGGGCCATGTTGCCGGCTGCCCATCTGGCCCGGGCAACGACGGGGGGCACGTTCGACGGAGGCACGGACTTCCTGGTCTGGATCGAGGATCCCCGTCTTTCCGAGCCCTTCTCCTGCGATTCGCCCCCGATGGCAGATTGTCCTCACAAGCTCCGGGCGTCGTTCACGGAGGAGAGGGGGAGCGACACCCCCGAGCTCTTCACCATCTCCTCACCGCCGGTGACGGGCCGCTGGGCGGTGGGAGGTCCGGAGCTTCCGGTCGCGACGCCCTTCACGGTGGCGGAGCTGAGTGGGGAGGACCCCACGAATCTCTGCCTCCGCGATCCGCCACCCAAGGCCGTCCCCCTCCAGATGTCGGTGAGCGGGGTGGTGAAGGCCTTCGGGCGTTTCAGCGTCGGCATCCGCGGGGCGGCCTTGCCGGAGTAGCGGGGGCGCGGTCACACCACGCGAGCTCGTCGCGGAGCTGGAGCCACCCGAATCCCGGGTCGACCGACCTCAACGCACTCTACCCGGAGGGTCGCGCGCACCCCTGCCCGCAAGCTCTCCGTCAATGTTCAATCGGCGTAACTCAGGCGGTGCTAGGATCCCCGGCGATACGCCGTTTCTCATCTCGGACAGCTCCCTGGGGATCTCATGTCGCGCCGTTCGCCGCAACCTCCGGGGAGGCTCTGGGGGTTCGTCTGCCGCCGGAGGCGTGTGGGCGGAACCGGGGCCTCCTCCGGCACCGGCCCTCGCCGCCGGCTCTCCCCCCGGGTCGCCTGGGCGGCCCTGCACCTCGCCCTTCTCGGGACCGCCCACGTCTCCGCCCTGGAGGTCGCCGAGGGGTGGGTCCTTCACCGGTGGGGCCTGGAGGACGGCCTGCCGGTGGTCGGCGTCAACGCCCTGGAGCGGGGTGAGACGGGGTACCTCTGGCTCGCCAGCTTCGGCGGTCTGATCCGCTTCGACGGCGTCCGCTTTCAGCGCATCGACCGCGCCGCCCTGCCCAGCCGGCGGTTGACCACGCTGCACCGCGGCCGGGAAGGTGACCTCTGGGTCTCGACCGAGACCCTGCAGCTCGCCCGCCACGACGGCGACGCGTTGCACCCCGTCGCTCCTCCGGACCAGGGCGGCGAGAAGGTGCGCGGGATCGCCCGGGAGCCCGACGGGGGTCTGCTCTTCGCCGTGGGACAGTGCCTCTACCCCGAGGCGCCGGAGGGCCTCGGTCCCGCCCGGGCCTGCCTCGAGCGTGGCACGATCCGTTCGTTCGCCGCCACGGCCGGGGGCACCCTGTGGCTGGGAACGCTGGACGGCGGTCTTCACCGCAAGCCGCCCGGCGGCTCCGTCGAGCGCGTCCCAGCGGTTTCGGCGGAGCGCGCCGTCAACACCCTGGCCCCCGGCGAGGACGGCTCTCTGTGGGTCGGGACCTCGCACGGCCTCCTCCGCCTCACCGGGGACCGGGTCGACTCGGTCCCCCTGGGAGGGGGGCCGTCCGAGGTGGTGCGGATCGAGCCCGCGGAGGGCGGCGGCGTGTGGGCGGCGACCTCCGGGGGTCTCTACCGGGTGGGCGACGGAGGCCCCCCGCGCCGCATCGCCGAGGCCGTCCTGACGGGCACCGAGCCGATCCGCTTCGTCCACCGGGGTGAGCCCTGGCGCAACCTGGGGCGGGCGCTCGTCCACGACGGCGTCGAGGTGCTGCGGACCGACAGCGCGATCAAGGACGTCCTGAGCGATCCGGAGGGCAACCTCTGGGTGGCGACCAGCGAGCAGGGCCTGCTCCAGCTCCGCCGGTCCTCCATCACCGCCCTCGACGCCGCCGACGGCCTGCCTTCCGGGCCGGTCTACCCCGTCGTCGAAGGGCCGCCCGGCACCGCCTGGCTCGGCCTCCACGGCGAGGGGCTGGCGCGGGTCCGGGACGGCCGGGTGGAGGTGCTGGGCGGTCCGGGGGACCCCGAGAGCGCCTACATCTGGTCGATCCTGCCCCCTGAGCCACAGGGGACACCGGACGGGACGCCGCCCGGGGTGCTGGTCGGGGGCCGCGGGCTCTGGCGCTACCGGGACGGGGGATTTGCCCGGATGGGCCCGCCGGACCTCACGGGAAGCAGGGTGCTGGCCCTCTTCCGCGACCGTTCGGACCGGGTCTGGGTGGGCACCGAGCGCCGGGGAATCTTTCGACGCGAGCGCCACGGCCGCTGGCGGCATTTCTCTCCGGAAGCAGCCGGGCAAGGGGATCCGGACCGGACCGGACTGCCCCTGGCCGCGGTGCAGGCGTTCCTGGAGTCCCGGAACGGCGCCCTCTGGATCGCCACCGCCGGCGGCGGCCTGGTGCGCCGGGCCGGGGGCCGCTTCGAGGTCCTGTCCAGGCGCCGGGGCTTTCCCAGCGACTCGCTCCGCGCCCTCTGGGAGGACGGTGAGGGCGACCTCTGGGTCGGCACCGAGGACCGGGGGGTGGTCCGGGTTCGGCTGGCGCCGGGAGCGCCCCTGAGCTCGGCGGAGCTCGCCGTCGTGGACCGGCGCCACGGCCTGTTCGCGAACGGCATCCACCGGATCCTGCCCGACGACCGGGACCGGCTCTGGATGAGCAGCAACCGGGGCGTCTTCCGGGTGAGCGAGGCGGAGCTGCGGGCGGTCGCCGACGGCCGGGCCGAGAGCCTGCGTTCGGTGAGCTACACCGAGGCCGACGGGTTGCCGGCGCGGGAGGCCAACGGCGGCGTCCAGTCCGCCGGCATGCGCGCTGGCGACGGCCGACTCTGGTTCCCGACCGTCCAGGGGGTGGGGATCATCGACCCGTCCGGCCTCCACGACAACCCGGTGCCACCGCCGGTGGTGGTCGAGGCGCTCCGGCGGCCGGGCGGCGGCGAGGCGCTCTCGATACCCGACGCCGGCTCGCCGCTCCGCCTGGGACCGGAGCTGCGCACCTTCGAGGTGGAGTACACCGCCCTCTCCTTCGCCGACCCCGAGCGGGTGCGCTTCCGGGTGCTGCTGGAGGGCCTCACGCGGGACTGGATCGACGTCGGCACGCGCCGCGAGATGCTCTTCACCGACGTGCCGCCGGGACGCTACCGGTTCCGGGTGAAGGCCGCCAACGAGCACGGCGTCTGGAGCCCGGAGGGGGCGGCCATCCCCCTCGTCGTGGTCCCCCGCTGGTGGGAGACCGGCGCCACGCGCTGGGGCGGAGCAGCGCTGCTGGCGGTCCTGGCGGCCGTCGCGGTCGCCCGCCGCATGCAGCGCCACCGGCGGCGCGAGCGGCGGCTCGAGGGGCTGGTGGAGAAACGCACCGAGGAGCTCGCCGACGCCCTCCAGCAGGCCACCCATCAGGCCGAGGCCCTGCGCGAGGCGGACGCCGCCAAGTCCCGCTTCTTCGCCCACCTCTCCCACGAGCTCCGCACGCCCCTGACGCTGCTCGTGGGACCCCTCCTCGACGCCGAGACCGATCCCGACCGCCTGGCCGAGGAGGCCCCGGTCATGCGCCGAGCGGCCCAGAGCCTGTCGCGCATGGTCGAGCAGATCCTCGACCTCGAGAAGGCCGACGCCGGCCGACTGGAGATCTCCCCCGAGCCCCGGGACCTGGGCCGGCTGGCCGGGCGCGTGGTGGAAGCCTTCGCCGGGCTCGCCGAGCGCTGGGGGATCGAGCTCCGCTGCGAGGCCCCCGGCGAGGACCGGCCCGGACCGGTCGCGTCCGTGGACCTGGAGCAGATGGAGCGGGCCCTCGCCAACCTGGTCTCGAACGCCCTGCGCTTCACCCCGGACGGCGGCCGGGTGACGATCCGGGCCTTCCGGGGCGGTCCGGGGGATCCGGCCGGCGGCGAGGCGATCCTCGAGGTGGAGGACACCGGCCAGGGCATCCCCGAGGAGGCCCTGCCGCGGATCTTCGACCGCTTCTACCAGGTGGGCTTCGAGGGCTTCGAGCCGGGTCGCACCCGGGGCACCGGCATCGGCCTCGCCCTGGTCCGCGAGCTCGTGGAGCTCCACGGCGGCCGGGTGGAGGTGGCGAGCGAGGTGGGCCGGGGCTCGACCTTCCGCCTGTGCCTGCCGCGCTCCCGGGAGGCGCCGGTGCCCCTCGAGGACGGGGCGGAGCCGGAGCCCGCGAGCCCGCCGGATTCGGAGCCGGCCTTCTGGAACCCGGTCGGGTCGCCGAGCCCCGGCCCCGAGATCTCCCACGCGACCGACCCCGATCCCGACGACCCCCGGCAGACGGTTCTCGTCGTCGAGGACCACGCGGGGATCCGCCGCTCCGTCTGCCGCCTGCTGGGCGCCGACTACCGCACCGTCCCCGCGCCCGACGGCGCCAGCGGCCTGCGCCTCGCCCGCCGCCTCCTCCCCGACCTGGTGGTCGCCGACGTGAGCATGCCGGAGATGGACGGCTTCGAGCTGGCCCGGCGCCTGGGCGCCGACCCGGAGACCGCCGGTGTCCCGGTCCTCTTCCTCACCGCCCGCGCCGCCGAGGCCGACGCCCGGGAGGGCTTCGCCGCCGGCGCCGTGGGCTACGTCAAGAAGCCCTTCGCCGGCGACGTGCTCCGGGCCCAGGTGGCGAGCCTCCTGCGGCGTCAGCGCCGCCTCGCCGAGCGCCTGCGCCGGGCGGGTCACGAAGCCGCCCCGGACGAGCCGGCACCCTCCCCGCGGGACGACCTCGCCGCGCGCGCCCGCCGGGCGATCCTCGAGCGCGTGGACGACGAGACCTTCGGTCCCGCCGACCTGGGCCGGGAGCTGGCCATGGGCCGCTCCCAGCTCTTCGAGCGCTTCCGCGACGAGCTCGGCGTCACCCCGACCGAGCTCCTCCGGGCCGTGCGCCTGGAACGGGGCCGGGAGCTCCTCGCCGAGGGCGCCGGCTCCGTCTCCGAGGTGGCCTACGCCGTCGGCTTCACCAGCCTGGGCGGCTTCAGCCGCGCCTACCGCGCCCGCTACGGCGAGCCCCCCTCCGCCGCCCTCGACCGCGGCACAGACTCCCACTGAAGCTTCCCCGAGCGGCCGGTCACACCCGGTGCCACGGCAAGACCCGCACCCCCGGCACCAGCGCCGACGCGTCCTCCGCCCGGCTGACGAGCAGGCCGTCCCCGGCCCGGTCACCGGCAAGGGAGCGCCAGCGCCCGAGGGCCTCGGCGTGGGCGGGCCGGGGGGTGGCGGTCGCCTTGATCTCCACCGGGTGGAGCCTGCCCCCCGTCTCGATCAGGAGGTCCACCTCCCAGCCGTCCCGGGAGCGCCAGTACCACAGCGGCGGCGACAGGCCCCGGTGGTCGAAGAGCTTGGCGAGCTCCGCCACGACGGCGGTCTCGAACAGAGGGCCTGCCAGGGGGCCGCGGAGCACGGCGTCCCGATCCCGGAGACCCAGGAGGTAGCAGACGACACCCGTGTCGAGCCAGTAGAGCTTGGGTGACTTGATCACCCGCTTGCCCAGGTTCTCGAAGTGCGGCCGGAGGAGGAACACCTGATGGCTGGCCTCGAGGACGCTCAGCCACTGGCGCACCGTGGTCGACGACACCCCCGCGTCCCGCGCCAGATCGGTGAGGTTGAGGATCTGGCCGGTCCGGGCGGCGGCCAGGCGAAGAAAGGCCTGGAAGCTGCCGAGGTCCTTCACCGCCAGCACCGAGCGAACGTCCCGCTCCAGGTACGTCTGGACGTAGCTCGCCAGCCAGAGGTCCCGGTCGAGGGCCTCGTCCGCCCAGAGCTGTGGAAAGCCGCCGCGGAGGAGCCATGCACCGAGATCGGCCTCCGGGCCGGATGACCGGCCGCTCCGGGTCCGGCCCGGCTCGGCCGCCAGAAGCTCCCGGACCACCTCCTCGGCGGAGTCGCCGGGCCGGGGCCGGCGCCCGATCTCGCTCCAGGAGAGGGGCAGCAAGTGGAGGATCGCGACCCGACCCGCCAGGGACTCCGTCCTCCCCTGGACCAGGGGAAAGCCCTGGGATCCCGAGAGGAGCCAGCGCCCGGGGCGGCGGTCCTCGTCGATGGCCACCTGGAGGTAGGAGAGGAGCTCCGGGGCGTGCTGCACCTCGTCCAGGATCACCGGTGGGGGATGGTCGTGGAGGAACCCCACCGGGTCGGCCAGGGCCCGCTCCCGCACGTGGGGCGTCTCCAGGGAGACGTAGCGGTGCGAATCCCCGAAGAGCGAGCGCAGGAGCGTGGTCTTCCCCGACTGGCGCGGCCCGGTGACCATCACCGCCGGGAAGCCCGCCACGGCCCGCTCCAGGGGGCCGGAAAGAGTCCGCTCCAGGAGCATTCTCGACAGTCTAGTCTCCGCAGATCCGAGGTGCAACTTTGGAATCGCGGGGTGAGCCAGCCGCCCCTCCCGGACGCTCGATCAAACATCCCGGACGCTCCGTCAAGCCCGGCGGGTTCTCCTGCCCTACCGTGCTCCCACACCGTGAGCGACGAGCCGAAGCCCCGGCGCCCCCGGCGGCCATCGCATCTCGAGACCGAGGTGGACGCCCTCGACGGGCTCGGCAGCGCCGCCGAGCCGGA
>JBKHJP010000125.1:0-11331 GCA_046538065.1 Thermoanaerobaculia bacterium | reverse complement strand
CCCAGGTCCCGCACCGCCAGGTGCCGGGGCGCGGCCAGGCCGGCCCGGTCCCGGGCCAGGCGGGCGGCGTGGGCCGAGGTACGGAACCGGGCCATGGCGCCGGGGCCGATGCCCGCCTTGATCACCAGGATCCGGCCGTCCCTGAGATGGACCTCCAGGACCTGGTTGCTGTGGCGGTCGCGCCGGTGGACCTCGTGGCCTATGGTGGCTTCGGGCTCCGCCACCCGGTCGAGGATCTCCGGGACCAGCTCTTCGAGGTCCCGCTCGGTGCGGGGCTCAGTTGGCGTCACCGTCGAGCTCCGAGAGCTCCCAGTCCGGCTCGACCCCCCGCAGGCAGAACAGGCCACAGTTCGACGGCTGCAGCACCCCGAAGGAGTCCAGGGGCAGGCCGTTGAAGTGCACCCAGGCGAGTCGGATCGGGCCGCTGTGGGTCACGGCGAGCACCGTCCCCGGACGGTCGAGGAGCCGGTCGAGGACGGCGGCCACCCGGCGGCGCGCCCGGCGCAGCCCCTCCCGGCCCGGGAGCTCCACCGAGCCCGGATCCCGCTGCCAGGCGGCGTGCTCCCGCGGGAAGGCGCGGGCGATCTCCTGCTCGGTCATCCCCACCCAGGGGCCCTCCTCGATCTCCCGCAGGTCGAGGTCCGGGTGGACCGGCAAGGCGAGCCTGTCGGCCACGATCGTGGCGGTCCGCCAGGCGCGCGGCGAGGGGCTGGACCAGATCTCGGTCACGCCCAGCTCCTGGACCTGCCCGGCGAGGGCCCGGGCCTGCTCCTCCCCGGCGGGGAGCAACGGCTCGTCGAAGCCCAGGCGGATTCCCCGGTCGTTGCCTTCCGCCGCGCCGTGCCGCGCCAGCAAGAGGCGGCGGCAGGTCCGCCAGCCGGCGGCCACGACGGCGGGCGCCACCACCTCGGTCGTCTTCCTCGGGTCACCATGCGTTGCGTGCTCATGCATGCCGCTCCCGGAAAGCAAGGCGAGTGCCACTCTCCTTCACCACCGGGATCTCGAAGACGAACGTGCTCCCCCGGCCGGGCTCGCTCCGCACCCGGATGGTCCCGCCGTGGGCCTCCACCAGGCCCTTCACGATGGCCAGGCCCAGCCCCGCCCCCCGCTGCGTCTTCCTCGCCTGCCAGAAGCGATCGAACAGGAGGGGCAGGTCCTCCTCCGCGATGCCGGGACCCTGGTCCGAGACCTCGAACCGGATCCGCGGCCCGGCCGGCCGGGCCGCGACGTCGACCCGGCCGCCTGCGGGCGTGAACCGGACGGCGTTCTCCAGGAGGTTCCAGAAGACCTGCAGGAGGCGTTGACGGTCTCCGTACACCGGTGGGCAAGCGTTCTCGATCTCGGTCTGCACGCGGACGCCACGATCCTCGGAGAACACCCGAGCCGTCTGTGCCGCTTCGTCCACCAGGGACTGGACCTCCACGGGCTCGCGCTCCAGCGTGAGGACGCCCGAGTCCAGGCGGGAGACGTCCAGGAGCTCCTGGATGACGCGGTCCGCCTGGTCCAGGGAGCGTCGGATCCGGCCCATCGTGTCGCCCTCCTGCGCGCCGGCCCGGAGCGCCAGGGTCTCGGCCAGGGCGGTCACGACCTGGAGCGGATTGCGCAGGTCGTGGGCGACGATCGCCAGGATCTCGTCCCGCTGGGCGATCGCCCGCTCCGCCCGCTCGTACTGGCGGGCCTTCTCCACCGCGAGGGCGGCGTGGACCGCCAGCTCCCGGGCGAGCTGCAGGTTCTCCTCGCTGTAGCGGCGGCCGGACCGGTCGGTGGCGGCCATGCCCAGGACGCCCACGGTGGCCTCCCGGGCGACCAGGGGCACGATCAGCACCGAGCGGGGTCCCAGGCGCTCCAGGATCCGGAGCTGTGCAGGGCTGAAGCCCTGTTCCCGGAGCCACTCGATGGTCAGCTCCGCCAGGAGGACCGGCTCCCCGGTCCGCACGGCCTCCGCCGCGGCCCGAGACGAGTGGGCGGCGCCGGGTCCCTGAGCCAGGAGCTGCTGGACCAGCGCTTCCTGCTCCGGGTCGGCGTGGGCCGACGCCCCGCGGCGCAGGGGGCCGCGCTCCTCGATGATGTAGACCACGGCGTAGTCGGCCAGCTCCGGAACCACTTGCCGCGCCAGACTCTCGAGCACGCCGTCCAGGTCCTTCCTGGCCATCAGCTCCCGGGAAACCCGGGCGAGGAAACGGTCGCGATCCCGGGCGGCGAGCGCCCGGCGGCTCGCGGCTTCGGCTTCCTCCCGGGCGCTCCGCCCGAGCGCCACGGTCCGGGCGACCAGGGTGCCGCTCACCGCGAACACGGTGAAGGCCAGCAGGTGCACTTCGACGCGCTCCGGCAGGTCCTGGGCCGAGAGGAACAGGACGTCCGCCGCCACCAGGGCGGCGATCGTGGCGACCACGCCGGGACCGGTGCCGGCGAGCCAGGAGCTCGCCAGGATCGCGGCGTAGAAGAAGAGCAGGCCGGTCTGGGAGAGCTCCTGGCTCATCAGGGCGGTGCCGCCGGCGGCCACGGCCGTGGCGCCCAGGGCCACGCCGTAGCGGGCCGGAGCCGAGTGGAGGACCGGACCCAGGCGCTCCCGGACCGCTGGGCCGGTACCGCGTCTCGGGTGAGCTTGCCGCCTACCCGCCATCCCGCCGCCGCTCCAGCGCCACGTCCAGGAGCTCCCGCAGGCGGTCGATCCGCACCGGCTTCAGCAGGTGGTGGTCGAAGCCGGAGGCCAGGGTGCGCTCCACGTCCGAAGGCTGCCCGTAGCCCGTGAGGGCGACGATCAGGGCGTCGGCGCCCCAGGGATTGGCCCGGAGCTCCCGCGCCACCTGGTAGCCGTCCATGCCCGGGAGCCCGAGGTCGAGGAGCACGACCTCCGGGTGCGTTTCCCGCGCCAGGGCCAAGCCGTCGGGGCCGTCCAGGGCCACGTCCACCGGGTAGCCGAAGGCCGACAGGAGCTCGCCCAGGGCCTCCGCCGCGTCGCGGTTGTCCTCCACCACCAGGATGCGGGGGAGCGCCCGGGGTTCGGGGAGCTTCGGCCTGGGCTCGGCGGCGGGGCGGTCCGGCTCCACGACCTCCGCGGCTTGCGCCTCGAGCAGGGGCAGGCGCACCGTGAAGCGGCTGCCCCGGTCGGGACCCGGGCTCGACGCTTCCACCTCCCCTCCGTGGAGCTCGACGAGGCGCTGGACCACGGGCAGGCCCAGGCCCAGGCCACCTTCGGTGCGCGCCAGGGAGCGGTCCCCCTGGGCGAAGAGGTCGAAGGCCCGGCGGACCAGGGCGGGATCCATACCCAGGCCGTCGTCCTCCACGGTCAGCTCCGCCCAGGGGCCGCCGTCCGCCGGGCTCTCCTCCAGCCGGACCCAGACGTGGCCGCCCACCGGGGTGTAGCGGCCGGCGTTGTGGAGGAGGTTGCAGATCACCTGCTCCAGGCGGACCGGATCCCCGTCGACCCGCACCGGGGACTCGGGAAGATCGACGGCCACGTGGTGGCGGTGCAGGTCGAGCTCCTCCTGGCAGGTGGCCAGGGCCCGCTGGACGACGTCCCGGAGGTCCAGCGGGCTCCGATCCAGGACGATCTTGCCCCGGGTCACCCGGGAGACGTCCAGGAGGTCGTCCACCAGCCTGCGGAGCTGGTCCACCTGGCGCTCGGCCCGGCTCAGGACCTCGTCCCGCCGGGCGGTCGCCTCCGCGGGGAGCCGGCGCAAGAGCTCCAGGGAGGAGACCACCGGCGCCAGGGGATTGCGCAGCTCGTGGGCCAGCATCGCCAGGAGCTCGTCCTTGCGCCGGCCACTGTCCACCAGCTCGCCGTACAGCCGGGCGTTGTCCACCGCCAGGCCCGCCCGGCGGGCGAGCTCGTTGACGAAGCTGTCGTCCCCGGGGCCGTAGCGCCGGCCGGAGCCCTGGGTCGCCAGGATGACGACCCCGAGGGCGCGGCCCCGGGCGGTCAGGGGTGCCACGACGACGGAGTCGGGCAGGAGCTCGCCGGCGAAGGCCCGGGCGACCTCGTAGCAGTCGTGCTTTCCCGCCTCGGCCTGCACGTTTCCGACCAGGACCGGCTCACCTCGCGCCACCACGCGCAGGAGGAGGCTGTCCGGCACGTCCTCCGGACGGTAGGCCGTGGCCAGCTCCCAGAGGCGCGCCTCTCCGCCGTGCTCGGCGTGCGCCACCGCGTGGGGGCGGAGCTTCCCGGTCTCGTCCATCAGGAAGAGGACGCAGAAGTCCGCCAGGTCCGGGACCATCGTCCGGGCCAGGCTGGCGAGAGTCTCGCTCAGGTCCAGGGAGGAGGCGAGGATGGTCCCGGCCCGGGCGAGGAGCCTCCAGCGCTCCTCGCTGGCCCGGACGCTCGCCAGGTCGCGCCGGTTTTCCGGGGGCTCCAGGTGTGCTTTCTCGTCGGGACCTGGGGGCATGTACGCAGGAGGGGAGGCGAAGGGCCAAGGCCCGAGCACGAGGACTCGCGAGGCCCGTCAGGATCCGCCCCGGGACTACGCAAGGCAGATGCCACGGCGGACCGTACTGCCCGCCTCGCCCTCCCGGTCACTCCTCGCGCATGAGGATCAGGACGGAGAGCTCCGGCGTGGCGATCGTCGAGCCCACCCGGAGGGAGCGGGGCTCGCCGCCGGCCGTCTCCGCCGGGCCGGCCGTGTCCACGACCACCCGCCAGGGCTCGCCCCAGCCCCTGGGCAGGGTCCACTCCACCGGCGCCCGGGCGGCGTTGAAGAGCACCAGGAAGCTGTCGTCCTCGATCCGCTCCCCGCGCGGGCCCTGGCTGGCGATGCTGGCTCCGTTCAGGAACACGCCCACCGCCCGGGCGTAGCCGGTGTCCCAGTCCTCGTCGGTCATGGGCTCACCGTCCGGGCGGAACCACCCCACGTCCGCCACCCCCCGGATCGGGCGTCCCTGGAACCACCGGCGCCGCCGGAAGACCGGGTGGAGCCGGCGGAGCTCCACCAGGTCGCGGGTGGTCTCCAGCAGCCAGTCGTAGTCCTCGGCCCGCTCCCAGTCGAACCAGGAGATCTCGTTGTCCTGGCAGTAGGCGTTGTTGTTGCCGCCCTGGGTGCGGCCGATCTCGTCGCCGCCGAGGAGCATGGGAATGCCCTGCGACAGCAGCAGGGTGGTGAGGAAGTTCCGCTGCTGGCGGGCCCGGAGCTCCTCGATCCGCGGGTCGTCGGTGGGGCCCTCGACGCCCAGGTTCCAGGAGCGGTTGTCGTCCATGCCGTCCCGGTTGCCCTCCCGGTTCGCCCGGTTGTGCTTCTCCTCGTAGGAGACCAGGTCCCGCAGGGTGAAGCCGTCGTGGGCGGTGACGAAGTTGATCGAGGCCATGGGGCGCCGGGAGTCGGCCTGGTAGAGGTCGGAGCTGCCGGTGAAGCGCGAGGCGAGCTCCCCCAGGGTGCCGCCGGCGCCGCGCCAGAAGTCGCGCACGGTGTCGCGGTACTTGCCGTTCCACTCGGACCACAGGGGCGGGAAGTTGCCCACCTGGTAGCCCCCCTCCCCCACGTCCCAGGGCTCGGCGATGAGCTTGACCTGGGAGACCACCGGGTCCTGCTGGATCAGGTCGAAGAAGGCGGCCAGGCGGTCCACGGCGTGGAGCTCCCGGGCCAGGGTCGCCGCCAGGTCGAAGCGGAAGCCGTCCACGTGCATCTCGGTCACCCAGTAGCGCAGGCTGTCCAGGATGAGCTGGAGCACGTGGGGGTGGCGCATGTTGAGGGAGTTCCCGGTGCCCGTGTAGTCCATGTAGTAGTAGGGCTCGTCGGGCATCAGCCGGTAGTAGGCGGCGTTGTCGATCCCCCGGAACGACAGT
Source organism: Thermoanaerobaculia bacterium (assembly GCA_046538065.1). Lineage (GTDB taxonomy): Bacteria > Acidobacteriota > Thermoanaerobaculia > Multivoradales > DATKCC01 > JBKHJP01. The sequence continues at coordinate 5,555 of JBKHJP010000125.1, read as the reverse complement.
GTGGGCCCCAGGTGGTTGCCCTCCGCCGTGTGGTTGTAGACCACGTCCAGGATGACCTCGATCCCCGCCTCGTGGAGGGCGCGGACCATCTGCTTGAACTCGTTGACCTGCTCGCCGCGGTCGCCGCGGCCGGCGTACTCGTTGTGCGGGGCGAAGTAGCCGATGGTGTTGTAGCCCCAGTAGTTGCGGAGCCCCTTTTCCACCAGGTGGGCGTCGTGGACGAACTGGTGGACCGGCAGGAGCTCGACGGCGGTGATGCCCAGGCGCCGGAGGTAGTCCACCGCCACCGGGTGGGCCAGGCCGGCGTAGGTGCCCCGGAGCTCCGGGGGGATCTCCGGGTGGCGTGCGGTGAAGCCCTTCACGTGGACCTCGTAGACGACCGTCTCGTTCAGCGGCGTGTTCAGGGGGCGGTCGCCGGCCCAGTCGAACAGCGGATCGTGGACGACCGAGCGGGGCACGTGGGGGGCGCTGTCGTCCCGGTTCGCCTGGTCCGGGTCGCCGAAGGTGTAGCCGAAGCAGGCCTGGTCCCAGTCCGGCGTCCCTTCCACCGCCTTGGTGTACGGGTCCAGCAGCAGCTTCGACGGGTTGAAGCGCAGCCCCCGCTCCGGGTCCCACGGCCCGTGGACCCGGTAGCCGTAGCGCTGGCCCGGCCGGACCCCCGGCAGGTAGGCGTGCCAGCAGAAGGCGTCCACCTCCTCGAGCTCGATCCGCCGCTCCGTCCCCTCGTCGTCGAACAGGCAGAGCTCCACGCGCTCTGCGTCCTCGGAGAAGACGGAGAAGTTGGTGCCCTCGCCGTCGTAGCGGGCGCCCAGCGGGTAGGGCCGGCCGGGCCAGACCGCGGCGGAGCCGGTGGCCAGGTGGTCGCGGGGCAGCCCCTCCAGGGCGTACGGGGAGACGTGGCTCATACCACCTCGAAGATCGCGGCGGAGTCCGGCGGGAGGACCGCTTCGGCCCCTTCCGGGCGGACCCGGGAGTCCGACGCCAGCAGGAGGTCCACGGGCCGGCCGCCCAGGGGTACCCGGCGCAGGCCCCGGCCGGCACCGGACGACAGGTTGGCCAGCACCGTGAGGGCGCCCCGGCGCACGGAGATCCAGCCCGCCTCCTCGTCCCAGTCGACCGCTACCCGGTCGAGGCGGCCGTCGGTGAGCTCCGGGCGCCGCCGCCGGAGGCGGACCAGGTCCCGGTACCAGGCGAGGGTGGCGCTGTGGGGCTCCCGGTGGCGCTCGTCCCAATCCAGGGCCGAGCGCCGGAAGGTGACCTCCGACTGGGGGTCCGGCACCGCTTCGGGGTCCCAGCCGAAGGCGGCGAACTCCCGGCGGCGCCCTTGGCGCACGGCCTCCGCCAGCTCCGGGTCCTGGTGGTCGGTGAAGTACTGGAAGGGAGTGGAGGCGCCCCACTCCTCCCCCTGGAAGACCAGGGGCACGAAGGGGGAGGTCAGGACCAGGGCGGCTCCCACCCGGGCCCGCTCCGGGGAGACCAGGTGGGTGATCCGGTCGCCCCGGGCGCGGTTTCCCACCTGGTCGTGGTTCTGGAGGTAGCCGAGGAAGCGGTGGCCCGGCAGCCCGCCGGGGCTCCGTCCGTGGCGCCGCCCCCGGAAGCCCGAGCGCTCGCCGGTGTAGACGTAGGCCTCCGTGAGCGCCTTCGCCACCTGCTCCAGGCGGCCGAAGTCTGCGTAGTAGCCCTGCCGCTCCCCGGTGAGGAGGGCGTGGAGCGCGTGGTGGAAGTCGTCGCTCCAGGAGGCGTCGAGGCCGAAGCCGCCGGCCTCCCGGGCCCGGACCAGGCGGGGATCGTTGAGATCGCTCTCGGCCACCAGGACCAGGTGGCGCCCCAGCCGGGCGGCGAGGGCCTCCACCTCCAGGGCCAGCTCCTCCAGGAAGGGCAGGGCCGAGCGGTCGTGGAAGGCGTGGACCGCGTCCAGGCGCAGGCCGTCGATGCCGTAGCGGCCCAGCCAGTGGCAGGCGTTGTCCACGAAGAAGCGCCGGACCTCGTCGCTGCCGGCGCCGTCCAGGTTGACCGCCTCGCCCCAGGGGGTGCGGTAGCGGCCGGTGAAGTACGGGCCGAAGACGCCCAGGTAGTTGCCGTCCGGTCCCAGGTGGTTGTAGACCACGTCCAGGAGCACCGCCAGGCCCCGCCGGTGGCAGGCGTCCACCAGGCGGGCCAGTCCCTCCGGGCCGCCGTAGGCCGGGTGCGGAGCGAAGAGGTCCACGCCGTCGTAGCCCCAGCCCCGGCTTCCGGGAAAGGTCGCCACCGGCATCAGCTCCACGTGGGTGACCCCCAGGTCCACCAGGTGGTCCAGGCGGCCGATGGCGGCGTCGAAGGTGCCGTCGGGGGTGAAGGTCCCCACGTGGAGCTCGTAGACCACGCCCGAGGCCAGCGGCGGCGGGTTCCACTGCAGCTCGTCCCCGCCCACCCGGGATTCGGGACCTCGGTCCAGTCCCGGATCCCGCTCCCCCGCCGCCCCCGGCAGGGACTCGTGGTCCACCAGCCGGGAGGGGCCGTGGACCCCCTCCGGCTGGTACGGCGAGCGGGGATCGGGGTACGGGCCCTCGCCGTCCACCAGGAAGGCGTACTCGTCCCCCGGTGCGGCCTCGGCCGAAACCTCCCACCATCCGTCGGGCGCCGCCTCCATGGCCCGGCGCTCACCCCGGAGCACCAGCTCCACCCCGGCCGCGCTCCGGGGGGCCCACACGCGGAAGACCCGGCGCGCGGGCCCGCTCATGCCGACTCCCTCTCGAGCAGGGCCACCGGGAACCGGCCCAGCAGCTCGGCCAGGGCCGCGGCGCCGGGGGCGACCGGCTCGCCGGTGAGGACGTTGCGCCACCGGCCGGCGGGCACGTCCAGCGCGGTGCCGGCCCAGGCCTCCTCCTGGTGCCCGTCCGTGGCCGGCCCCCTGGTCAGGACCAGCCGCGGCACGAGGGTCACCGCGCCGGGGCCCTCCGGCCCGGTCCGGGCGAAGGCGACGGCGTGGGCGGCCCTGGGGCCCCGGGGAGCCAGGGGCTCGTAGCCGCCTCCGGGCCCGAAGAGCTCCGGCCGGCGCCGCCGGAGCGCCAGGGCCTGGTGGATCAGCCAGAGCTTCGGCAGGCCCTCGTCCGCACGGGCGAGGAGGTCCTCCGGCGCGGGGCCGTCCCGGAGCTCCGCCAGCAGGCGCCGGCGCAGGTCCCAGTCCACCGGGCGGCGGTTGTCCGGGTCCACCAGGGAGAGGTCCCACAGCTCGGTGCCCCGGTAGAGGTCGGGCACGCCGGGGGCGGTGAGCTGGAGGAGCGCCAGGGCCAGGGCGTTCTCCCGGCCGGGGCCCACGAGAGGCGCGACGAACTCCTCCAGGTCGCGGCGGAAGCCGGCGTCGGCCAGAACCCCCTCGACGAAGCGGCGCACCGCGCTCTCGTAGGCCTCGTTCGGAGCGGTCCACGTCGTGTGGACCTTCGCCTCCCGGCCCGCCTTCTCCATGTAGGCCGCCACCCTCTCCGCCTCCAGGGGCCAGGCCCCCACCAGCGTCTGGTAGAAGAGGTACTCGGCGGCGGGGTCGGGGCCGTCGGCGCTCCGGTGGACGCCGTTGCGCTCCCACCAGCGGCCCACCGCCCGGGCCCAGTCCTCCGGGATCCCGGTGAGGAGGTAGAGGCGGGCCCGAACGTCGGCGCCGCGCTTCGTGTCGTGGGTGGACAGGGCGTTCAGGCTTCCGGGCCAGCGCTCCGCCCGCTCGCTGCAGAAGCCGTGGAAAGCCGCCGGTGGAAGGCCGAAGCGCTCGGGCGAGGCGCCGACCTCGTTGAGGGCCACGCAGGGGGTCCAGGTGTAGAAGGCCGTGTCCTCCACCCCCTTGGCCATGACCGGGCCGCTCGTCTGCTGGAAACGAGCCGCCAGGTCCGCCCCGGAGGGACGGATCAAAAGGAGAGCGTCCGCCAGGAGCTCGAAGAGGCGCGGGTCCAGATCGGGACGCTCCTGCCGGGCCCGCCCCACGGCCTCGAGGACCGCCTCCCGGTCCTCGAGGGCGATCCGGCGGCCGGGAGAACAGCCCTTCTCCCGACCGGGATCCCCGGCGCGGCCCGAAGTCGCCTCTCCGGCCGGGCCGCGGACGTAGGTCCGGTAGACGGGGAAGGCGGCCAGGACCTCCCGCAGGACCTGGCCGGCCGGGTCGTCCCCGCCGGGGCCCGCCGGGCCGGGAGCCCCCTCCCCGAGCTCCCGCTCCAGGTACTCGCGGAAGAGCACCTCCAGCCGGTCGAGCTCCGCCCGCAGGATCCGGTCCAGGGCCCGGCGCTTGCCGGCCCGGGCCGCCTCCTCCCAGCCCCGGGCGTCGCCGGTGAGCCCCTGCCACAGGGCCAGGAGCGGCTCCCGGCCGGCGGGGTCCACCAGCAGGGCCCCGGCGGCGAAGGCGAGCTCGTAGCCGGTCGTCCCCGCCACCGGCCAGCTCTCCCGCAGGGCCTCGCCGGGCTCCAGGATCTTCTCCACCACGATCCGGGCGCCACCGGTGGCCGACGCCAGGCGACGGAGGTAGCCCTCCGGGTCCCGGAGGCCGTCCGGGTGGTCCACCCGCAGGGTGTCGACGGGACCCTCGCGCACCATCCGGAGGATCCGCTCGTGGGTAGCGTCGAAGACCTCCGGATCCTCCTGGCGCAGGCCGGCGAGGTCGCTGATGTCGAAGAACCGCCGGTAGTTGAGCTCCCCCCGGGCCCGGCGCCAGTGGGACAGGCGGTAGGGCTGGCGGCCGAGGACCTCCAGCAGCCGCCCGGCGGGCAGGGTCCCGCCGGCCTCGAGCTCTTTGCGGTCCTCCGGGTCGAGGCGCTCCAGGGCCAGGGGAAAGACGTGCTCGTAGTAGCGCACCACCGGCTCATCGGACGGCGGGCCGCCGGGGCCATCGAGAGCGCCCGCACCGCCACCGAGATCGCCGTCGCCGCGGGGCTCGACGGTGATCTCGCCGGCGGCCACCGCCTCGGCCAGGGGGCGTCCGAGCACCGGCACCAGCACCCGTCCATGGAGGCCGGGGGTGTCGGGCTCCCATTCGATGTCGAAGAAGCGCGCGTAGCGGCTCGCGCGGCCGTGGCGCAGGACGTCCCACCACCAGCGGTTCTCCGGCGTGGCGATCGCCATGTGGTTGGGGACGACGTCCAGGACGTGCCCCAGGCCCTGGGCCGCCAGGGCCCGGGTGAAGCGCTCGTAGCCCTCCTCGCCTCCCCGCTCGGCGTCGATCCGCGTGGGGTCGACCACGTCGTAGCCGTGGGCGCTCCCGGGTACCGCCTGGAGGAGGGGCGACGTGTAGACGTGGCTCACGCCCAGGGCCGCCAGGTAGTCCGTGAGCTCGCCGGCCCGGCGGAGGTCGAAGCCCCCGTGGACCTGGAGGCGGTAGGTGGCGACCTGGGGGGTGGACACGATGGTGGGGGACGGAGCAGGTTGCATGCCAGGGGGGCGGGGCCTTTCCCCCGGCGGGGGACGGGGGCGCTTTCTGCACTTCCCCCTCCTGTGCGCCCCCTCGGCACGGCCCGCGCTTATGCGCCGTGCCCTCCGGCCGGCCCGTGGCTCGCGCGGGCCGCGACGCCCCCGCCGGGGGAAAGGCGCCGCCCTTCACC
>JBKHJP010000124.1:0-11334 GCA_046538065.1 Thermoanaerobaculia bacterium | reverse complement strand
TGACCGCCACGGCGCCCGCCAGGGCGACGTTCGTGCCCATCACGCCCAGCCACTCCGCGCGCCACGTCTTTGGGGCGTCCACGGGCAGGCGGTGCTTGATCAAGAACTGCCACGCGGGCCTCAGGACCAGCAGGACGAGGGGGTTGCGATAGAGCCGGTAGCCGAGCCGCTTCCAGGGGCCGGCCGCCAGATACTCGTCCACCGTCAGGGTGGTGACCTCTCCGAAGTCGCGCCGGTCGAGGTTCCCCGAGGTGGCGTGATGGATGGCGTGGGTGCGCCGCCAGTACCGGTAGGGGGTGAGCGTCACCACGCCCAGGATGGAGCCCAGCACGTCGTTCGCCCGCTTGGAGGGGAAGAACGAGCCGTGGCCGCAGTCGTGCTGGATGATGAACAGGCGCACCTGGAGCCCGGCGATGGGCACCGCGAGGAGCAGGGTGAGGGCGTACGAGACCTGGAGGCTCCAGAGCATCAGGCCCCAGAGCGCGACGAAGGGCACCGCGGTGCTCAGGAGCTGGAAGACTGCGCGGCGCGTGTCCGGCTTCTTGTAGGGCGCGAGCACGCGGTTCCAGTAGGCGGCGGCGGTCTCTTTCTTGGTCGCGCGCTTCGTGGTCGTCGTCGGAGTCGTGTGGGTCGTCGTCGTCGTCATCGTCTCGGTCATCCTGTCCTTCGCTTCCATGTCCTTCCGGGGGGCATTCATCGGCCCCCGGCGCTCCGGCGCCGGTGCTGGACTTCGCGCCGGCGCGCGTCCTTGGGGCGCGCGTCCTTGGTCCGGGAACGCTCCCGTCCGGCGGCCCGCTGCTGGCGGATGGCGGCGATGCGCTCCGCTGCGGGCACCTCGAAGCGCTCGCCGGGCTGCGCCCGGTAATCGAAACCATCGAGGGTCCGGCGCTCGAGGCGCCTGCCCACGGCGCGCTCGATGGCGGCGAGCTGGCCGCCCTCCGCCGGCGAGGCGAACGTCAGAGCGTCGCCGGCGGCCCCGGCCCGGGCGGTCCGGCCCACCCGGTGGATGTAGTCCTCCGGCTGTCCGGGGACGTCGAAGTTGACCACGTGGGGCAGGGCCTCCACGTCGATGCCGCGGGCGGCGATGTCCGTCGCCACCAGGACCTTCAGCCGGCCGGCCTTGAACGCGGCCAGGGCGGTCTCGCGCTGCTTCTGGCTGCGGTTGCCGTGGATCCGGTCGCACGCGACGCCGGCGCGCTGGAGGTGGGCCGTCAGGCGGTTCGCCCGGTGCTTGGTCCGGGTGAACACCAGGGCCGTCTCGAGCTCGCCCCGCCGGATCAGCTCGAGGAGCAGCATCGGCTTGAGCGCCTGCGGCACGGGGAGCACCTGCTGGGCGACCCCGGTCGCCGGCGCCGCGGGGCGCTCGACGTCCAGGCGCACCGGGTCGTCCAGGACCTCACAGCTCAGGGCGACGATGGGCTTCGGCAGGGTGGCCGACACCAGGAGCGTCTGGCGGCGGCGCGGGACCCGGGCGAGGATCCGGCGGACGTCCGGCAGAAAGCCCATGTCGAGCATGCGGTCCGCCTCGTCGAGGACCAGGACCTCGACGGCGTCCAGGCGCGCGGCCCCGGTGCCCAGGTGGTCCAGGAGCCGCCCGGGGGTGGCCACCACCACGTCGACGCCGCCCCGGAGGGCGCGTTCCTGCGGCTTGGCGTTGACCCCCCCGATCACCGTCGCCGAGCGCACCCGGGTGTGGCGCCCCAGGGCGCGCAGGTGCTCCTCGACCTGGGCCGCGAGCTCCCGGGTGGGGGTGAGGACCAGGGCCCGGGTGGCCCTCCGGTTGGGAGTGGCCCCCAGGCGCTGGAGGATCGGCAGGACGAAGGCGGCGGTCTTGCCGCTGCCGGTCATGGCGCAGGCCAGGACGTCCCGGCCGGCGAGGGCCGGCGGGAGGGCCGAGCGCTGGATGGCCGTCGGCTCGGTGAAGCCCTCATCGGCGATCGCGCGGAGCAGGGCGTCGTTCAGCTTGAATTCGGTGAAGGTCATGTTCGGTTCGTATCCTCGGTGCAAGCGGTGTGCCGAAGGGCAAACCGGCTCGCTGGGCGCAGAGCTTCTCGTACAGAAGTCTCTGCGACTGGTCCGGCGCCTGAAAATGGAGGGGAAGGACGGGAGGCTCGCCGGAAGGCTGCCGTCCGGGCCGCAAGGGCCGCAGGCTGTGGTCTCGCGCTCCGCGGCGACTTCGCGGCCGGGATCGGGCCGGGAAAGGCTGGGGAAGCGGCGGCCGGAACGTATCACCTCCGGCCGGTACACGGGTAACCGCTCCGGCAGAGGGAGAATTCCGCTGGCCGAAGCTGCAGGTGAGAGCCGCGGCAACTTCGTCACCCCGGAGCACGTGGGGCACCTACGTCAACGTGATGGACCAGTACTTCCCGGCGGGCCAGGTCACCGCCCGGCCGGAGCGCTACGCCGAGATCGGCCGGCCCATCAGCCCCACGGAGGCCATGGAGGCGGCTCAGCTCGCCCGCCGGGCGGGCCTCCACCGCCTCGACGAGCGCTGGCGCCGGCCGGGCAGGGCAGCCCTGGCGGGGTGACGAGCCCTTCCTTCGTAGCTTGCGAACTGGTCGTCTGATAATCTCGCCTCCACAGCCGGGACGATTTTCAGCTCGTGATGGGGAGGTAGCCGAGTTGGGAGCCGTCCTGAGCTTGACTTTCCAGGTCAGGATGAAGGCGATGTAAGCTGCCTGCTGAGATGCGAGAACCCGCGCAACGCGCTTTGTTCCAGGAAGATGGTGCTTCCCGTAGAGTGGAAGGACATGCCTCCCTCGTACATGCCTCGGAGCTGGGTGACAGGGCTGCTCGACTCGCTTCTCAGGCTGGCCCGGAGCGATCCCTTCTGGCATGTGGGGACTCGTACGACCTGGTTGCTGAGCTCCCCCCGCGTAGCATAGACCTTGTCCTCACGAGTCCACCATATTGGGGCCATCGAAGTTACGGCCAGCAACACAACTGGGATGTCCTGAAGGCGTGGCGGGCTTTGGGCCACGAGGACTCTGAAATACCCTCCTACGAGTGGTATCGGGAGAATGGTGGAGTCCTGGGGCTGGAGCCGACGCCGGACTGGTACATCGCCCATTTGGTGGAGATCATCGAGCGGTGCCGGCCCGCCTTGAAGTCCCAGGGGAGCCTCTGGATCAACCTGGGTGACACTTACTTCGCGCGCTGGTCGAGCATTCGCGACAACGGCAGGCAGGGCCTGGGGGATACCAGGCGCTCCCGGCGGAGGACGCCGATGGGCGGATACCGCCAGGAGAAACAGCTCCTGCTGATTCCGGCTCGGTTCGCCATAGAGCTCCAGCAAGCGCGCTGGATCTTGAGGAACGACCTCATCTGGAACAAACCGAACGTTCCGCCGCGACCGGAGAAGGATCGGCTCCGCCTCGCTCATGAGCACTTTTTTCACTTTGTTCTTCGTCCGGCTGAGGGCCGGGCAAAATACTTCTACGACCTTTCAGCCGTGGAACGGGCACAGGCAGATGTCGTGACGTGCCCGGTGCGCCCAGGGGAGCCGGGCCACTCGGCGACCTTCCCCGAAGAGTTGATTTGGCCGCGGATTCAAAGCACCTGTCCCAAGGACGGCATCGTCTTGGATCCGTTCTGTGGGACGGGCCGGGCGGTAGTCGCGGCGGTGACCGGTGGCCGAAAAGCCATCGGCATCGATGTCGTTCCAGACTTCCTGGAAACCGCCCGGGCGAATCTGGATAGGTGCCTGGAAGTCCATGGCTGACGCCCTGTCGAACTGCATCGCCGAGTGGTTCGGCCACCGCACGTATCCCACCGTTCAGCCAGCGGCAGAAGCCCGGAAGGACCAGGAGAGTAAGCGCTGCCCCTTCCTGTCGGCTGCCACGGGAGAGACGCGCCCGTGTATTAAGGCGACGAGCTCCTTGGGTGTCTGTACGATCAGCAGCATCAGCAACGGACCTCGTCAGGACTGGTTGGTCTGTCCTTACCGGGGCCTCGACAAGGGCTTGCTCCGCGATGTGGTCCAGCGGCTCTTCGGCGATGCACCAGGTGAGCGCCTGATCGTCCCTGTACCTAACCTCGCCAAAGAGGAGTTTCGTGAAGAAGTTGTTCGGGAGTGCGAGAGCGGGGGTCGCCCCATCGTCTACTTGACGGACAAGCTGGGAGGGGAAATCTCCATTTCAAGGACCGACCGTTCCCCAGAGCTGTCGTTCGACATGACCATGGCAGAGCTCAGCGGCGGTGCCGCCGGCCTGCGGGTCTTGCGGTACGGGATCTTCGAGCTTCAAACTATGGACTTCCATGGTTCCTATCGACATGCTGTGAAGAACCTGGAGGACGCCCTCAGGCTCCATGGCGAAGGTTTTCACCACGCGCTTGAGGAAAATCCGCGATGGATGGGTGACCGGATCGAAGGACCCAACATCGCCAATGTCTTCAAGCGTACCTTCTACCAGATGATGTTGAAGTTTCAGATCGGCAAGCACTCGCAGTGTTCCGGTACGGCTTTGGCCCTGCCGGAGGCGGTCTGGGACAGCTGGCAGCGCCACCTCGGCGGCCCGGAGCTCGTTTCTGCCGGCGAGGATTTTGAGCTGCGTCACCCGCAGGCTGCTCCGTTCGGGCGCGATGCACCGGCGTGGATTTACGTCTTCGATGTCGATGCCGAGGCCAGCGAGTCCCCGAGCCCTCTGCTGGTGAAGAAGCGAATCGGCACAGATGCTGAGGCGGTCTCCCATTTCGCGCTGCAGGTTGCTCCCGACGCCGCTGTGGGTCCCCAGGGAACCGCAAGTTTGATTCCGGACCGGATCAAACAGAGGATCGTCCGCTGGTGGCCGGAGGTTCTCTTCGGGTAGGGTTGAGCCTCCTTTTCGCACAGAGTACAGCCCTTCGCTCCCCACCGGTCACGTGGCCATTCTCCTGGCGCCTCAATCCCCCCGCAGCACCGGGGCCGGGTCGACGCGGGTGGCGCGGTGGGCGGGGAGGAGGGTGGCGGCGAGGGCGACGGCGGTGAGGCCGGCGGCCACGGCGGCGTAGGTCGCCGGGTCGCCGGGGGCCACGCCGTAGAGGAGGCCTTCCAGCAACCGGCCGGCGCCCCACGCGGCGGCCAGCCCGGCGGCGACGCCCAGGACCACCACGGCCAGGCCTTCCCCCACGAACAGCCCCAGAACCCGCCCCCGCCGGGCTCCCAGGGCGATCCGGATGCCGATCTCCCGGCGGCGGCGGGCCACGGCGTAGGCGGTGACCCCGTAGAGGCCGGTCACCGCCAGCACGCCGGCGATCCCGGCGAAGAGCGAGAACAGGAAGGCGCTGAACCGGGCCAGGGCGGTCTGGTCCGCCACCACCTCGTCCATCCGGAGGACGTCGGAGATCGGTAGCGCCGGGTCCAGGGAGGCCACGACGTTCCCGAGCGCCTCGGCCGAGGGCGGCGTCCCCGGGGCGTGGCGGACCAGGAGCGCCAGCCGTCCGGGGGGTGACTGCTCCAGGGGCAGGTAGACGTCCGGGTCCTCGGGCGGTCCCAGGGGATCTGGCACAAGCGTGCGGTAGCGCACGTCGCCGGCCACGCCCACCACCCGGATCGGCGGCCGGTCGCCGATTTCGATCACCTGCCCCACCGGGTCCTCCCCCGGCCAGGCCCGCCGGGCCAGGGCGCGGCTCACCACCACCTCCCACGGACCGCCGTCGTCCGCCGCCGAGGCCGGGGAGAAGCTCCGCCCGCGGACGAGGGGGATCCCCGCCGCCTCGAAGAACCCCCGGCTCACCCGGTGGTAGTAGGCCCGCACCTGCCGTTCGTCCTCCGGCAGGGCGGGGACCCGGATGAAGGTGGCCCGGTAGCCGGAGAAGAGCATCACGTCGGAGCCCAGGGCGGCGTCCCGGACGCCCGGCAGGGACTGTGCCTCCCCCACCAGGCGCCGGGCGAAGGTGCGGGCCGACTCGCCGTCGTAGCGGCGATCCGGGAGCTGGAGCGAGGCGGCGACCAGGCCCCGGGGTGCGAAGCCCGGGTCCACCGCCACCTGCTCCCGGAAGCTCCGCACCAGGAGCCCGGCCCCCACCAGGACCAGCGCGGCCACGGCGAGCTCCGCCGCCACCAGGAGCCTCCGGCCCCGGAGGAGGCCGGCCCCCTCCGAGCCGCCGGGGCCGTCCGTCCCGGCGGGGCCGCGCATCCCGGCGGCCGGACCCCCCGGAGCGCCCTGCGGGCCGCGACGGCGCCCAGGAGAGCCCCGGTGACCAGGACCAGCCCCAGGGCGAAGGCCACGCCCCGGAGCCCCAGGGCCACCTCGACGTACCCCGGCAGCGGCACCGGCGCCAGCGAGGCCAGGGCCCCGGTACCCCAGTGGGCCACGAGCAGCGTCGGCGGCGCCGCCAGGGCCGCCAGGACCAGGCTCTCCACCACGAGCTGGCCCGCCAGGCGCCCGGCCCGGGCACCCAGGGCCGAGCGCACCGCCACCTCGCTCCGGCGCTCCTCGATCCGGACCAGGAGCAGGTTCGCCACGTTGACCCAGGCGATCAGCCAGACCAGCCCCACGGCGGCCAGGAGCGCCGTGGAGGTCCGGGGAGTCTCGTCCAGGAGGACCTGCCGCAGCGGCGACACCCGGGCGCCCCGGTCCCGGTTGGTCTCCGGGTACCGCTCCGCCAGGGTGCGGGAGAGGGCGTCCAGCTCGGCCTGGGCCCTCGCGAGGGCCTCCTCCGGGGCGCCCGCCGAGGGGGCGAGGCGGGCGACGACGTTCAGCCCCCGCTCGCCGCGGCTCTCGAAGAGGCCGGCGGCCCCGGGCTCCAGCCGCACGCCGCTGTGGAGCGGAATCCAGACCTCCCTCCCGCCGTCCAGCCCCCCGAAGCCGGCCGGAAGGACCCCCACCACCCGGAGCTCGACGCCGTCCAGGCGCAGGGGCTCTCCCAGGGCCTCCCGGGCGCCCCCGAAGAGGCGCCGGGCCGTCCCGTGGGCCAGGACCGCCACCGGCAAGCCCTGGGGCGGCGCGTCGTCCTCCGGGCGCAGGAGGCGCCCCGCGGCGGCGTCCACTCCCAGGACCGGGAAGTACTCCGGGGTGACCAGTGCTCCCTGGAGGCGCTCGGCCCCGGCCTCGCCGGTCCAGGTCAGGGGCTCGAGGCCGAGGGCGGCGGCCCCTTCAAGGGACCGGGCTTCGCGCCAGTCCAGGTAGTCGGGGTACGAGGCGGAGCGGAGCTCCGCCCCGTCCCGGACCACGGTCCCGGCGATGGCCACCAGGCGCTCCGGCGCAGCGAAGGGCAGGGGCCGGAGGACCGTCGCGTCGAAGACGGCGAAGACGGTGGCGGTGGCGCCGAACCCCAGGACCAGGGAGGTCACGGCGGTGGCTGCGAACACCGGCCGCCGGGCGAGGGTCCGCAGGGCCAGCCGGGCGTCCTGGAGCAGGTTCGCGGCGGCCCGGAGGGTCGTCTCTCCGGGGCCGCCGCCGCCGTGTGGACGGGCGCTCCCGGGCGGAGCGGAGGGAGGGTGGGCGGGCGGTGCGGCCGGGGTGCGAAGGCTTCGGTGGGGCATGCGGAACCTCCTGGCGGGTCGGCTTCCACGACTCTCTACGGCACGCGTGCCGCAAGGTTCCCACCCCACGGGGTGGACTGCATGCCTCCGAGGCCCCCCACCCCGCCGGGTAGCCGGCCGATTCTTCCACCACCCCTGCGGGTATTCGATCCCGCGCCGTCCCTTGGCACGATGCGTTCACCGGGCGGCCGCCGGCCCGGACCGCGATCCCGAGGGGAGGAGGCCATGACCACGATTCGACCCAAGCAGCCCGGCCCGGGCCGGAGCGGCTCCGGAGCGCCGGAGCCGGCCGGGGGGGAGCCCTCCGGCATCCACGCCCCGGGCGCCCGCCACCAGATCGAGGAGGAGCACCACGTTCTGTGGAGCCTGGTGGAACGCCTGGAGCGGACCTCCGACCTCCAGGCCCTGGCACTCCGCCTGGGTGAGCTCCAAGCCCTCCTGGCGGAGCACTTCGCCCGGGAGGAGGCGCCGGAGGGCCTCCGGGACGTCGTGGACGAGCCCCGGTGGGAGAGTGCCCTCCAGGCCCTCTTCGACGAGCATGCGCTGTGCCTGGCCGAGGTGGACCGCCTGGCCCTCACGTCCCGGGAGCTCCTTGCCGGGCCGGTGGAGGAGCTCCGGCGGGACGTCCGGGCCGTGTGCCAGCGCCTCCACGACCACGAGACGGCGGAGACCGAGCTCCTCGCCGCCTCGCTCTACGACGAGACAGGGGGAGGGGACTGATCGTGGCCAAGAAGCGCACCCGGCGCGTGCCCCAGGGCATCGTCGAGATCGTCAGCGACTCCGGCGAGGGGGCCCAGAAGGTGGGCCAGACCTTCGGCACCGTGAGCGCCAAGATGGGCAACGGGGTCTGGACGGTGGAGATCATCCCCGCCGAGATCAAGCCCCCGGCCCGCTCCCGGGCCGGCGCCAGCGGCATCCGCGTACGCCTGGGCTCAGAGCCCGTCACCAACATGGGCGACGAGGCGGACCTGGTCGTGGCCTTCAACGAGCAGGTGCTCTACGGCCGGATCGCCCAGGGTGCCTACCGGGAGGGCACGGTGGTCCTCCTGGAGTCGTGCTGGGCCGAGGACTCCCGGGAAGAGATCCGCCGCCAGTACGCCGAGGCCCTGGAGGAGTTCCGGAGCCGCGGCCTCGACGTGGTGGAGGTCCCCCTGGAATCGGCCTGCCGGGAGGTGGTGGAGAACCCCAAGCTGGGCAAGAACATGTTCGTCCTGGGCCTGCTGTGCCGGCTCTACGGCCGGGACCTGGACCTGGCCCTGGAGGAGGTCGGCCTGGTGTTCCGGGGCAAGCCTCCGGAGGTGGTGGAGACGAACCGCACCCTGGTCCGGGCCGGCTGGGAGTACGCCGCCGAGCGCATCGGCGGCGAGTGGGCGCGGCTGGCGGTGGAGGTTCCGGCGCACCCGTCGGAGGTCCCCCTGGTGGTGATGAACGGCAACCAGGCCACCGGCCTGGGGATCATGGCCGCCGGCATGGAGGTGGTCTCCATGTACCCCATCACCCCGGCCACCTCGGTCTCCCACTACCTGGCCCGGACGTTTCACCGGGTGGGCGGCATCGTCCACCAGGCGGAGGACGAGATCGCCGCCCTGGGCTTCGCCCTGGGGGCGAGCTACGCCGGCAAGACCGCCTGCACCGTGACCTCCGGGCCGGGGCTGGCCTTGAAGACTGAGCTCCTGGGCCTGGCGGTCATGGCGGAGATCCCCCTGGTGGCGGTGGTGGTCCAGCGGGGCGGCCCCTCCACGGGCCTGCCCACGAAGGTGGAGCAGGGGGACCTGATGGCGGCGCTCCACGCCTCCCCCGGCGACGCGCCCAAGATCGTCCTGGCGCCGGCCACCATCGAGGAGTGCTACCACTCCATCCCCCTGGCGCGGCGGCTGGCGGAGGACTTCCGGACGCCGGTCCTGGTCCTGACCGACGCCAACCTGGCCACCGGGGTCTCTCCGTTCCCCCGCCCGGAGGCCCGGCGGGAGACCCTGGCACCGCCGGTGCCCACCGCCCCCTGGCCGGAGGAGACCGCCCCCTACGACTGGGACCCGGTGACGGGCCTTTCGCCCCGGCCGGTGCCGGGCCAGCGGGGCGGCGAGTACACCCTCACCGGCCTGGCCCACACCCGGGCCGGCAAGGTGGCCTACGACCCGGTCTCCAACCAGACCGGCTGCACCGTCCGGAGCCGCAAGCTCGCCGCCCTGGCGGAGACGCTCAAGCCCCCGAAGGTCCACGGCGACCCGGAGGGTGACCTCCTGGTGGTGGGCTGGGGCTCCACCCTGGGGACCATCGAAGAGGCGGTGGACCGCGTGCGGGAGCGGGGCCACCGGGTCTCGTCCCTCCACCTGCGGTTCCTCTCGCCCCTGGAGCCCGGCCTGGCGGAGATCTTCGCCCGCTTCGCCCGGGTGATGACCGTGGAGATCAACTACAGCGACCGCCCCGGCGACCCCCTGATCACCCCGGAGCGCCGCCGCCTCGGCCAGCTCGCCGGCCTGCTCCGGCAGCGGACCCTGGTGGACGTGGACTGCTGGAGCGTGGTCGAGGGTCAGCCCATCCCCCCCGGCGCCATCGAGGCGGAGCTCCTCCGGCGCCTGGAGGGGCGCGAGCCGGAGGCGGCGGCCCCGGTGGAAGAGCTCATCGTGTCCGAAACGGAAGGAGACGTGGCGTGTTCGGTCTGAAACCCGACTGGTCCCTCGACGTCCCGGAGCGGTACTTCACCCTGGAAAGCTACGCCGGCGGCGTGGCCCGCTGGTGCCCGGCGTGCGGGGACCACGCGGTCCTCTCCGCGGTCCAGCGCATCTGCCGCGACGCCCAGATCCCGCCGGAGCGGATCGCCGCCGTCTCCGGGATCGGCTGCTCGTCGCGCTTCCCCCACTACATGCACGCCTACGGGTTCCACGGCCTCCACGGGCGGGCCCTGCCGGTGGCCTGCGGGGTCAAGGCCCGCCGCCCGGACCTGGACGTCTGGGTCGCCACCGGCGACGGCGACTGCTGCTCCATCGGCGCCGGCCACTGGATCCACGCCGTGCGCTACAACATGGACATGACCGTGATGCTGTTCGACAACGCCATCTACGGTCTGACCAAGAAGCAGACCTCCCCCACCAGCCCCCGGGGCCTGGCCACGAACACCCACCCCGGCGGGGCGTGGCTGCCGCCGCTCAACGCCGTCCAGACGACGCTGGGGTTCACCAACGTCTCCTTCGTCGCCCGGACGGTGGACTGGAACCCCATGCACCTGTACCGGACGCTCGAGGCGGCCCACGCCCACCGGGGCCTGTCCTTCGTCCACATCCTCCAGCGCTGCCCGACCTACACCGAAGGGGTCTTCGAGGAGCTCCGGGCGAGCCCGGACCTGACGCTGCTCCTCACCCACCCGGACGGCATCCCGGCGGACGCGGCGGTGGAACGGATGTACCGGAACCGCCAGGAGCACGACCCGTCGGACCTCGAGGGTGCCCGGCGCCTCGCCGAGGCCGGCGAGCGGGTGCCCATCGGGCTCTTCTACCGCAACCCCGACGCCCCGTGCTACGAGGCCTTCACCGAGGCCGGCCTGGGCACCACCCCCGACGAGAAGGTCCAGGGCCTGGAGCGAGAGCTGGACCGCTTCGCCATCTAGCCACCCGAGGAAAGCCCATGCCCTCCCATCCCCTGCCCGACGGCACCCCCTCTGCGCCATTGGACCGCGCCGCCGTGCGCCGCTTCCACCTGGGCGCCCCCGGGGCGCCGCCCGGCCGCGTGCCGCGAGGCCTCGTCCCGGCCTCCCTCCACCCCTTCCGCGGGGCCGGCGGGGTCCGCACCGACTACCCGGTCTTCCTGGCCCCTCCCGGCGCGGAAGGCGCCCCGGTCCTCGCTTTCGAGGAGCTCCTGGCGCGGGCCGCGCG
>JBKHJP010000123.1:0-11337 GCA_046538065.1 Thermoanaerobaculia bacterium | reverse complement strand
GGGCCGTGGTTCGGCGGGCCGGGGCGGTAGCGGAGGGCCACCCGCCCGCCGCCTATGTTCGCCACCGGGCCGACGCCGCCCTGGTGGCCGCCACCCTCCCGGCGCTGGCCGCGCCGAGCCGGATCCGCCTGGGGGAGAAGGGCAAGCGCCTGGGCTTCCCGGTCCACGACGGGGCCGTGTGCTTCGGCCACGTGACCGACCGGGCCGGGCGCGAGCCGCGGCTGGCGGAGCAGCTCCACGCCGTGCGGACCGTGCTCCGCCACCCGGAGTGCCTGGCCCTGGCGGTCCAGTCCCTGGGCGGCGAGGAGCTGGCGATCCTCGGCCGGGCGCTCATGCGCCGGATCGAGGCGGCGTAGGGAAGCGAAGGAGGAGCCCATCCGGAGGGGCGGCCTGGGCCGCTCCTCCGGAGGGCCTCGCCGGCTCTCGTGAGCTCCCCGGGGCAGGGGAGGAGGTGCTAGCATGCGTAGAACCGTGAACGACCGCCGAGCTGATCGACGCTGAAGTGGTCCGGCCACTCAGCGTTCCTGCGTAACTTTGCCCACGCCCCGCTACAGCCCCACCATGGACCGCGACGCAGAGGCGCTACTGAAGGAGGTGCTCCTCCTCTCGGAGGCAGACCGCGTCTATCTCGCCGAAGCGCTGCTCGCGAGTCTCGACACGGAGGAAGCCGCGGACGTGGAAGCGGCTTGGAGACAGGAGATTGCCATCCGCGTCGCCGCAGTGGACGCTGGTGAGGTGGAGACGGTCCCCTGGGAGAAGGTCCGAGACCAGCTCTTCGCCCGGATGCGCGAACGGCGGGCGGATTGACCCCTTCCCGCAGGTGCTCTCATGAACGACGACCTGTTCGGTAAGCTGGTGGAGAGCGTCCGCGAGGGTGGCGCCATCTTGAAGGGGCGGGCCGCCCCGTCGCGGGCCTTCGAAGTGGAGACCCCGGAGGTAGAGGTGTACGACGGGCACCGAAGGACCCCATCGAGCCAAGAAGAGAACCCGGATGGTTGAGTTGACGATCGATCTGCCGGAGGAGGTGTTGTCGGTGTTGCGGGAATCGCCGGAGCGCTTCCCGGCCGAGCTTCGGCTTGCCGCGGCCGTTCAGTGGTACCACCGGGGCCGGATCAGTGCGAGCCAAGCTGCCCAGATCGCGGGGATGACGCGGCTCGAGTTCCTGGACGAGCTGGCGCGGCGAAAGCTGGACGTGATCAAGGTCGACATGGACCAGCTTCGGCGGGAAGTCGGAGCTGTCTGAGACTCACCCTGATCGAAATGAAGCTGAGGATCGAGCTGGAGGGGGAGGACGACGGCCGTTGGATGGCCGAGGTCGTGGATCTTCCCGGCGTGCTGGCCTACGGCTCCGGGTCGGACGAGGCGATCCGCGCCGCCCGTGCCCTGGCCCTGCGGGTCCTGGCCGACCGGATC
This sequence comes from Thermoanaerobaculia bacterium, assembly GCA_046538065.1. Classification (GTDB taxonomy): domain Bacteria; phylum Acidobacteriota; class Thermoanaerobaculia; order Multivoradales; family DATKCC01; genus JBKHJP01. The sequence goes on along the minus strand of JBKHJP010000123.1, from coordinate 9,924 downwards.
AAGCACGGAGAGCTCGACTCCGACGCCAACCACGTCGAGTTCCTCTTGCCCGAGCCCTCGACCGCCGCTTGAATGAACGCCTACGATCGCGTTGCCGAGGCGTGGAGCGCCGAGCGGAGGGAGAGGGCTTCACCGAGGTTCCGCGAGCGGTGGCTCGTGGACCGGCTGGTGGACCCGCTTTCACCGGGCGCCAACGTCCTGGACGTGGGGTGTGGGTGCGGCGAGCCGATCGGAGGGTACCTGGCCCGCAGTGGGTTCCGGGTGACGGGCGTCGACCTGTCGCCCAGGATGATCGGGCTCGCTCGCCGCTCCCTCTCGGAGGCCACGTTCGTGGTCGGTGACATGCGCCGCATCGACCCGGGCGGGCCGTTCGACGCCCTCGTGGCGTGGGATTCCGTGTTTCACGTCCCCCGCGCGGAGCACGCGGCCGTCTTCGACCGGTTCCGGTCCTGGCTTCGCCCCGGCGGTCGGTTTCTCGTGTCCCTCGGCGGCTCCGAGGGGGAGTTCACCGCCTCGATGCTCGGGGAGACGTTCTTCTACAGTTCCCACGAGCCGTCAACGGCGATCCGCTTGCTGGAGTCCTGCGGCTTCGAGGTTGAGCATTGGGAAGTGGACGACCCCTCGTCTCGGGGCCATGTTGCGATCCTGGCGGAGCGTGCTGGCCCTCGGGTGCCCACTGGGCAAGCGTAGTCACTTTGGAGCCGAGAGCGACGTGGACGTGCTCGTGGAGTTCGACCCGGAGCACATCCCCGGGCTCGAGTTCGTGCGCATCAAGGAGGAGCTTTCCCGGCTCCTCGGACGACCGGTCGACCTCCGCCCCCCCTGCAAGCCTGAGCCCCTACTTCCGGGATCAGGTCTTGCGAGAGGCCGAGCTGATCTATGCGGCGGCGTGATCCCCGGGTGACCCTCCGGGAGATGCTCGATGCGGCCGATCACGCCGAATTCCTGAACACCTAAGTTATACTCCGGGTATGAAGACGGCGATCTCCCTCCCCGACGACGTGTTCGAAGAGGCCGAGGAGCTGGCCAGGCGGCTCGGGAAGTCTCGAAGCCAGCTCTATGCCGAGGCGATCGAAGAGTACGTCGCCCGCCACGACGTGGAGACCGTCACGGAGCGGATGGATCGGGCGCTGGAAGCTTTGGACGGGACGCCGGATGCCGGTTTCCAGGCGGCGGCTCAGAGGACCCTGCGCAACGTGGAGTGGTGATTGGGCGCGGCTCCGGTCGTCTCGCAGGGCGACGTCTGGTGGGCTGATCTCCCGGAGCCCATGGGGTCGGGCCCCGGTCTTCGTCGGCCCGTGGTCGTGGTCCAGGGCGAAGGCCTCAATCGAAGCCGGATTGCGACGGCGGTCTGCGTGCCCCTGACCAGCAACCTCCAGTGGGCTGCTGCGCCGGGGAACGTGCTCCTCAAGTCGCGCTTCACGGGGCTTCCGAAGGACTCCGTCGCAAACGTCTCCCAGGTCGTGGCCCTCGACCGGGGCGTCCTCGCGGAGCGAGTCGCCCGGCTCTCCCGGCGCAAGCTGGAGCTCATTCTGGACGGGCTGGACGTGGTGCTCGGCAGGCAGGAAGGATAGTTAGGGCTGTGCTACGGTGACCGTACGACGGAGGATCGCCATGACCACGGTACGCCTCGATCCCAGCACGCGGGCCGCCCTCGAACGGCTCGCAAAGCGCCGCGGACAGAGCCGGTCCGAGGTGGTCCGGGACGCCATCGGGCGCCTCGCCAGCGAGGAGCGGCAGGATGGCACCGCTTCGGCCCTCGAACGGCTGAGCCCCTTCGTGGGCATCGCCGACAGCGGGGGCCGACAGCTCTCGCGGGAAAGCGGCCGCCGGTTCCGGGAGCTCCTGGAAGAGAAGCACCGTGCGCGGCGTCCTCGTTGACACGGGGCCGATCGTCGCGCTCCTCGACCGGAGCGACGCCGAGCACGACCAGGTGATCTCGGCTCTGGCGTCGCTCCGTGATCCCCTCCTCACCGTGTGGCCCGTCGTCGTAGAGGCCATGTACCTCCTCAGCTTCTCCTGGCGGGCCCAGAAGGGACTGTGGGAGATGCTGGAGACGGGGGCGGTGGAGCTTCTCCCGCTCGATCAGACCGACGTTCCGCGCATGAAGCAGCTCATGGAGAAGTACCGCGACCAACCCATGGATCTCGCCGACGCCGCCCTGGTGTGCGTCGCCGAGAGAGAGGGCCTACGCCGGATCCTGACGCTCGACAGGACGGATTTCACGGTGTACCGCGTCGCCAGGCGGGGACGGTTCACGCTGCTGCCGTAGAGAGCATCTCGAGGCCGAGCACCGCGCTACGCCGGCTCATGCTGCGCCCCGCCCCCGGCCGCCCGCGATCGGGCGATCCGGGCGTCGAGGCTCCAGGCTCCGGCCCCGGCGAAGACCAGGTAGAGGAAGAAGAAGCAGTAGAGCACGGCCGGGATGCCCTGGTTGACGGTGGGGAAGAACGACGCCGGGGCGTGGAACTGGAAGTAGGCCACCGCCATCTCGCCGGCGAGGACGAAGGCGACCGGCCGGGTGAACAGCCCGAGGACGATGGCCGCGCCGCCCACCATCTCGAGCAGGCCGCCGAACCCGATCTGGGTCAGCGGGTCGAAGGCCTGCATGTCCGCGGGGCCGGGCGGGTAGCCGAACACCTTCGTGGTCCCGGCGGAGATGAAGATCAGCCCGGCGACGATCCGGAAGACGGCGAGCATCCGGCCGGTCCAGGGCCACCACGGCGAGGGGTCGAAGATCGAGGGGGTTTTCATGGTTGTCCTCACCACCGGCGCAGGACCAGCAGACTCGTCAGGGCCAGGAGCGCCGTCAGGACCGCGAGCCCCCAGGCTCCCAGGGTGGGAATCTCCAGCACCGAGAGCTGTTGCACGGCGGCGCTCCAGGTGCCGTCGGTGACGTCGCTGAACGGGCCTTCGGGCTTGACTGAGTAGGTTCCCTCGATGGAGGAGCCGTCGTTCGAGATGGCGCCGCTGAAGTTCAGGCCGCCGAACTGCTCGCCGCCGTCGAGCATGCCGAAGAAGGACGATCCTTCCACCTCGCCCATGATGTCCGCCGCCATCTCGGCGGGGCATACGGCCGGGCCGGACACCAGCAGGAGGGTCGCCTGGCCGGTGAGCTGGGCGCCGTCTTGCGCCATGTCGCCGCTTCCCTCGAACACGCAGGGTTCCTCCTCCGGCGGGATCACACCCGAGGCCTGGAGAGCCCAGGTGCCTTCGAGGTCGACCTGGCCGAATGCCGGCCCTGCGAACATTGGAAATATCAAAATGGCGAGCGCCCTGATCAGCGTGGTTTTCATACACCCTCCTCCGTAATTTTTGCCATCGTAGCAGGCGGCGCCTGCTACCGCCGGCCGAGGGACGTCCCGCTGGCGACGGTGACTTGCTCGGCGGCTGGGTCGCGAAGGAACATCATCGCGGCCAGTCCCAGCAGACCGGCCATCAGCCAGAGCCCGAGGGTGTCGAGCGCCGGGATCGCCAGGGGATCCCCGGCGCCGGCGTCCACCACGGGCGCCGCACCGCCGTTGGGCAGGCAGTCGCTGGCCTCGCTGCCACCGACCACCGCGGCGTAGGGCCGGCCGATCACCGAGCCGCCCAGCGCTCCCTTCGGCACGGTAACCGTCAGCCAGGCACCGGCCCGGGTCACGGAGCCGTTCCCGATCACCGCGCCGCCGGGGCCGGTGACGACTGCCACGGACCCGGCGGCCGGAACCTCGATGCGCCGGTCCACGCCGAGCCCGGTCAGGTCGGGACAGAGGAGGGATACGCGGGAGACGTCCCCGGTCTCGAGGCTGGCGTCCGTGTCCAGCTCGATGATCGCGGAGAGCGTAGGGTCCGGCGCCGCCAGCTCCAGCGTCAGGTGGACCGCCTCCTGGCCTTCCTGAGCGGTGATGGTGATCGCATCCGGCTCGCCGGGGTTTCGTGCGACGGTGTCTCCCGCCGGGTCCGGCGCGGCCTGCACGCTCGCGGAGGAGAGGAGCAGGAGCCCGAAGAGGAGCGAACGCCGCCGGTGTAACACGGTCACGGTGACTCCGGGCAGCAGAGGGCATGGGCGGTGGCCTGTCCCAGTGCGCAGCGGACCTGCCAGCCGTCGTCCTCCGTCGGATGGCTTTCGGCGAGCTGCCCCGCCTCGGGCTGGATCGCTGCATCACCCAGCCGGTTGCTGCAGGCGCCGCCGCCGGTCAGGACCCGCTCGCCCGGGCCGCAGGTCGCCCGGGCCTGGGCGGTGTCACTGACATCGGAGACCACGCGGCAGCCGGTACCCAATGCCGCGCCCTGCGGCCCGGCGGGGCCTTCGGGTCCGGGCGGTCCTTCGGGACCGGCCGGCCCCGTGGGGCCCTCGGGTCCCTGGGGTCCGGGTGGGCCGGCCGGCCCGGCGGGGCCCGGGACCTGGTGACAGGCGCAGGCCCGCGGGGTGTCCTTCGACGCGCTCGCCTCGACGCCGTTCAGGGTCCAGGTCAGGGTCTCATCCTCCGGGAAGGTCACCACCACCTCCTCCAGGGAGGCGCCCGGCGCGAAGAACGTCGGCTGATCGCGGCTCGCGGGTGCCGGATCGAAGAAGTTGCGAGATCCCACGGGAAGTGACGCGGAGCTCTGCTCGTGGTTGATGAAGCCGAACACGGCCGAAACCGTGCCCGCCGACTCGTCGTGCCGGACGCAGGTGGCCACCGGCCAGAGATCCTCGGCTCGTGCAGAGGGCGAGATCACCAAGCCCAGCAGAGCGACCAGTAGAAGACCGGCGGTCCTCATGGTGCCCCTCATGGCGAAGGCTCCGGGCAACAGAGGGCCATGGCGGTCGGCCGCCCGAGGCCGCACTCCAGCCGCCAGGCGGTCGTGGATTCGGGATGACTCGCCTGCACCTGGCCGACGGGCCACGGCGCCGGCTCGCCGTCGAGGGTGTCGTCGCAGTGGCCGCCGCCTCCGACGAGGACCTCCCCGGCGCCGCAGGCGGCCGTCGCCTCCGATGTTTCGGAGGTCACCTCGACCTGCCGGCAGCCCGTGCCCCCGGCAGACGCCGGCGGACCCTCGGGACCGGCCGGCCCGGGCGGACCCGCCGGTCCCGCGGGGCCACGCTCACCCTGCGGCCCGGCCTCCCCGGCCGGCCCCGGCTCGCCGGCGGGGCCCGGCTCGGCGGTGCACTCTGCGGCCGGCGGGAACGGGCAGATGGAGATCGAGGGGTCGGCGGGATCGAGCGTCGAGACGGCCGTCTCCCCCAGGAGGTTCCAGGTGAACGTCGGCGGCGTACCGTCCGGCGCGTACGCGGCGCTCACCTGGAACGCCCAGGTGTTGAGGCCGGGGTTGAACCGGGTCGGTTGCCCGCGGTTGGCCGGCGGCGGGCTGAAGAAGTTGTCGGAGCCGACCGGAACGGTGACGGTGTCGGGGTTGCCACTCGCGTAGCCGAAGTGGGCCGTGAGGATCTGGTTCTCGGCGTCCGGGGACACGCAGACCAGGAACGGAGTGATCGGCTCGAGGCCCGGGGCGGGTGACGCGGGCGCAAGCCACATCACCGCCAGGAGACCGGCGACCGGAACGAATCGGGTCCGGGTCCTCACGGTTCCTGCCCCCCCGGCTCGCCGCAGCACATCGCCCATGCGGTGGCTCGTCCGATCCGGCAGCGGACCCGCCAGCCGGACTGGCCGTGCGCCTGGCTCGCCGCCACCTGGCCGGTCTGCCAGACCGGCGGATGCAGGGCGGGCTCGTTCCGGCAGGCGCCGCCGCCGGAGACCACGCGCTCGTCACCCTGGCAGGCCGCGACCGCCTCGGCCTCACCCGGTCCGGAGCCGACCCAGCGGCAGGCACCGAGGGCCGAAGGTCCGGCCGGCCCCGGCTCTCCGGCCGGACCGGGCGGACCCGCCGGCCCCACCTCTCCCTCGGGGCCTTCGGGGCCTTCCGGCCCGGGGGATCCCTGGGGGCCTTCGGGGCCCACGCAATCACAGAGGATGCCCTCGCAGTAGAGGTCCGGATCGTCGGTGGCCGTGGCGCTCTCACCGTCGAGCATCCAGGTGAGCTCGCCCCGGCGGTCGAGGTCGAAGCTCACCTCGAAGGCGTCTTCGAAGGTGACCGGTTCGAAACGGGTGGGCTGCCCCCGGTCCTCGGGCCCCGGGTCCATGAAGTTGTCCGGGCCCACGGGAACGTCGACGGTCGATCCATCATTGACGTAACCGAAAATCGCGATCAACAAGTTTCGATCATCCTCCTCGAACGGGCGGACACACTTCAGAAGGGGAGTCAGGTCGGCGGCCCGGGCTGGACTGCCAGGCCAGGCCGACGCGCCGAGTACCGCCACGGCGACCAGCGCCGGCTTCAGGAACCGGGCTCGATGGTTCGAAACTTGCGGTTTCCGGCGTTGGTTCGCAGGTGTATCGTGTTTGCTCATGGACCCGATGGGCTCGATCGGGGGACAGAATGGCGCGGAGAGCGCGCATACTTTAATGATCCGGCCGGGACGTTTCAAGGCCGTGGTGGCCCGCCACCGCGCACCGGGCGGACGTCCTCCTGGCGATGGCGAGTCGCTCGGCGCCTGGGGTAGGATCTTCCCGTCCCCTTGACACCCGAGCCCCGCCCCGAGGAGCTGTGATGAACCGCCGCGTCCTGGCCTCCCGCCGTGCCCTGCTGCCCGCCGCGTGCCTTGCGGCCTCTCTCGCCGTTGTCGCCTGGGGCTGCCGGTCGGCGCCTCCCCCGGGTGGGGACGCCGGAGCCGGTGGGCTCGAACCGGGCGGCGCGGTGAGCTCCGAATCCGGCGGGGACGCCGTTCCGGTCCCCGAGGCCTTTTCGCTCCTGGGCGAGCCCCTGTTCCGCCCCGGGCTGCCGGACGCACTGCGGGCCGAGCGGGAGGAACAGCTCGCCGAGGCCCGGGCGCGCTACGAGGCGGACCCGGGGGACCCGGACGCCCTGATCTGGCTCGGGCGGCGGACGGCCTACCTGGGGCGCTACCGGGAGGCGGCGGCCCTCTTCTCCCGAGGCGTCGAGCGGTTCCCGGAGGATGCCCGGTTCCTCCGCCACCGGGGGCACCGGTTCCTGACGCTCCGGCGCCTCGACCTGGCGGAGGCCGACCTGGCGCGGGCGGGGGAGCTGGTGCGGGGGCGGCCGGACCGGGTGGAGCCGGACGGCCTGCCGAACGAGCGGGGCATCCCCACCAGCACCCTCCAGTCGAACGTCTGGTACCACCTGGGGCTCGCCCGGTTCGCCCGGGGCGACTTCGAGGGGGCCCTCGAGGCGTACCGGGAGTGCCTCGCCGTCTCCGGGAACCCGGACATGCTGGTGGCCACCTCCCACTGGCTGTACATGACGCTCCGGCGCCTGGGCCGGGACGGGGAGGCGGGGGAGGTGCTGGAGCCGATCCACGCGGACCTGGACGTGATCGAGAACCACGCCTACCACCGGCTGCTCCTGCTGTACCGCGGCGAGCTCGCCGCCGAGGACCTCCTGGCCGACGTGGAGGCGGGGAGCCTGGACTTCGCCACCCTGGCCTTCGGAGTCGCCCACCTGCACCTGGTGGAGGGCCGGAGGGCGGAGGCCGAGACCCTCTTCCGGCACATCGTGGAGTCCGGCCGGGACGACCAGTGGCCGGCCTTCGGCCACCTGGCGGCGGAGGCGGAGCTGGCGCGCCGGGCGGGCCGGGCGTTCTAGTCGAGCCCGGCTAGCTCCCGGTCGAGCTGGTCCTCCAGGGCCTGGAGGTCGCTCCGGCGGCCGGTGAGCTCGTTTTCGAGCGCGAGGATCCGGGCGTCGAGCTCGGAGGTCCGGCTCTCCAGGCGATCCATCATCCGCTGGGCCTGCCGGAGCGAGACCTCGAGCTCGGGGAGCTCCTCCGAGTCGGCCTCTTCGACCTCGACCGCGAGGTGTTCCAGGTGGGTCTCGACCCGCATCCGTTCGTCGGTCAGGCCTTCGCGGGACGACCTGACCCGGGAGAGGTCCTCCTCCAAGCTATCCACCCGCCGGCTCGCCACCTCCAGGCGCTTGAGCTGGAGGTCGAGGGCCTGGCCTTCGAGCTGGCGATCGAGGAGGGTGGCGATCCGGTCGAGGGTGGAGTTGAGGCGCTGGAGCTCCGAGGCGACGGCGAACGGCTCGGCTGACCCGGCCGGGGGCGCCTCCTGGGCCCGGAGCACCGGGCCGGCCGCGGCAGGTGCGAAGACGAGAAGAATCCCGAGGGCGAGTCGAGCTGGAGAGGTCACGGTCTCCTCCTTTGCGGTGGGAGTCCGAAGATTGCTGGTCTACAGTCCATCTTAACCGGCGCCCGGCCCTGGGTCCTGGGCCGAACGGTCGATCTTTGGCGACCTGAGCGGCTCACGCAGATGGCCAAGGAAGAGCGGGACCCCGATCCCTCGGCCACAGCTCCGGGGACGGGATCCACGTGGAGATCCCTCCAGAGCCGCATCGATCCCCCGATCGGGTGTGAACGCCATCTCCGGACCGAGGGGACCGGGAGCCCTGGTCGCTGAGAAGCGAACGGTCGATTTCGGACCGGAACGGTCGTTCTGGGACCTGAGCGGTCGTTCTGGGACCTGAGCGGTCGTTCTGGGACCGGAACGGTCGTCCTGGGGAAGCGAACCCTCTCACCCTGTCGTGAAACAATTCACTTGGGGGGTGAGGACTTGCTCGATGCAAGGGGGCTGATCGCCTCGGCGATGGTCGCGGCCGCTGTGGTGGCGGCGCTACGCACCGGAGAGGTTCTGGTGCTCCATTCCGCGGGTTCGGTTTGGCTGGTCGAGACGTCGCGGTGAGGCGGGGCGCCGCCGGACTCCTGCTGCTCGTGGTGGCGCTCGCGCCCCTGACCCTCTGGCGGGCCCACCTGGAGACCGGCCTCTGGGAGGACGAGACCTACTCCCTCCTGCTGACCACGTACCCGGCCGGGGAGGTGGTGGAGCGGACGGCCCTGGACGCCCACCCGCCCGGGTACTACCTGGCGCTCAAGGCCTGGCTCAAGGCGGCGCGGCTCGCCGGGTTCGAGCCGGGGGTGCTCTGGGCGCGCCTTCTGAACGTCCTCCTGTGGGCGGGCCTGGCCGCCGCGGGAGCACGGGTGATCGCTGTTGCCCGCACACGGGAAGATCTGGACAGCCTCGCTGAAGAGACCGATGGCGCAATCGAGCCGTGGCAGGCGGATGTCACCGATTCGGCGTTCCACGAGGCGCTCGCAGGCCTCGATCGCCTCGACATCCTCGTCAACAATGCGGGCAGCAACCGTCCCATGCCGATGGTCGATGTCGACGACGAGACGCTCGACCGACTGATCGCGCTGAACATCCGGTCAGTCTTCAAGACCGCCCAGGCTGCTGCCCGCGTCATGACAAGGCAGGGCTCGGGCGTGATCATCAACATGTCCTCGCAGATGGGACATGTCGGCTCACCCGGGCGCACCGTCTACTGCATGACCAAGCATGCCGTGGAGGGTCTTACCCGCGCCATGGCCGTGGAGCTGGCGCCCCAGGGCTTGCGCGTGGTGTCCGTGGCGCCGACATTCGTCGAAACGCCCATGACCCGGCCGATGTTCGAGAACCCGGAATTCAAGAAGTTCGTCTTGGGCAATATTCCCATGGGTCGCCTTGCCCAGCCCGAGGACGTGGCCAATGCCATCGTCTATCTGGCCTCGCCCCTCGCGGCGATGGTCGTTGGCGACAGCCTCAGGGTCGATGGCGGCTGGACTGCGGCCTAGTGGTCCGATTCCGACATTTGCATCCCTTGCGGCACCTTCCTGAGCAAATGTCGGAATCATGAGAACCACTAGGTAAATATCTGATTCTAGTGGAGCTTTTGAATTTGACATTTGAGCACGAGCCTAGCCGCAACTGGGACTCGAATGTCAAATGCGCTCCACTAGCCGTGGGTGCCCGTATTGTCGCGTGTGTCTGAGCCGGCACGGGCGGCTTTTTGTTGCTCGGCCGCCAGACGGTCGAGCACCGCGCCGGCGCCGTTGAGGAAGGCGTCCAGGGC
>JBKHJP010000122.1:0-11350 GCA_046538065.1 Thermoanaerobaculia bacterium | reverse complement strand
AGACCATTCTCGGCGTCCCCTGGAAGCAGTCAACTCAAAAATCTGTAGTGGCAGGTCAGCAGCGGCGTCGCGGCCGTGGCCGGCCTCGGTCCGGTGGCCAGCCGCTCGAAGACGTGTAAGGATCTACCGATGAAGGGATACGGCCAGTTCTGCCCGCTCGCCCTGGCAGCGGAAGTCGTCGGTGAGCGTTGGACGCCGCTCGTCCTGCGCGAGCTGATTCTGGGCGCGCGCCGGTTCAACGACATCCATCGCGGCGTGCCGCGCATGTCGCCCTCCTTGCTGTCGCAGCGGCTGAAGACCCTGATCAAGGCCGGCATTCTCGAGCGCCGTCACACCGGCGGCCGCAACGAGTACCTACTGACCGAAGCCGGACGGGAACTGGCGCCGACCATCGAGAGCCTGGCGGTCTGGAGCAAGCGCTGGTTGCCGGCCACGCTCAGCGACGAGCGGGCCGATCCGGACCTGATCATGTGGGACATGCACCGTCGGATGAATCTCGATCGGCTGCCCGAAGCGCGAACTGTCATAGAGTTCGAATTCACCGATCAGCCGAAGAAAAAGCGCCTGAGGTGGATCGTCAGCGACAGGAACGGTGTCGAGCTGTGTATTACCGATCCCGGTTTCGAGCCGGACCTCTACGTCGTCACCGACAGCCGGGTGGTCACCTATGTCTGGTATGGCGACTTTCCCTTGCGCCAGGCAATCCGGGACGGAAAGATCGAGCTTCACGGACCCCGCCGCCTCTGCGAGGCCTTTCCCTCCTGGTTGCAACTCAACATCCTCGCGAATGTCCCCCGCCAGCAGCCGGCGCGCTGATCGTGTGGTGGATGTGCCCCCGCGCTCAACTTGTCAAGGGACGCGGACTCTTGCGACCTCCCGGGAGGGTCGCCGGCGGGCGGTCACGGGCAGCATGCTGGCCACTGTGACCACGTTGCCCAGCTTGGTCGCCAGGTCGGTGCCGTGGATCCCGTCCACCGAGTCGGCGTTGAGGTTAGTGACCGGGTCGCTCGACGAGACCACCAGGGGTGGGCCGAGAGCCCCGTTCGGCGGGGCCTGCGGCGTCCCGAGCCTCCGCCCGCGGCTTCCGGCGACGATCCCGCACCGTCCCGAACCCGAGAGGCCGTCCCCGCCGGAGCCGCGCACGGGGAGAGGCCGGCGACGGCGCTGACCCCTGCACTGGCGGTGCCCGTCCCGGACGGGAGACGGCGGATCCAGGGTTCGGGACGGGACCGGCCGGTCAGGGCGCTCACCTGCTCGATCGGCGAGTGGCGCCGAACCCGCGGGTGGGAAGGGTGCCCCCCGTGGAGGGGTTCTCAGTCCAGGTACCCCAGGGCGCGGAGCGCCTCCTCCTCTTCCGGGGAGAGGTCCACCCCCGGGGCCTCGATGGACCCCGCGCCGGCCAGGCGGCGATCGAGGAGGCGCCGGAGCCCGGCGGCGGCCTGGTGCTCGGCGGGCAGGGGCGCGTGCTCGCCGGGGTCGCGATCCAGGTCGAAGAGCCCTCCCGGGACCGAAACGGTCCGCTCGCCCGCGGTCCCGCCGCCCTCCTTCGGGTAGGAGACGGTGAACGTACCCGGCGTGACGAGCTTCAGGTGGCCGGCCACGATTCCGGCCCGCCGGGGCCCGAGGCGGGACGTGGAGGCGAAGACCTCGGCCGGAAGGCGCCCCTCGAGGGCCGCCAGCAGTCCGGGGCGCTCGAGCATCTCCGGCGGCGCTTCCAGCCCGGCGAGCGTGAGGAGGGCCTCCGGCACTCCCCTCAGCGAGACGGCCCCCGTAACGCGTCGCCCGGCCGGCAGGCGGCCCGGCCCGTGGAGGATCAGGGGAACCCGCACGGCCTCGCCGTAGAGCGTGCCGCCGTGGCCGAAGTAGCCGTGCTCCTCCAGCTCCTCGCCGTGGTCGGAGAACACGGCGACGACGGTGCGCTCCAGCTCGCCCCGGCTCCGGAGCCCCTCGATGAGCCGCCCGAGCTGGTCGTCGGCGTAGCGGATCTCGCCGTCATAGAGCGCCCGGAGCTGCTCGATCCCGTCCGCGGGGATCTGCCGGTCCGGCCCGACGAAGGGCAGCAGCTTGCCGAGGCGCCCCCAGGAGCGGTCGATCGGCCCCGCCGTGAAACGCTCGGCGTAGCCGTCCGGCGGATCGTAGTTCCAGTGGGGGTCGAAGTAGTGGAGGAAGAGGAAGAACGGCCGCCTCTCCCGCGCCAGCCACGCGAGGGCCCGGTCCGTCAGGTCCCCGGCCCGGCGGTCGGGCACGACCTCGTAGGTGCCGAACCCACGGTCGAACCCGTACGAGGCGTCCAGGAAGACGTGGCTCGCGAACCCGGCCGTGGCGAAGCCCGCCCCGGCGAAGCGCTCGGCCAGGACCGGCACGTCCGGGCCCAGGGCGTCCTCGCTCGTCTCGACGCCGATCTCGAAGGGGTAGCGCCCCGTCATCACGCTGGCGTGGGCCGGGAGGGTCCACGACGAGGTGGACCGGGCGTCCAGGAACACCACGCCGTCGTCGGCCAGGCGGTCCAGGGCCGGCGTCGTCTCCCGCCCGTAGCCGTAGGCGGAGACGTGGTCCTGGCGCAGCGTGTCGATGGAGACCAGGAGCACGTTCGGGGGCCCGGCGCCCGGCCCTCCGCAGCCGACGAAGGCCAGGGCCAGAACCAGGGCCAGGGCCGGGATCGGGACCCGGCGGAGGGCGAGCTCCGGCACGGATCCCGAGCCAGGGGGCGCCGTCCCGGGAAGGTCCCGGGACGGGGTGTCGAGCGGCTCGCAGGGCATGGGCGGGGCTACCGTCAGCGGTCGGGGACGGGTGGGGGCCGCGGGGCGTCAGACACGATACACCGCCTCTCAGCCCGCCGGCGTGCAGGCGTTGGGCTGGCCGTTGGTGTTGTAGACGCCGTACTGCATGAAGGCCACCTGGAGCTGGAGCGACGTGTCGGTGGAGAAGGTGTTCGGGTAACCGTCGCCGGTGTAGGGCTCCGGGTAGGTGACGTTGGCGAAGTAATTCGCGTTCTCCGGGCTCGCCTCGGTGCACAGGCCGTCGAAGCCGAAGATCTGGGGCACGTGGTTGCACGGCTCGCCGGAGCCGGGCTCGCAGGGCGGCGCCATCTCGGAGATGGAGCCGGCGGGCCGGGCCACGTAGCCGCCGCCGTGGCAGGCCAGGCAGGCGGACTTCTTGTTGTCCACCGGGCCGGCTAGGCGGGCGTTGCAGCCGAAGTGCTCGTAGATGTCCACCGGCGCCAGCACCGACTGGTGGACCGGCCGGCTCTCCGCCTCCGCCACCGCCGGGAAGCTCTCCGGGTCGTTGCCCCACTGGAGGCCCAGGGGCGCCATCCGGTCCCAGGGGGACGAGCCCTCCAGGGTGCCGTCGTAGCCGAAGGTGCCGTAGACCCACCGGGTGGGAGCCCGCTCGTCCACCACCGCCACGTCCATCTGCACCAGGCGGACCGGCTGGGGCTCCCGCTCGCAACCGCCCACCTGGGTGTGGCGGTCCGCCGTCCACTCCGGGGAGCCCTCCAGGTAGTAGACGTCGTCGGGGGTGGCCGTGGTGAAGAGGATCTTCGCCACCACTGTGCCCTCCGGGAAGGGCAGGCCCGCCGGCTGGGCCGGGTTCCCGCTCATCACGGGCTCGCCGTCCCGGCCCCAGGTGCCGCCGATGGCGTGGCCGCCCCAGGGGTTGTAGAAGCCCACGGCCCAGCTCTCGAACTCCTCTTCGGTGGAGCCGCCCTCCGCCAGCGGCAGGGTGTGGGCGCCGAAGGCCCCCTCGCCGCTTCCCAGGAAATCCGAGAGGTAGGCCGTGCGCTCGTTGGTGAAGCCGTGGACGAACTCCCGGCCCACCTTCGGGTCGTAGGCCATCCACGGCACGTGGTACCAGCGGGTCTCGCCGCCCACCGCCGTGTTCCACCCCTCGGGGGAGAGGTCCTGGCCCTCCTTGACGTAGTCGAAGATCGCCTGGAGGTAGTCGCTCCACGGCGGCCCCCAGGTGGGCGACGGGTCGGAGAAGTCCACGTCCATGGCCAGCCACGGGCAGGTCTCCGGCGGGCAGGCGCCCGGGTCGGTCGTGGGGTAGTCGTGGCTGAGCTCGAAGACCGGACCGCTCCAGCCGGGGGGCGGGCCGCTGACGGCGTCCCGGTAGGCCAGATCGGCTGCGCCGGAGTCGGTCTCGGCGGTTTCGGGCTCCGGCTCCTCGGCCGTTTCCCCGGTGGGCGCCTGGTCCACCGCGGCGGGCCCGCAGGCGAGGGGCCCGAGGCAGGCGAGGAGCGTTGCGGCGCCCAGGGCCGCGAGACGGCGAGTCCAGCGCAGCGCCGGAGTCTGGGGGAAGCGGGACGTCCCGGAATCGACCCGGAGAATCAGGGGGCGATGGCGGCTGTCCGGCTGAGACGTTGGCTGGAGGGATTCGCAGGGATCGAGGTACTCGGTCATGGTCGGTCTCTCCTTCGTCGGTGGCTCGGCGGACGCCCGTCCGCCGGGAGCCCGGCGGGACGTGCAGGATTCACGGGATCCACGGGAGCGGGGCGCCGGGCTCATGGCTCGTCCTCGGAAGCGCCGGGGGCCGCGGCGCGGTTGGCCAGGATCCAGCTGAAGTCGGCGCCGGCGCGCTGTGCCCCCTGGTGGCAGTTCTGGCAACTGTCGTACTGGTGGTAGGTCTCCATGGTGACGTTCGCCAGGAGGCACTGAGGGAAGGGCATGCCCCCCGACAGGGGTCCCGCGCCGTCCTCGCAGCCGAAATCGGGCGGCGAGATGGAGGGCTGGGGCGACTCGTACGGCGCCGCGGGCAGCGTGGACCACTGGCTTCCCACCAGGAAGTAGTGCTTCCAGACCGAGTCGTCGAGGACGCCGGTCCGGTAGAGCTCGTTCAGCGCGACGGTGGAGACGTCCTTCCCGCTGGAGGTCGTAGGCGTCGTGGGGACCTGGCCCAGGCGGATCACGTTGATGGGCGTCGGGTCGTAGTCGCCCTCCGCCGGCTCCCGGCTCGCCCCGGGGTGGGCCGCCGGGTTGACCCGCGGCACCTCGGGGTGCTTCCGGTAGGCCTCCGGGTCGTAGTAGGACGGGATCATCTCCGGCGGCGTCGGGGTCACGGCGTCGTCGCCCAGGTTGTCGGCCTGCTCGAAGGTGGCCCAGACCCACTGGGGGAACTCCTCCGTCTTGTGGGCGACGTGGAAGCCCACCAGGCCCACGTCGATCTCCGAGCAGTCGCAGTCGGTGGGCTGGCCGGCCTCGTCCGGGCCGGTGCAGGTGGCGGGATCGACCGCCAGGGCGGTGGTGGTGAAGAAGCGGTGGTGGTACTCCTCCGGCACCCGGGAGAGGTCCCGCCACGCCGCCTTGACCTCGATGGACCCCACGGCGTCGGGGGTCGAGGCCGGCAGGTAGATCGACGAGCCCTGGGGCCAGTTCGCCTTGTCGTAGTAGCCGTTGTCCCGGATGAAGTCGTACTCCGCCCGGTTCATCCGGACCTCGTAGCGGGTGAAAAGGCCCGTCTGGTCCGGCAGCGGGCCGCCGAAGGCCTGGTTCACCTCGTCGGCCACCGTGTCGAACTTGCTCGCCCGGACGAAGACGTGGTCGCCCGCCTCCGGGTCCAGGTTCCGGCAGACGTCCGGCGCACCGTTCGGGGCGTCCCACGGCACGGGCTCGCCCCCCGCCCCGGGGAAGAGGTCGTAGCTCTGCTTCCAGGTCATCCAGACCGGCACCCGGCCGTCGGAGTAGTCGCCGAAGGCGGACGGGTCGTCCGGCCGGTACGGCACGCCGTGGGACCCCGGCTCCGCCGGCCACATGAGGGCGATGAAGTTCTGCCAGGCGAAGGTGTCGAAGAAGGGCCGCTGCTGGACCCCGCTGTAGCGGATGGGGAAGGGCGGCACCGTCCGCGGGACGTCGCCGGAGAGCTCCGGGGCCGGCAGGTCCGGCTCGTAGGGCGGCCCGGAGGGCGGGTCGGCGGCCACCAGGGCGCCCGCCAGCAGGGCGCCGGCGCCGAGCATCACGGCTCCGGTGAGCCCCCGGCGGGCGGGGCGGGCGGGAACCTCGGGGGTCGTGGGTCGCAAGGGGAACGCTCCTTTCGTCGGTCAGTGCTCGTCCGGAAGCCGCCGCACGACGGCCGCGACGGCCGTACGTGGAGCGGGTTCCTCGGGCTCCCGAGGGCAGTCACCACCGGAGGATCGGGCGTCGAAACGCAGCGGAGCAACGAAAACGAGCGAACGGGCGGGACTATAGGGGGAATCCCCACATCGTGGCAAATAGGGAAGCTTGTATGTGTGCTAGTGGAGCGACTCCGCCGGCCACGTTCTTGCAGTGTGTCGGGTTGCCATGCGCCGTGATCCGCCTGTCGCGCCGCCGGAACCGAGCCCGAGTCAGTGCAGATCGTTCACGCGGGTGAAAGGGCGGGGTCCGCGCCTCCCCGCCTGGCCGCTGCTCCGCCAGATCCGGGACCGCTCGAACGGCAACGGGGCCGAGTCCATGAGCCCGCGGACCCGGGAGCTCGCTCCCCGGACCGCCGGGGCGGAGGTGGCCCGCTCCGTCTGCCCGTACTGCGGGGTGGGCTGCGGCCAGAAGATCTTCCACCGGGACGGGAAGCTCCTGGCCATCGAGGGCGACCCGGAGTCGCCCATCTCCCGGGGCAAGCTCTGCCCCAAGGGGGCCGCCTCCCGGGAGCTCCTGACCCACGAAGGGCGCGAGACCCGGGTCAAGTACCGCCCGCCGTACGCAACGGAGTGGCGGGAGCTGGACCTGGAGACGGCCATGGACCGGATCGCCGAGCGGGTCTGGCAGAGCCGGGAGCGGACC
The DNA here is from genome assembly GCA_046538065.1 of Thermoanaerobaculia bacterium. Classification (GTDB taxonomy): domain Bacteria; phylum Acidobacteriota; class Thermoanaerobaculia; order Multivoradales; family DATKCC01; genus JBKHJP01. The sequence goes on along the minus strand of JBKHJP010000122.1, from coordinate 4,595 downwards.
TTCGAGGAGGAGCTGGGCGGCCGCACCCTGATGCAGTGCCGCGGGATCGCCCACCTGGGCGGCGCGACGCTGGACAACGAAGAGAACTACCTCATCAAGAAGCTCTTCACAGCCGGGCTGGGGATGACGCGGGTCTCCAACCAGGCCCGCATATGACACAGCTCCACGGTGCCCGGTCTGGGCACCACCTACGGGCGCGGCGGCGCCACCACCGCGCAGCAGGACCTGGCCAACGCCGACGCCGTGCTGATCATGGGCTCCTCCATGGCCGAGAACCACCCCGTGGGCTTCCGGTGGGTCATGGAGGCCCGGGAGCGGGGCGCCCAGGTGATCCACGTCGACCCGCGCTTCACCCGCACCTCCGCCATGGCGGACCTGTGGGTGCCGCTCCGGGCGGGCACGGACATCGTCTTCCTCGGCGCCCTGGTCCGCCTGGCCGCGGAGCGGGTCCTGGAGGAGGGAGGCTTCTTCCGGGACTACGTGACCCGCTACACGAACGCGGCCACCCTGCTGTGCGAGGACGCGAAGACCCCGGAGGACCTGGACGGCCTCTTCTCCGGGTGGGACGAGGAGGCCGGGGAGTACCTGCCGCCGAGCTGGCTCTACCGCGGCGCGGAGCTCAAGCGCCGCAAGCTCGATGAGCGCCCGGAGCCGTCGGGCCAGGAGCCGGAGGCCGGCGGGCACGGCAAGGACCGCGGCGGCGAGGCCCAGGTGATCGATCGCCTGGAGCGCGACGAGAGCCTGGAGGACCCGCGGTGCGTCTTCCAGGTGCTCCGGCGCCACTTCGCCCGCTACACGCCGGAGAGGGTCGAGCGCATCTGCGGCGTGCCGAGGGAGGAGTTCCTCCGGGTGGCGGAGGCGTTCCTCTCCGCCTCCGGGGCGGAGCGGACCGGCGCCATCTGCTACGCCGTCGGCTGGACCCAGCACTCCACGGGGGTCCAGATCATCCGCACGGCGGCCATCCTCCAGCTCCTCCTGGGAAACGTCGGCCGCCCCGGAGGCGGGGTCCTGGCGCTCCGGGGCCACGCCTCCATCCAGGGCTCCACCGACATCCCCACCCTCTACGACGTCCTGCCCGGGTACCTCGCCATGCCCTTCTTCGAGGCGGACTCCGACAGCCTGGCCGACTACGTGGCGAAGCACTCGAGCGAGCGCGGCTGGTGGCACCACTTCGACGCCTTCGTGGTGAGCCTTCTCCGGGCCTACTACGGCGAGGACGCTCGCGAGGACGAGGAGTGGGGCTTCCACCTGCTCCCCCGGGTGGACGGCGACCACTCCCACCAGGGCTACTGGCTGGAGATGGCGGACGGCGAGCTGGAGGGCCTCTTCGTGATCGGTCAGAACCCGGCGGTGGGCGCCCCCAACTCCCGCCTGGAGCGGAAGGCCCTGGCGGAGCTCGACTGGCTGGTGGTCCGGGACCTGGTGGAGACGGAGACCGCCTCCTTCTGGTACGACTCCCCGGAGGTGGAGCGGGGCGAGCTCCGGCCGGAGGAGATCGCCACCGAGGTCTTCTTCCTGCCCGCCGCCGGCCACGCCGAGAAGAACGGCACCTTCACCAACACCCAGCGCCTGCTCCAGTGGCACGAGAAGGCGGTGGAGCCGCCGGGCGACTGCCGGAGCGAGCCCTGGTTCATCTATCACCTGGGGCGGCGACTGAGGGCGAAGGCCGAGGGGAGCGACCGCCGCCGGGACCGGCCCCTCCAGGCCCTGACCTGGGACTACCCCCTGCATGGGCCGCAGGAGGAGCCCGAGGTCGAGTCGGTCCTCAAGGAGATCAACGGCCGCAGGCTCGCCACCGGCGAGCTCCTCTCCGGCTTCCCGGAGCTCGCCGCCGACGGCTCCACCGCCTGCGGCTGCTGGATCTACTCCGGGGTGTTCGCCCCGGACGGCGAGGGCGAGGGCGTGAACAGGGCCCGCAAGCGCGAGCCCGAGGACCCGCTGGGCCACGGCTGGGGGTTCGCCTGGCCCGCCGACCGGCGGATCCTCTACAACCGCTGCTCCGCCCGGCCCGACGGCCGGCCCTGGAGCGAGGAGAAGAAGCTCGTCTGGTGGGACGAGGGGCAGGGCCGGTGGACGGGGCACGACGTGCCCGACTTCGGCACGGCCAAGCCCCCGGAGTACCAGCCGCCGGAGGGGGCCACCGGAGAGGACGCCCTCACCGGTACCCAGCCGTTCGTCATGCACCCGGACGGGGTGGGCTGGCTCTGGGTCCCCACGGGGCTCAAGGACGGCCCGCTCCCGACCCACTACGAGCCCCTGGAGAGCCCGTACGCCGACAACGACCTCTACGCCCGGCGGGACAACCCCGCCGCCGACCGCCTGGAACGCCCCGACAACCCGTACGCACGTCCCGGCGACCCGGCGTTCCCCCACGTCCTGACCACCTACCGCCTGACCGAGCACCACACCGCCGGAGGCATGAGCCGGACCCTCTCGCACCTGGCGGAGCTCCAGCCGGAGCTCTTCTGCGAGATCTCGCCGGAGCTCGCCCGGGAGGCCGGCCTCGAGCACCGGGGCTGGGCCACCATCACCACCCCCCGCGGCGTGATCGAGGCCCGGGTCCTGGTCACCGGGCGGATCCCGCCCCTCCAGGCCGACGGCCGGCGGGTGCACCAGGTGGGGCTGCCCTACCACTGGGGCGGCAAGGGCCTGGTCCGGGGCGACGCCGTCAACGACCTGGTGGCGCTCTCGCAGGAGCCCAACGTGCGGATCATGGAGACCAAGGGCCTGGTCTGCCAGGTGGCGCCGGGGCGCCGGGAGGCCGCGCCGTGACCACGACCGCGTTCCTGACCGACTCGACCCTGTGCATCGGCTGCAAGGCCTGCGAGGTGGCCTGCAAGGAGTGGAACCAGGTGCCGGCGGACGACCTCCTGTTCACCGGCCTGTCCTACGACAACACCGGCTCCCTGGGGGCCTCCACCTGGCGCCACGTCAAGTTCGTGGAGCAGGAGCCGGAGATCGGCCGCGGCGGCAACGACCCGGACCTCCTCTCCTGGCAGTTCTCCTCCGACGTGTGCAAGCACTGCGGGGTGGCCGGGTGCCTGGAGGCGTGCCCCACGGGAGCCATCGTCCGCACGGATCTCGGCGGGGTCTTCGTCCAGCCGGACGTCTGCAACGGCTGCGGCTACTGCGTGGTGGAGTGTCCGTTCGGGGTCCTCGACCGGCGGCCGGAGGACGGGCGCGTCTTCAAGTGCACCTTCTGCTACGACCGCCAGCGCGGGGGCCTCGAGCCCGCCTGCGCTTCCGTCTGCCCGACGGACTCCATCCTCTTCGGCGAGCTGGGGGAGCTCCAGGACCGGGCCGACGCCCGGGTGGAGGAGCTCCAGGCGCGGGGCATGGAGGACGCCACCCTGTGGGACCCGCGGGACACGAGCGTCCAGGGCGTCCACGCCCTCTTCATCGTCCGCGGCGATCCCCGGGCCTACAACCTGCCCCTGGCGCCGGAGGTCCCGACGGTCCACCTGGAGGACGGCTGGCGCGCGGCGGCGCTGGCCGCCGGGGGCCTGGCGGTGGCCGCCGCGGCGTCGTTCTTGCTGGGGGGCCGGTCGTGACCGTGGGCGAGCTCGAGCGCGAGGCGGCCCTGGCGGAGATCCGGCGCGAGGCGGAGGAGGTGGGGCGCGTCGAGCGCCCCGGGGTACGGCCCGAGGGCGCGCCCTTCCCCCGGGCCGACGCCGGGACCGGCTACTACGGGCTGCCGCTCCTCAAGCGGCCGGTCTGGACCTGGGAGGTGCCGGTCTACTTCTTCGTCGGCGGCGCCGCCGGAGCGGCGGCGGTGGTGGGGGCCGCGGCCCGCGCCGCGGGAGCCGGGGACCTCGCCCGGGACGCCCGCTGGATCGCCGCCGTCGGCGGGGCGGCCTCGCCGGCTCTGCTGGTGGCCGACCTGGGGCGGCCGGAGAGGTTCCTCAACATGCTCCGGGTCTTCAAGCCCCAGAGCGCCATGTCCGTGGGGGCCTGGACGGCGGTGGCCTTCTCCACGGCGTCGGCGGCCCGGGCCTTCGCCGACGTCGTGCGTCGGCGCGACGGCGCCTCTGCCCCGGATGGCCGTTCGCTCCCGGTGCGGGTGCTGGAAGACGCCGCGGAGCCGGTCTCCGCCGCCACCGGCGCTCTCATGGCCAGCTACACCGGGGTGCTCGTCGGGGCCACCACGATCCCGGTCTGGAACCGCAACGTCCGGGTCCTGCCCCTCCACTTCGCCGCCTCGGGTCTCGCCAGCGCCGTCGCCATCCTGGAGCTCCTGGGCCACCGCCACCGGGCGCTCAACGCCCTGGGCATGTCGGCGGCGGCGGCGGAAACCGCCGTGGGCGCCCACCACGAGCGCGATCCGGACCCGGCCTACGCCCCCCTGAAACGGGGCCGGAGCGGGGCGGTGGTCCGCACCGGCGGGGTCCTCTCGGGCCCGGTGCCCCTCGTGCTGCGCCTGCTGGGGGCGCGCCGGGCTGCCGCCGCCTCCGCCCTCGCCGGCTCGCTCCTCACCCGCTTCGGCTGGGTGGAGGCCGGCAAGGCGTCGGCGGACGATCCGACGCTCCCCCTCGGGCTCCGGGACGCGGACGGCCTCCCGGACACCACCATCCACGAGGAACCCGGGAAGTGGTAGG
>JBKHJP010000522.1:0-2521 GCA_046538065.1 Thermoanaerobaculia bacterium | reverse complement strand
CCGCCAGCGGCGTGAAGGACCGCCAGGACCCGTCAATTGAGGGTTGACGGACCACCAGTCCCCCGGCTTGCGGGGCCGGGAAGGTCGTGGCCCTGAAAGAGCTCGGACTCACCAGTATGCCACGGGTTACGCAATCCCGCCGCGCCGCGCCGGCCGCGAGACGATGGCGCCGGGGAAGCACAACCTCACCGCGGGGGCTCGCCGAGGGCCTTCACCAGGACCTCGGTGCTGTAGACCCGGTCCTCGACCACGTGGTCCGCTCGCCCCACCGTCTCGTAGCCGAGGCGCGCGTAGAAGCGGAGCGCCCCGTGGTTGCCGGACCAGGCGGCCAGCCAGAGGCCGGCGGCGCCGGCGTCCGAGGCCACCTCCTCGGCGCGCTGGAGCAGCTCGCGGCCGATGCCCCGGCCCTGGAAGCGGCCCTGGACGTAGAGGCGGACGAGCTGGGTGCTCGCCGTGCGGGCGGACTCCTCCTCCGACGGGCAGGGCCGCTCCGCCGTGACCTCGGCGAAGCCCACCAGGTGCCCCGCGCGCTCGGCGAGGAGGAAGGCGGTCGCCGGATCGGCCAGGCGCTCGGCGAACGCTTGCGGCGAGTAGCCGGCGAGGACCTCCCGGGCCAGGTCCGGGCGGATGCCGTCCGTGGCGTAGGTGTCCAGGAAGACGTGGGTCGCCAGCACGCCCAGGCACAGAGCGTCCTCATCCCGCGCGGCACGGTATTCGATCGAGTACCCCACGGCCGGTGGCGAAGCGACGACCTCGTCACTCCCGGAAGATCAGCCGGCGGATCGCCGGGAGGGGCAGCTCGCCGTGGGAGAGGAGGGCTTCGTGGAAGTGCTCCATGCGGTAGTGCTCCCCCATGCGCTCCCGGTACTCGTCGCGCATCTCCAGGATCAGCCGCTCGCCCAGGATCTCCCGGGCCGGCGGCGAGGGGGTCTGGGAATCCCGCTGGACCTCCAGGAGGGCGTTTCCCGGCTCCATGCCGATCTCCTCCACGTAGGCCCGGACCGCCTCGTCGAAGCTCATCTCCCCCCGGGCCATGCGGAGCTTGGTCACGATCCGCTGGATGCGCCACATGCGCATCTGGAGGCGGGCCATCTCGGTCTTGAGCCGCTCCTGGGTGGGGAGGGTGTCGTCGTAGTAGCCGTGCTCCGGGAGGAGGGCCTCCAGGTAGAAGGACCAGGCCTGGGAGAGGTAGATGCCCCGGTAGGCGGCGCGCATGGGCCGGGTGACGTGGGCTTCGGCCAGGGCTCGCTGGACGTTGTGACCCAGCCACTCGTGGTACGAGATGACGTGGGTCCAGTACGGGTTGTACGACTTGAGGCGGCTCGCCCGCTCCTCCGGCGGCAGGTCCGGCCGGGGCGGCGTGATCACGTAGTAGCCCGAGAGGCGGCCGGCGACGGTGGGGCCGTACGAAGCGCCGCCGAAGGAGAGGAGCCGCCGCGCCATGGGCGGGGTCAAGGCGACGCCGTAGTCCAGGGCCTCCGGGATGGCGACGATCTCCCGGCCCGGCGGCGTCTCCAGCCAGTCCGCGCTCATCTCCACGTAGCGCGCCGCCATGTCCCGGACGCCGGCCCACGGCGGCGCCTCCTCCTTCATGAGCTCCCAGACCGTGCGCAGGTCGCCGGAGGGGTGGATGCGGCGGGCCAGCTCCTCCATGCGTTCCCGGACGCGGGGGAGCTCCTCCTCGGCAAGGGCGAGGACGGCCTCCGTGTCCCAGTCCTCCAGGCCCTCGTGGACGCGCTGGTAGACGTCGATCTCCTCCGGCGCCCACGCTGGCGGCCGGTCGGAGCGGGGCAGGAGGACCTCCCGGAGCCAGCGCTCGTAGGCCTCCACCGCCTCCAGGGCCGAGCCGGCGGCCTGCCGGAGGGCCTCCAGGCGCTCCCGGTGGGCGTCGCAGCGGAGCTCGTGGAGGCCCTCCGCCAGCATGGTCTTCGCCCAGTAGACGTTCCCCAGGGCGTACTCCGTCCACTCCCGGGCCGGCCGGGTCAGGGTCTCCCGGGCGTTGCCCAGCACCTCCGGCAGGCGCTCCAGCTCCTCGACGGCCCCTTCGAAGGCCGCCGCCGGATGGGCGCACGGCCGGAGGAAGAGGGAGCTGGTCTGGTAGAGGGAGAGATAGCGCCCGGGCACCAGCTCGTGGAGCCGCAGGTCCTCGATCTCGAAGAGCCGCGTGCGGACGTGGCGCTCCAGCAGGTCGGCGTCCACGGCGTCGTCGAAGCCGAGCTCCGAGCGGTCGATCTCCCCCAGCCGGTCGAGGACGCCCCGGTAGCTCTCCGCCGCGGCCCGGTACTCCTCCGCCGACTGTGTGGGCGTCTTCACCGCCAGGGCCTCCTCGACCAGGGCAGAGAGGGCCGCCGGGGCCCCGTCAGGGGACGGCGCGGCGGCCTCCGGCCCGCCCGCGAGGCCGGGGCTCGGGACGGCGAGGAGGACCAGGAGCGTGACCGGGACGCGGAACGGCGGGCGGATTCTGAGCATGGGGAGCTTCCTCGAGGTGTCGAGGCTTCAGCGGCGGAACGCGGTGCAGGAG
>JBKHJP010000521.1:0-2526 GCA_046538065.1 Thermoanaerobaculia bacterium | reverse complement strand
CTCCCTCTCCTCCGCCCGGTCCTTGGTCCCCTCCGCCAGATGACGGTACTCTTCCCGCAGCTCCCCGTCCGGGGTGAACATCCTGCGGTCCGTGATCTTGATTCCTTCGTCGCTCACAGTACTCGATCCTCGCAAATAGCCGATGTGCGATCGTAGCAAGGCCCCCGGGGACCGGCAACAGGACACACCGTGGACCGACCTGGGGAGGCTCCTGGCGCTGGTGGAGCGCCTGCGCGCCCCGGACGGCTGTCCCTGGGACCGGGAGCAGACCCTGGCGGACGCCCGCGGGTACCTGATCGAGGAGGCGCACGAGGCTGCCGCCGCAGCCGCGGCCGGCGACTGGGACGCCCTGGCCGGCGAGCTGGGCGACCTGCTGTTCCAGGTGGCCTTCGTCCTCCGCCTGGGCGAGGAGCGGGGCGCCCTGGACCCCGGCGCGGTCGTGGAACGCATCCACGACAAGATGGTCGCCCGCCATCCCCACGTCTTCGGCGGCGAGGCGGCGGAGAGCGCCGAGGAGGTCGTGGCCGCCTGGGAGCGCCGGAAGCTCCGGACCGAGGAGGGCCGCTCGCTCCTCGACGGCGTACCCGCCTCCCTGCCTCCCCTGGTGGCCGCCTACCGGATGACCCAGAAGGCCGCCGGCGTGGGCTTCGACTGGCCGGACCCCGGGGCGGTCCTCGCAAAGCTCGACGAGGAGGTCGCCGAGCTCCGGGCCGAGATCGACCGCCTCGGGCAGGGCGACGCCGACCGGGAGGCCCTGGCCGGCGAGCTGGGGGACCTGATGTTCACGGCGGTCAACCTGGGGCGCAAGCTCGGGGTCGATCCGGACGCCGCCCTGGCCGGGACCAACGACCGGTTCCGGCGGCGCTTGCGCCGGATCGAGGAGCGGCTGGAGGCCGAGGGGCGGAGCCTGGCCGACGCCGGGCTGGAGGAGCTGGACCGGTTGTGGGAGGCGGCGAAGGGGGAGGACTCCGCGGACTGAGGCTCAGGGCTCGGGCGGGCCTCCCGTCCGGGGATCAGCGCGCGCTGGTCGGTGGGGTGAACGCAGGGCGCGCGCTTCGGCTTCGCCTCGACGCGATGCGGTCGTGGTGGCCAAAGCACCCGAAAGCGGTCTCGGCTCAGACGTCCCCGGAGCGGGAGGCCCGCCCTCGTTGAAGCTCCCGCGGCCTCCGCCTGTGGGCGACGGTCCCCGAGCCTGGGTGGGCGGGGCGGGAGACCCCGGCCCGCCCCTGGAGCGGCCGTGGTGTCTCAGGGTTCCCGGAGCGGGAGGCCCGCCCTGCGTCCGTGCGCTCTCGGCCTCCGTCGCGAAGGGCTCGTTCGAAAAATCCAGCGCTTCAGGCCGCCGCGCGTGTAGGGGAGGAGCTTGCCTCCTCCCGGGCCGGTGAAGCTGGCCTCTCTCCCCGCAGTGGCGGCTCGTCCCCTCCGGAGGTCCGCGGAGCCCCGCGGCTCACCGGTCCTTCGCCTCGTCCAGGGCGTCCTCGACGTAGGGGTAGACGGTCTCGGCGATGAGCTCGTGGCCGCGGGCGTTGGGGTGGATACGGTCCGGGAGGTTCAGGGCGGGCTTGGCGGCGACCCCTTCCAGGAGGAACGGGACCAGCGGGACGTCCAGGTCGTCGGCGATCCGCCGGTACAGGTCCTCGAACCGGCCCGCATAGTCGACACCGTAGCTCGGCGGGATCTTCATGCCCAGCAGCACCACCTCGGCGCCGGCCTCCCGGGACCGGGTGACGATCCGGCGGAGGTTCTCCTCCGTGGCCTCCACGGGCAGGCCGCGGAGACCGTCGTTCGCCCCGAGACCGACCACGACGATCTCCGGGTCCTGGGACAGGAGCCAGTCCAGGCGGGACAGCCCCCCGGTGCTCGTGTCCCCGCTGACGCCGGCGTTGATCACCTCCACCCGGTGGCCCTCGTCGAGGAGCTCCTCCTCGATCCGCGCCGGGAAGGCCTCCGCCTCCCCGAGCCCCAGGCCGGCGGTCAGGCTGTCCCCCAGGAAGACCACCAGCGGGGCCTCTTCCATGGCCGCGGCCGACGCCCCGTCCGCCGAGCTCCGGGCGGAAGCCCCTCCCCCGGCGGTCCCGGACGGCCCCGAGCCATCGCTCCCGCAACCGGCGAGGAGGACGACGACGAGCAGGCCCAGGGCCGCCCGGCAGACCGGCCGGCGCGGCCACCCGGGCCCACGGGTGCGCCGGAAGTGGCGACAACACTCCATCATGCCCCATTCAATCCCCGAGCCTCCAGCCGCCATTCCCCCCCGACCACCCCGGCCGAGACAGAGCTCGGCCGCTTCACGCCCTCGTGGCCGGAACCCTGAGACACCACGGCCGCTCCAGGGGCGGGCCGGGGTCTCCCGACTCAAGGCCGCAGTGGCCGGAACGGAGCGATGCCCCAGTGACCCCGCGCGGCCAGGCCGGAGCGGGGCGGGGTCTCCCGCCGGGGGGACGTCGAAGCCGGCGCTCCGCGCAGACCGGCGGGACACCCATCCCGCCCCGGGCGCCGGCTGAGAGCTTGTGAATCAATCGCCGCCCTACT
>JBKHJP010000520.1:0-2534 GCA_046538065.1 Thermoanaerobaculia bacterium | reverse complement strand
ACGTCCTCCGCGACCTGGCCCTTGTCGCCGCTGCGGAGGGTGAACTCGAAGACGAGCTCCCGGTTCGGCAGGTCGTTGGGCAGGTCGTGGTCCGATGCCGAGAACGCGGTGGCGTGGAGGAACGCCGTGCGATAGGGGGACTCCGGGTCCCGGGAGTCCAGGGTCCACAGGCGGTCGTTGATCTCCGCCAGGTAGCGCAGGAACCCGTAGCCCTTGGCCTGATCGAACCAGTGGCAGGTCCCGCGGACCCGAGAGCCCTCCTCGCCCCAGGGGCGGCGCTCGTCGCCGTTGGTGCCGCCGTCCGGCAGGAGCCCCGGCACCAGGTAGCCGGACAGGAAGAGGTCCGAGCGCGTCTGGAGGTCCTTCGACACGTTGTCGAACCCCATCACCTCGACCCGGAGGCCCCGGTTCTGGAGGGCCTCCACCACCTTGACGAAGTCACCGTCCCCCGAGACCAGCACCACCCGGTCCAGCCGCTCGGACTGGAGCAGCATGTCCACCGCCATGTCCAGGTCGGCGTTCGCCTTGCCGTAGCGCTGCCCTGACTGGTCCCGGTACCAGCGGATGGGCTTCTCCACCACCTTGAAGCCGGAGTCCCGGATCCGGGAGTGGAACTCCAGCACCTTCTCGTAGGCCGGGTCCCCGGCCTTGGCCTTCTCCTCGTCGAAGCGGACGTAGGCGTTCATCCGGATGGGATCCCCGCCCCCCCGGCAGGCGAACGCCCGCAGCACGTCGTACTGCATGCCCCGTCCGCCGTTCATGGTGATGTTTTCGACGTCGACGTAAATACCGATCTTGCGATCCACAGAAAAACCCTCCGTTCCCGAGGGGCGGGCCCCCTCCGGGCACCGATTCTCTCCCGGGTGCAACGTCCGGAGCAAAGCCCCGGCCGATCGCCGTCGAACGCCGTCGACCACAGCCCGGCGCGAGGTCCGCCCCTCCATGCATTCGGGCCCGAGCCCGTCCAACGCCTGTAGAAGAGGAGCTTGTCCCGCGGGCGGACGCAAGGTCCGCCCCTACACACGGCGGAGGCTCTCTCACCCGGGTCGCCTGTAGGGGAGGAGCTTGTCCCGCGGGCGGACGCAAGGTCCGCCCCTACACGCGGCGGAGGCCCTCTCACCCGGGTCGCCTGTAGGGGAGAAGCTTGTCCCGCGGGCGGACGCAAGGTCCGCCCCTACACGCGGCGGAGGCCCTCTCACCCGGGTCGCCTGTAGGGGAGGAGCTTGTCTCCTCCCGCAGGACGGCGCCGCATCACTCCATCCGGAGGAGGGCGAGCCCCGCCGCCGCCACCAGCGCCAGGGCCGCCGCCACCCCGAAGGCCACCGGGGGGCCCCAGGCGTGCCACAGCCAGCCGAAGGCCACGGAGGCCGGCAGGGCCCCCACACCGATCGCCAGGTGGTACCAGCCGAAGGCCGCACCCCGCCGCTCCGGAGCCACCAGGTCCGCCACCAGGGCCCGCTCGGGGCCCTCCACCAGCCCGAAGTAGATCCCGTACACCAGGAACAGCCCCCAGGCGTGCCACGCCTCGCTGGCGGCGCCGAAGCCCACGTAGACCGCGGCATAGAGCACCCACCCCGCGAGGATCGGCGGCTTCCTGCCCCACCGGTCCGAGAGCGAGCCGCCGGGCGTGCTCGCCGCCGCCTTGACCACGTGGTGGGCCGCCCAGAGGACCGGCAGCAGGTCGGTGGCCACCCCCACCTCCGACGCCCGCAGCAGCAGGAAGGCGTCCGTGGCGTTGCCCAGGGTGAAGGCGAAGACCACTCCCAGGTACCCCCAGAACCTCCCGGGGAGGTCCCGGCGGAGGGGCGCAGCGCCTCCTCCGTGCGGTCCCGATTCCGGGAAGAGACGATCCGAGGAAGCGGCCGAGCTCGCTCCCGGCCGGGACTTCCCCCCTCCCGCCCCGGACGACCCTTCGCCTTCGCTCAGGGCATGCGCAGAGCTCGGCCGCTTCACGCGGTGGGGGGTGCCCCGACGGTCCTCCCGCACGAAGAGCACCAGGGTCAAGACCGCCAGGGCTCCGGGAACCGCGGTCCAGAAGAAGAGGTGGCGCAGGTCGAGCTCGCCCCACCGCAGGAGGGCGAAGGCGACCAGGGGGCCCAGGAGGGCACCGGCGTGATCGGCCGCCCGGTGGAAGCCGAAGGCCCGCCCGCGGACCGATTGGCGCACCGCGTCGGTGATCAGGGCGTCCCGCGGCGGCGAGCGCAGGCCCTTGCCCACCCGGTCCGTGACCCGGATGGCCAGGACGTGGCTCGCCGCCGTGGCGAAGCCGATGAGGGGCCGGGCCGCCGAGGCCAGGGCGTAGCCCGCGACGACCAGGGGCTTTCGCCGCCGGAGCCGGTCGGACCACCAGCCGCTCGCCAGGCGCAAGAGGGACGAGACCGACTCCGCGGCGCCCTCCACCATCCCGAGGCCCACCGCCCCCGCGCCCAGGGTGCCCGCCAGGAACACCGGGAGCAGCGGGTAGATCATCTCGCTCGCCAGGTCGGTGAAGAAGCTCACCGCCCCGAGGGCGACCACGGTGGCGGGGAGGAAGC
>JBKHJP010000121.1:0-11410 GCA_046538065.1 Thermoanaerobaculia bacterium | reverse complement strand
GCGCGCCGCTGGGAGGTCTTGATGCCGTTGGTGTTGCCTTCGATCTTCGAGATGGTCGTCGCTCTCCTGGTCGTTCGCGTTCGGGGCGTCGGGCCGGCCGCGGGCCGGGCCGGCCGGAGGCTCGGGCTCACCGCCCACCGGGCGCCCCGAGGTGTACCTGGGATAACCCCGGGGGCCCGTGGAATCTTTCAGCCGGAGGACCCCGCTGTGCGCTTCTCAAGGTACTCGCTGACTGCCGTCAGGGTCCTCCTTCCGCAACCTCTTCGGCCACCAGGCACTCCCCCCGGCGCTCTGGGTTGCAGATCCGGCCTTCCACCTCCGGGCTGATCCCCTCCTCCTCGGTCCGCTGGAGCTCCTCGATCACCAGCTCCTTGAGATCCAGCACCGGCGCTCCTTCTACGAGCTCGCCCAGGTTCCAGCAGTAGCCGTCGCCGCCCTGAGCCAGGAAGCTCGAGGTGACGAGGAGGATCTCCTCCTCCGGCTGAATCCGGCGGGGGCCGCTGGCGCTGAGAAGGGTGAGGCCCGAGGCTTCGGTGTTGGCCGGATCGTGGCGGAAGGCCAGGCCTGCGACCTGGAGCCACCAGCCGTTGCCCGTCCAGTCCTCGACGGCGTGGGAGACGGCGTTCTGGAGGACCCGGCCACGGATCTTCAGGAGCCGGAGTTTTCCGGGGAAAGGGAAGAGCTCCTCGACGTGACGGCGCGTGATGGGCGTACCGCCAGGGATGTCCTGGTTGAGGCGCATGGACCCCGAGTTGAGGACGGCGACCTGGGCTCCGTGCGAGGCGTAGGCGGCCAGGGCCCGGTCGGCGATCCAGTTGCCGAGGTTGGTCTCGAAGCGCCGGATCTCGAGCTCCTCGCCCACCAGGGTGACGTCGGTCTTGCCGATCTCCTCGGACAGGCAGCCCGGAGGCGCCTCGAGGACCTCCCGGCAGTACCTCTCGTCGTGGCGCACCAGCCACTCGTCGATCGCGGCGCGGACCTGGGCGTCCTCGGCGACGGAGCGGTCCAGGGTCCGGAACTCCTTGTCGACCGTGACGTCGCCGTCAGGGCCGAGGGTGACCCGGACGACGCTGGCCGTTCGGGCCTCGGCGTCGGCCTTGATCACCCAGCGGCCCTGAACCTGGTCGGCCTGGCGGCTGTGCTCGTGTCCGCCAAGGATCAGGTCCGGGCCGTCGGGTCCGAGGGATTCGAGGAGGGCCAGGTCTTCGGACATCCGGAGATGGGTGAGCCCGACGACGACCTCCGCGCCCTGGGCCCTGAGGTCCTTGCTGGCCTGGCGCGCGGTGGCCACCGGGTCCTCGAACCGATCGACGTACTCCGGGTGCTTGAGGTCCGTGGTCAGGCCGAAGAGGCCCACCCGGACGCCTCCGCTCTCGACGACGGCGCTCGGCACGAGCTGGTCCGCCTCGACCAGGGGTGAGCCGTCCGAGCCTCGCGCCCAGACGACGTTGGTGTCGAGCCACTGGAAATCGGATTCCTCGACGCGGGCGTCCACGATGGCGGCGTGCTCGAGCTTGTGCCGGTCGAACTCGTGGTTGCCGAAGACGGCGTACATCCGGGGGTCCCGGTCCTCGGAGCCGTCGAGGAGGTTGAGGACGTCCACCATCTGCTCGCCGTCGTAGGTGTGGCTGAGCAGCGACGGGGACAGGGCATCGCCGGCGTGGAGCACGAGGAGGTCGGGGGCCTCCTCTTCGAGCTCCTTGCGGAGGGTTCGCACGCGGGCGAGGCCACCACTGGCGCCTTCGTCCACCCCCTCGATCCGGTAGACGTCGTTGATGTGGAGGATGGTGAAGGTCCTGGGGCCTGTCGCGCCGGGGGCCTGGTCTTCAGCCGGGGCCGCGGTGGCGGCCAGCGACAGGGTCAGGGCGGCTGCGGCCAGCGCCGCCGGCCATCTCGTGGAGATCCTTTGGGAGTGTCTCATTGCCGTGCCCTCCCCTTCAGGTCTGCTGGAAGATCGGTCTGTGTTTCAGGCGCCCGGCGGCGGACGGACCGTCTCAAGGATCCTCAGCCGGCCACCGCGCCCCGGCCTTCGAGGACCGCCGGGAAGCCTTCGCCCAGGAGTGCCTCCAGGGGGCCGCCGGGGAGGACGACCGTCTCCTCGCGCCGGGGGCCGGTGGAGATGAGCTCCACCCGGGCGCCGACCTCCTCCTCCACCAGGCGCAGGTAGTCCCGGGCCGCCGGCGGGAGGTCGTCCGGGTCCAGCAGGCCCACGGTGCTCCGCTTCCAGCCCGGCAGCGTCCGGTAGACCGGCTCGGCCCGCTCCAGGGTGGCGGCGTCCGAGGGCAGATCGCAGACCTCCCGTCCGTCCACGCGGTAGGCGGTGCAGACCCGGATCTGGTCCAGCTCGTCCAGGACGTCGAGCTTGGTCAGGGCCAGGCTCCGGGCCCCGTTCAGGCGCCGGGCGTGGCGGGCCACGACGGTGTCCAGCCAGCCGCAGCGGCGCGGCCGCCCGGTGGTCGTACCGAACTCGTTGCCCCGGCGCCGCAGGAACTCGCCCGTCGCGTCCTCCAGCTCGGTGGGGAACGGACCGCCGCCGACCCGCGTGGTGTACGCCTTGAGGACGCCGAGGACTCCGTCGATCGCCGTCGGCGGCACCCCGGCGCCGGTGCAGGCCCCTCCGGCGATGGAGCTCGAGCTCGTGACGTAGGGGTAGGTGCCGTGGTCGATGTCCAGAAGCGCCCCTTGGGCCCCTTCGAACAGCAGGGGCCGCCCCTCCTCGATCCACCCGGCCAGGAGCACCTCGGTGTCGGCCAGGAACGGATCGAGCCGCTCACCCCATTCGCGGCACTTCCGGGCGACCTCGGCGGCGGGGGTGGGCTCCGGCGCGCCGATGCCCGCGAGCTCGTGCCGGACCCGGCGGTACTCCACGTCCAGGCGCTCCTCCAGCTCCCGGGACGCCAGGTCCCCCAGGCGCACCCCGTGGCGCGAGGCCTTCGCTTCGTACGCCGGACCGATCCCCCGGGAGGTGGTGCCGATGGCCTTGGGTCCCCGGGCGCCCTCGCGGGCCCGGTCGAGCTCCACGTGCCAGGGCAGGAGAGCGTGGGCCCGGCGCGAGACGAACAGCCGGCGGTCCGTGGCCACCCCCGCGTCCCGGAGGGCGCCGATCTCCTCGAAGAACGCCTCCGGCGCCACCACCATGCCGTTGGCCAGGACGCAGCGGGTCCCGGCGTGGAGGATGCCGGACGGGATCAGGTGGAGGGAGAAGTGACGCTCGGCGAAGCGCACCGTGTGGCCGGCGTTGTGCCCGCCCTGGTAGCGCGCGACGGCTTCGAACGCCGGGCAGACGAGATCGACGATCTTGCCCTTGCCCTCGTCCCCCCACTGCATGCCCACGATGACGGCGTTGCTCATCCCATTCGCTCCGGAGGTCGTCTCGGCACCGGCTGCCCGGAGGGCTCCTCCCCTTCCGGTGCCGCCGCACAAACCGCGCGAGACTACCAGAGCGTGCTCCCCTGCGGGGGCGGCTCCGGCCCACCCCCTGCCCACCCCCCGGGACGGCGGATCCGGCCGGCCGCCGGTGCTACCATGCGGTGTGGGCCGGCGCGTGCCGCCCGCGAACCGGACACGAGAACGCACCCGCCCGGCGACCGGCCTCCGGGCCGTTCCCGGCACCGAGACGACGCCCCGACCGTGACCTCCCTGGAGCTCTTCCTCAGCGCGGCCGTCGTGCTGCTGCCCGTGGCCTACCTGGTGACGGCCCTGGCCTACGGCCGGGTCTTCTTCGCCGGCAACCGGCGGGCCGAGCGCCTGGCTCCGGCACTGCTCCTGGGCTCCCTGGTGCTGCACCTGGCCTACCTGCTGGGCCTGACGGTCCACCTGCGCCACTTCCCCGCCGCCACGATCGCCGAAGGCCTGTCGGTGGTGGCTTTGGCCGTCGGGCTGACCTACGCCCTGGTGGAGTGGCGGGGGCGGGAGCGTTCCACCGGGTTCTGGATCGTGAGCGTCGTCTTCCTGGTCCAGCTCCTGTCGTCGGTGCTCCAGCGGCCGGAGGCGAGCCACGAGAGCGAGGTTCTCCAGAGCGCGGTCTTCGCCGCCCACGCGTTCCTGGCGCTCATGGCCTACGCGGCCTTCGTCATGGCCGCGGCCTACGGCTTCCTGTTCCTGGAGCTCTACCGGGAGCTCAAGAGCGGCGTGTTCTCCGTCTTCTACGGCAAGCTCCCGCCCCTGGAGGTGCTGGAGCGGATGATGGCCGGCGCCCTCCAGGTCGGCTGGACCGCCCTGACCGGGGCCGTGGCCATCGGCGCCGTCTGGGCCTTCCGCCTGTACGGCGAGGAGTGGGCGAAGGACCCCATCATCCTCCTGACGTTCGCCACCTGGAGCCTGTACGGCCTCGCCCTCCTGCTGCGCCGGACCCAGCAGTGGCAGGGCCGCCAGACGGCGGTCGTGAGCCTCGCCGGGCTCGGGGCGATCCTGGTGTCGCTGGTGGTCGTCAACTTCGTCGTCGGCGACTTCCACGGCTTCTCCGGCGAGGTGGCGGCGCCCGAATCGACCACGGAAACGACGTGACAAGCACCCCGGCCCGGCGGCCGGTGCGCCGCCCGCCGAACGCGCGATGAGCACACCCCGAAGCAGCCGCCAGGACCTGCCCCTTCTCCTGGTGGGCACCGACCACCGCTCCGCGTCGGTCGAGCTGCGCGAGCGGGTCGCCTACGCCGGGGAGGCCTCCGAGGAGCTGCTGGTCCACCTCCTGGCCCGGCCGGAGGTCGCGGAAGCGGGTCTGGTGTCCACCTGCAACCGGACCGAGGTCTACATCCACCCCCGGAGCGACGAGAGCGCCTACCACGACGTGGTGGAGCTCGCCTTCACCAGCCGGGCGCCGGAGATCGCCAGCCAGGGCCGGCTGTACGTGCTCCGGGGCCGGGAGGCCGCCCGCCACCTCATGGGGGTCGCGTCGGGGCTCCAATCCATGGTCCTGGGCGAGCCGGAGATCCTGGGCCAGGTCAAGCAGGCCGCGGCCCTGGCGGATGCGATGGGGGCCAGCGGCACGCTGCTGCGGCGCCTCTTCCGGGCCGCCCTCAAGGCCGGCAGCCGCGCCCGCTCCGAGACGGCGCTCTCCACCGGGGCCGTCTCCCTGGGCTACGCCACCGTGGAGCTCGCCCGGGCCATCTTCACCCGCCTGGAGGAGGCCCGGACGCTGGTGGTGGGCGCCGGGGAGACCGGGCGGATGGTGACGCGGAACCTCCTGGAGAAGGGGGCCACGCGCCTGGGGGTGACCAACCGCACGGAGCGCCGGGCGGACGAGTTCCTCCGGGAGTTCCCCGAGGCCCGGGGCGTCCCCTTCGAGGATCGCATCCTCGGGGTGGCGGAGTCGGACCTGGTGGTCGTGGCCACCGGCGCGGCCGAGCCGGTCCTGACCGCCACCGACCTGGAAACGGCCATGCTGCGCCGCCCGGGACGCCCCCTCCTGGTGGTCGACCTGGGGGTGCCGCGCAACGTCGATCCGCGGGCCGGGCGCCTCAACAACGTGTTTCTCCACCACATCGACTCGCTGGAGACGCTGATCCAGCGCAACCTGAAGCGCCGGCGGGCGGAGGTGCCCCGGGTCGAGGAGATCCTGGACCAGGAGCTGGCGCACCTGCTGGCCTGGTACCGGGGCCTGGAGGCCGAGCCGGTCATCGCCCGGCTGCAGAAGCAGGCCGAAGAGGTACGGCGCCGGGAGCTCGAGGCCGTCCTGGAGCGCTTCCCGGCCGAGACCCACGACGACCTGGACCGCATGACCCGGGCCCTGGTGCGCAAGATCCTCCACCACCCCAGCAAGCGCCTGCGCAACGGGGACGGCGACGAGGCCCTGCCCCACCTCGACCTGGTCCGGGAGCTTTTCCAGCTCGACGACGAGGAGACCTGATCCGTGCTTTCGCTGCGCCTGGGAACCCGCAAGAGCCGCCTGGCCCTCGCCCAGTCCGAGAGCGTGGCCCGGGCACTGGAGGACCTCCACCCCGGCCTGAAGGTCGAGATCGTGGCCCTGGAGAGCAAGGGTGACCGGACCCCGGGGATGCTGGCTCCCCTGGGGGGAAAGGGCCTGTTCACCGAGGAGCTGGAGCGGGGCCTCCTGGACGGCGACCTGGACCTGGCGGTCCACAGCCTGAAGGACCTGCCGGTGGAGCTCCCCGACGACCTGGTGGTCGCCGCCTACCCGGAGCGCGCCGATCCCCGGGACGTCCTGGTGAGCGAGGCGGCGGAGACCCTGGAGGGCCTGCCGTCGGGCGCGGCGGTCCTGACCGGCGCCCTGCGCCGCCAGGCCCAGGTGCTCTCGACCCATCCCGCGCTGCAGGTGGAGGGCATCCGGGGCAACGTCCAGACGCGCCTCCGGAAGTGGCGGGACCAGGGCGCCGGCGGCGTGATCCTGGCGGCCGCGGGCCTGGACCGCCTCGCCCTGACGGACCTGCCGGCGCACCGGCTGGACCCCGAGGCCTTCGTGCCGGCGCCGGGACAGGGAACGCTGGCCGTGCAGGTCCGCTCCGGGAGCGAGGCCGAGGAGCTCTGCCTGGCCCTGGCGCACCCGGAGACGACCCTGGCGGCGGAGGCCGAGCGGCGGGTCGTGGCGGCGTTCGGCGGGGACTGCACCCTCCCCCTGGGGGCCTGGGCCCGCCCGGCCGACGGGGGTGACGGCCTGGCCCTGACGGCGCTCCTGGCGACCCCGGACGGCCGCCGCGTGGCCCGGGCCCGGGCCGCGGCGGGCTCTCCGGAGGAGGTGGCGGCGGCGTGCGTGGCGTCGATGCGCGAACAGGGCGCCGACGACATCCTGGAGGCGATCGGGAGACCGCCGGCGCCGTGAGCCCTCTCCGGGAGCCGCGCCGGGCGGCCCGCGACGGGGCCCGCTCCCTGGCCGGAGTCCGGGTGGTGGTGACCCGGGCCGCTCACCAGGCGCCCCCCACGGTCCTGGCCTTCGAGGAGGCGGGCGCAGCGGTGGAGCTGCTCCCCCTGCTCGAGGTCGTCCCCCCGGAGGACTCCGCTCCCCTGGACGCGGCCCTCGGTGCCCTCGGAACCTTCGCCTGGGTCGTTTTCACCTCCTCCAACGCGGCGGAGCGGGTCCTGTCCCATCCAGCGTGGCCCGCCGCGCAGCCTCCAGGGCTCCACGTCGCCAGCGTGGGCGGCGCCACGTCCGAGGCTCTCCGGAACCGGGGCGTGGAGCCGGACCTGGAGGCCGCCGATCCCCGGGCGGAAGGGCTCGCCGACGCCGTGCGCGATCGGCTGGCCGCCGGCGGCGGAGCCGGCCGGGGCAGCGAGGGGAGCACGGGGCGAACGCCGATCCTCCTGCCCCAGGCCAGCGACGCCCGGCCGGTCCTGGCGGAAGAGCTCACCCTGGCCGGGGCGCGGGTCGAGCGGGTGGACGCCTACGCCAAGCGGACGCCTCCGGAGGCCCCGGAGCGGGCACGACAGGTCTTCGGCCGCGGTGCCCTCGGGTGGGTCACGTTCACCAGCCCGTCCACCGCCCGGCGCTTCGCCGACCTGTGGGGAGACGACTGGCCGTCACGGCGGAGGACCCTCCTCGCCGCCTCCATCGGCCCGGTGACGAGCGACGCCCTCCGCGAGCTGGGCGTGGAGCCGGCGGCGCAGGCGGAGCGCCCCGGGGACCGGGAGCTGGTGGCGGCGGTGGCCCGGGCCCTCGCAGCCCGGGGGGCGCAATGAAGAAGGCCCGCGCCGAGGCGGTCCAGGAGGCGGCAGCGCTAGAATGCTTCCGTGAAACTTCCCGCCATGATGCGCGTCCCGTCCCTGATCCTCCAGCGGCTCTACACGGTGGGCAGCCTGGAGAACCGTCCTCAAGGCGGTATCGCCTTCGAGCTCAAGAACCGCCTGAGCGACGCCCGCGTCGTCCGGGTGCGCTCCATCGCCCTCGGCGGGCGGATCCTGCCCCTGGGGCGGGTGCTGTTCGAACGCCGCGACGAGCCCGCCCTCCCCGCCGAGCAGGTGACCCCGGAGCGCCCCCTGGAGTTCCCGCTGGGCGCTGTGCTCCGGATCGGAGTGCGGGACCAGGAGCCGCTGGGGCCGGGCAAGCACCGCATCGAGCTCCAGTTCGAGGCCGAGC
Source organism: Thermoanaerobaculia bacterium (assembly GCA_046538065.1). Taxonomy (GTDB): domain Bacteria; phylum Acidobacteriota; class Thermoanaerobaculia; order Multivoradales; family DATKCC01; genus JBKHJP01. The sequence goes on along the minus strand of JBKHJP010000121.1, from coordinate 3,384 downwards.
CCTTCGGCCGCCTGGACTTCAAGGTGGAGGACTCCATCGCCGCCCCGACCCGGCGGCGCCGGGTCCCCTACGACCGGGAGCACAACTTCGGCGAGGACGTGATCCGCCGGCGCCAGGACTTCGTCCGGGAGGCGGCGGGCACCGAGGTCCAGCACCTCTTCCGCTACTCCTTCGACCCGCGGACCACCCAGGGGAACGTGGAGAACTTCACCGGTGTCGCCCAGGTGCCCGTGGGCTTCGCCGGTCCGTTGAAGGTCCGCGGCGAGCACGCCGACGGCGAGTTCGTCATCCCCCTGGCCACGACGGAGGGGACCCTGGTGGCCTCCTACAACCGCGGCATGAAGGTTCTCAACCTCGCCGGCGGCGTGACCTGCACCGTCCAGGACGACTGCATGCAGCGGGCGCCGGTGTTCATCTTCGACTCGGCCCGCGAGGCCCGGGATTTCCGGGCGTGGGTCGAGGAGCACATGGGCGAGATCCGGGAGACGGCGGAGTCCACCTCGTCCGTGGCAAAGCTCCAGTTCATCGACACGTACCTGGCGAACAAGTTCGCCTACCTCCGGTTCAACTTCGCCACCGGCGACGCCGCCGGGCAGAACATGGTGGGCCGGGCCACCTTCGCCGCGTGCTCCTGGATGCTGGAGCACAACGATTCCATCCGGCGTTTCTACCTGGAGTCGAACCTGGCGACGGACAAGAAGGCCTCCCAGGTGAACATGATGCGCACCCGGGGCAAGCGGGTGACCGCCGAGGCGGCCATCCCCCGGGACGTGCTGGTGCAGCACATGCGGGTCGAGCCCGAGAGCCTGCAGTACCACGCCGGGGTCGCCAACGTGGGGGCCTTCCTCTCCGGCGCCAACAACAACGGCCTCCACTCGCCCAACGGCATCACCGCCATGTTCATCGCCACCGGCCAGGACGTGGCCAACGTGGCGGAGTCCTCCGCCGGCATCATCTACACCGAGCTCACCCGGGACGGCGGGCTCTACCTCTCCCTGACCATCCCCTCGCTGATCGTCGCCTCCTACGGCGGAGGCACGGGCCTGGCCACCCAGCGGGAGTGCCTGGAGATCCTGGGGTGCTACGGCAAAGGCAAGGTCCGCAAGCTGGCCGAGATCGTGGCCGGCGTGACGCTGGCCGGAGAGATCTCCCTGGCCTCGGCGATCTCGTCGCTCGACTGGGTCTCGAGCCACGAGCGCTACGGCCGCAACCGATGAGCGTGGGGAGCGCCCCAGCGATCCGATGAAAGCCGAGCACGAGATCGAGGAGACCCGGGGCGTCGCCCTCCCCGGCGAGCCGGCGGGCGCCGAGGCCCGGGCCGGACCGGCGGGTGGCCCCGAGCCCGAATGGGAGATCCTGGTGGAGACGCCGCCCCAGGGGCTCGTCCGCCGGTTCTTCACCACCCAACGCCACTTCCTCGGTCTCCTCTTCGGCGGGCTCGGCGCCTGGGCGCGGCACCTGCCGGAGCGCAGGCGCCACGGCCTGCGCTACCGGGGCGCCCGCCTCGTGGGGCTGGCCACCCGGCCCTTCCTGGACCGGGACCTGGCGCACCTGCCCTTCCCCGTCCAGCTCCGGCGTCGCCTCGAAGCCATGGGCGCCACCTACATCAAGCTGGGCCAGATCCTGGCCCTGCGCCAGGACCTGTTGCCGCAAAGCGTCACGGAGGAGCTGGGCAACCTGTTGGACCGGCTGCCGGTGGTCCCCTTCGAGCGCTACCTGGAGCTGGTCTCCCGCGCCCTCGGCCGCCCCGCCGACAAGGTCTTCGCGCGGATCGACCCCCGCCCCCTGGGCTCGGCCTCCATCGCCCAGATCCACCGGGCCCGCACCCGGGAGGGGGACGACGTGGTCCTGAAGCTGGTCAAGCCCGGCATCCGGGAGACCCTGCGCCGGGATTCGGTGCTGCTGAAGCTCCTGGGAGTCTTCCTCCAGGTGCTGCTGCCGCGATACCAGCCCCGGCGGGTGATCGGCGAGTTCGTCGAGTACACCTTCCGGGAGGTGGACCTGCGCCGGGAGGCGGACAACGCCGAGACCTTCGCCGCCAACTTCGCCGACCTGGAGGACGTGGTCTTCCCCCGGATCTTCCGGCGCTACTCGAGCCGGGACCTCCTGTGCATGGAGTACCTTGAAGGCATCAAGCCGAGCGACCCGCGGGCCCGGGACCTGCCGGCGGAGGACAAGGACCGCCTGGTGGACCTGGGGGCCGCCTCGATCATCCGCATGCTCTACCGGGACGGGTTCTTCCACGCCGACCTGCACCCGGGAAACCTCCTGGTCCTGCCGGGCAGCCGGGTGGGGTTCATCGACCTGGGGATGGTGGGCCGGTTCGGGGAGGAGCTGCGCCGCACCCTCCTCTACTACTACTACTGCCTGGTCATGGGCGACGCCGAGAACGCGGCCCGCTACCTGGCGGCCGTGGCCGAGCCCGTGGGCCGCAGCGACGTCATGGGGTTCCGGCGCGAGGTGGAGGAGATCTCCCGGCGCTGGCACCGGGCGGCCACGTTCGAGGACTTCTCCCTGGCGCAGCTCATCCTGGAGTCGGTGGGCCTGGGGGGGCGGTACCGGGTCTATTTCCCGGTGGAGATGGTGCTGATGGTCAAGGCGCTCGTGACCTTCGAGGGGGTGGGCCAGATGCTCCGGCCGGGGTTCGACGTGGCGGCGGTCTCCCAGCACCACATCAACGGGATCTTCCTGCGCCAGTTCAGCCCGGTGCGGCTGGCCCGGGAGGGGTTGCGGGGGGCGCCGGAGCTGGTGGACGCGATGGTGAAGGCGCCGATGCTGATCACGGAGGGGTTGCGGCTGCTGGAGATGCAGACGCGGCGGCCGAGCGAGAACCCGTTCGCGGGGATCCGGGGGACGATCTTCGGGGGGTTCTGCCTGTTGGCGGGGGCGATCCTCGCGTCGAGCGGCGCGCCGTGGTGGCTCTCGGGTTCTCTCTTCGCCGTCGGCGTCCTCCTCGCTGTCCGCCCCGGCCGGTAGGGTGCGCCTCGGCGGATCGTACTCGGCTCCTACCCCCGCTCCTCCCCCGGCTCCGGTACCCTCCCCCGGCTCCGGTACTCTCCCCCGGCTCCGGTACTCTCCCCCGGCTCCGGTACCCTCCCTTGTCGTTTCGAGCGAAGCGAAGCGGAGTCGAGAAACCTGGGCGGGGGATCGTTCCCGCGCACCGCCCACGCCTTCGAAGTAAGTGCCTCCGCCGGGTCGGCGCGGGCCGGGGGCTCCCCGCCTCCGGAACGGCGAGCGCATCGGTGGGTCGGGATACGTCGGCGCTCGCCTCGGCTTCGGCTCGGCGCGGGGAGCCCGGTGCCCTTCGTCACGCCTCAAAGCGGCCTCGCCTCAGACGTCCTGCGGCGGGGAGCCCCCGGCCCGCCCCCACCGGTTCGAGGTATC
>JBKHJP010000519.1:0-2543 GCA_046538065.1 Thermoanaerobaculia bacterium | reverse complement strand
CCCCAGGAGGAAGGCCGGCGCCTGGGTGAGCCCTTCCAGCGAGGCGCTCGCACCCATCCGGGCCACGAAGAGGTAGACCAGGGCCATGGCCAGGTTGTGGGAGGAGGGGATGCGCTTGGCCGGCGTGAAGGACAGCAGGATCCCGAACGTCGTCACCAGGAGGATCCGCCAGGTGGAGGTGGAGAGGACCTGGCCCACCTCCGGCAGCAGAGGCGCCAGGAGCCCGGAAACCCACGTCACCGCCAGGGCCAGCACCCCCAGGTAGAGGACGTCCGGGGTGCTGGGCGGAGCCTCCACCTTCTTCTGGGCCGCAGCCGCCTCCTCCATGCGCTCCAGGCGCTCCGGCGGCACCCGGGCCCAGCGGTTGAACCGGTCGGCGAAGCCCTTCGACCCCAGCAGCAGGGGCAGCCAGCCGACGTAGATCACCGTGTCCGCCAGCACCGCCAGGCCGAACATGTCCGGGGGCGTCTCCAGGCCGCCGGCCACGGCGGCCATGTTCCCCGTGCCGCCGATCCAGCTCCCCGCCAGGGTGCCGAATCCCATCCAGGCCTCCGGGGCGAGCCACCGGTGGACCAGGAAGTAGGCGATTGGCGCGCCGACGACGATCCCGGCGGTACCCATGAGCATGACGCCGATGCCGCGGCCCATCACCCGGACCGCGGCGCCCACGTCCACCGACAGGAGGAGCAGGGTGATGAACATCGGCAGCCCGTAGTCCCCCAGGAGGTCGTACGCGGTCGACTCGCCCGGGAGGACCCCGACGTTGCGCAGGGCGAGGGGCGTGGCGTAGATCCAGATGAGGGGCACCAGGAACTGGAACAGGCGCCACCCGGTGGCCCGCTCGAGCCAGAAGAAGAACGCCGCGGTCCCCACCAGGACCGCCATCACGCCCACCGGCGAGGTGATCATGGCGGCGGAGGATACCAGAGTGGGCGGGGGTGGTCCCGGGCGGGGACCGGCGGGCGCGTACAGGTGCGTGGACCGTGGGGCGCCCGCCTCGGCTTCGCCTCGACGCGTGGCACTCGTGGTCGCTGTCAGCTGCAGAAAGCGGTCTCGGCTCAGACGTCCCCGCCCGGGACCACCCCCGCCCTTCAACTTCGTGCACGGCGAGCCGTGAAGGCTACTGCGCCGCCAACGGCGTCGGTTGGCAGGTCCTCCGGCCCGGACTCCCGAAGTAGCGAATAGGCGTCTGGACCCACGAGGAGGCTTAGTCCGGGGGACGTCGAGGCCCGGGCGCACGAGCCGCCCCGAACCGCGTGGGAGTCCGAGCCGGTGTCAACGAGGGCGGGTCTGCCGGGCGGGCTCCCGGCCGGGGACGTCTGAACCGAGACCGCTTGCGAACGTGGCGACGAGCACAGGCGTCCGGCGTCGAGGTGAAGCCGAGGCACGCGCCTGCGCTCCGGGAACCGAGTTGCGCGTGCCGTTCCCCGGACGGGAGCCCGCCCGGCAGACCCGCCCGAGCCGTCAGCCCGCCGCGGGGACCCGGCGGCGGACCGGCTCCTCCGGCTCCGGCGCCCGCACCACCTCGAAGGTCAGGCTCATCTCCGGGCAGAGCCACGCCGAATGGAGCTCCCAGCCCAACCCTCCGCCCTCCCCGTTTGCCGGCTCGAGACCGAGGCCCGCCGCCACCAGCTCCGCTCCCACCACCTCCACCTTGAGCGGCCAGACCGGCGCCGGCGGCTGGCGCGTGTCGATCCGGCGGAGGCGCCCGGCGAGCCGGCTGTACCCCCGGCGACGCTCCCGGAAGAAGCGAACGGTCTCCTCCCAGGAGCCCAGGTCCGGCCCCCCGGGAGCCTGAGGAGCGCCCGGGCGCGCCGTCACCACCAGGCCCTCCTCGCCTGCCGGGCCTCCGTCCCGCCACCGCGCACGCCACACCCAGGCCTCGGCCTCCGGGTCCCGGGACGGGCGGGGGAAGTCGAGGCGCGCCGCCCGGGTGGGCTGGCGGCCCACCACCCGCCCCGCCGGCACCACCCACAGCGGCACCAGCATGCGCCGGAAGTAGACGGCCGGGAGCCCGTCCCCGTCCAGGACGTTGAAGCGCAGGTTGGCCTGGGGATAGGCGAGCCGGACCCAGGGCACGCCCCGCATCCGCAGGCCCTCCTGGAAGAAGAGGACCGCCGAGGCGAACCCCCACTCCCGGTCCTTGCCCGCGTGGAGCTCGTGCCGGAGCGGCTCCGGCACGGCGGGCAGCGACCGGGCCGGGATCGCCCAGTTCAGGTAGAGGCAGTCGCGGACCGTCGTCTGGAGCACCATCGCGGCGGGAGCCCCCGCCACGAGCGGGGGGACCGCACCCACGATAGCTCGGCCCTCCGTCCGCCGCAAGGGCCGCGAGCCCTTCGGGCTCGCGCAGAAATGAGTCCGGCATTCGTGCGCCCATGCATCCCTGCTCGCGGCGTTGCGCTCCCTGCGCCATAGGCCCCGCTATGCCTCGGTCGCGCGCCTTGCGAGCAGGGCGCCTGAACGCTCTCGGTGCACGGAGTCATTTCTGCGCGAGCCCTTCTGGTAAATTGCGAGGCCGGCCTGCGGGCCCCGACTCCACAGAT
>JBKHJP010000518.1:0-2543 GCA_046538065.1 Thermoanaerobaculia bacterium | reverse complement strand
TGGGACGAAGACGACCGCCGCCACCGCATGGCCCGCCTCGACGCCCTCTTCTTCCGCCTCTACGGCATCGCCCGCGACGACGCCGCCTACATCCTCGACCAGTTCCCCATCGTCCAGCGCGAGGACGAACAGACCCACGGGCGCTACCTCACCCGCGACCTGATCCTGGCGTACCTGAACGCCGTGGGCGTCGGGGACCTGGAAACCCGCATCACTCTGTAGAAGGCCAAAGCGTGCCGGGTGAACGGTCGCTTTTCGACCTGAGCGGTCGATTTGGAGCCCGAGCGGTCGTTTTAGGACCTGAGCGGTGACCCAGGGTCGCACGAAGCCCCCGTTGAGCCTGGACGGACGAGATCCCAGTGCCGAGCCCGCCTTTCGCCCGCCTTCACTTACCCCAGGCTCTCCACCGGGTCCGACCCCGGCGGCACTCGGCGTCGGTCGCGGGCAGCCTGGACCCCCTGGCGGGCTGGATCGGCGAGCCGGGACACGGGGTCAGCGTCGGCCTCGTCATCCACGGCGACGGCAGCCCGGATCTCGCCCAGGATGGCCCCGAGCTGTTCCGCCCACCGGACGGCGCGCCCGGCGAGCTTCACCGCCTCCGGGTCCCTGGAGTCCCCGTCTTCCGCCGCCGCCCCCAGGTCGTGAACCACCGCAGCAAGGTCCACCGCAGCGGCTTCCACCTCACCAAAAACGAGCGGCCCTTCGTGGCGTGGATGGAAGGCGTCGGCCTCGTTCGCCAAGCCGGACAGGATCTCGCCGTACTGGCGCATCGTCTCGGCGCGGCCGGCATCGAACTGGTACCAGAGGAACGATTCGCGGAACACGGGATTGGGCCTTCGGGCGCTCATGACACGTCCTCCGGCCACTCCCCGGTGGCGGTCTGGAGCGACGCAGCCATCCCGTGCGCCAGGTCCGACGCGCTTCGCTGCCAGTGCGCGGCTTCCCGGGCGAGGTGCTCCGCCGCTTCGGTGGGAAGCTCGTCCTGGACGCTGGCGTGGATCTCCTCCAGGTAGTCCCGGAGCATCCGGGCGTCCTCGATCGCGGCCCGGAACTCGCTCACCAGGACGGGCTCGCGGTGAACGTCTCCAGAGATCACCTGGACGGCGAGGATCGAGCCGGCCTTCTGGAGCACCTGGCGGTCCTCCGGCTCGAACCGCTCCAAGAACGCGGCGCGGAAGGCGCCGTGGTCGGTCCAGTCGGGCGGGCGGGTAGACTTCGGTCGGTCGGGCATGGAGCTTTGTCCTCCTTGCTCGGCAAGGCCCGGCGCGTCGGCGCACCCTTCGCGTCGGGCCGCTCTGTGGTGTGGGAGCTTGCGCCCCCGGCTTCGTTGCCGCAAACCCACCTCGGAATCGAGGGACGGCGGCAGGATCAGCCCCTCGTGCCTGAAGTCCTGGATCCGACGTCCTCGGCGAGCTCGGCTCGTTCCGCCTGGTAGAGGTTCGCCCAGCGCGCCTCGCCCCATCCCGCCATCTGCCGGAGCTGCCCCAGGAGGGAGTCCCGCGCCGGGCGCTCCAGCGTCCCGCCCACGCCCTCTCCGTACAGGCCGTGGCGGAGGCACTGCCCCAGGCAGGCCCAGGGGTAGCGCTCGCGCTCGCCGGTGCGGAGAACCTCCTCGACCGGGGGGAGGCGCTCGGCGACCCGGGCGGCGACCTCCAGGAGGGCGCGGGCGCCCTCCACCAGCTTCGGGTCGCCGCGTAGGGGGCCGAAGGTGGGATCGGTCACGACGACGGCTCCCCGGGGGCCGCCAGTGCGGCCGTGGCGAGCTCGACCAGGGCGAGGGCGGTTCCCACGCGGATGCGGGCCTCCTCCGCCGAGAGGAAGGGCGCGTCGGGGTCGGCGTCGCACGGGGTCATGACTCCTCCTTTCATGGGCCGGATCCGGGCCAACGTCCCGGGCCGGAGCGTGCCGACTCCGCTCCCCCGATTGCCTCCAGGGCCGAGGGAGCGGCGGCCCGTTCGTGGTTGCGAGAAGGCTAGGAAGGGGCGGGGAGGCTTCCAACCCCCGGATCGGAGGGCTCCTGCGGGGGAGCTCGAGGCCGCTGCGCGGGAAGGCCGGCGGGCACTTCGAGGATGGGGTCCGCGGCGGTCCGGGGCGGAATTCGTCGGTGGCGCCGGGCGAACCCGGAGGGCGATCCCCGGGCGGCCCGGCCGGAATCGAGGGCCGATTCGAGGGCGATTCAGCCGGACTCGAAGCCCGTCCGGGAGCGATTCACCCCCGGTCCGAGGGGAATGAGGAGACAATTTGAGCCCCAGATCCGGGCGAATTGGGGGGTCGATTCGCCTCGAAATCGGGGCCGAATTGGGGGATCAATTCAGGGGAAGACGGCGCCGAAGTCCGGTCGGGATACCGGGGTTTCCTGTGGCGAGAACCGGCGCGTCGTGCACGATACGGGCGGAGGGCGGACGGCGCCGGCCTGCCGCCGGCGGCCCGGAGCCGCCCTCCGGGAGGAGATGGCATGTACCGGATTCCCCTGCGGAGACCCGCTGGCCCGGCTCGCACCTGGGCCCTCACCCGGGCCGTCAGAGTGGCCCTCACCCTAGTCG
>JBKHJP010000517.1:0-2552 GCA_046538065.1 Thermoanaerobaculia bacterium | reverse complement strand
CTTGCTGTCGGCCGTGGGCCGCAACCACCAGGGGTTCACGTCTTCGGATTCCTTTCGTGCTTCGGGGTCTCTCGTGCTTCAGGGGAGGCCGCCCGTGCTTCCTCCGGATATCCCTCGCCGGGCCTGGGCCTGGCGGCGGGTGGGGCGGTTCGCGTGGGGAGTGGGACGCCGGGGCCCGGCGCGAGACCGGGCGCCGCGATCGGCTGTCCGACCGGTAGCATCGGACTCCCGGGCGGCTAGTATATCCTACCGCCCGCAATCCAGGACGGTTGCCCGGTACCACCTGCGGCCCGCCCCGGTCCTGCGACGCGGCGGGCGCACGAGCCGACCATCCTACGGAGAGGAATCGCCATGGCCCAGCCCGAGACCCCCCGGACGACCCGCCCCGAACTCCACGAACCCGTCGTCCCGGCGTCGCAGAGCCTGCCGGAGATCACGATCAAGGCCCTGGTCCTGGGCGTCCTGCTCTCGGCTCTCCTGGCCGCCGCCAACGCCTACCTGGGCCTGTTCGCCGGCATGACCGTGTCGGCCTCGATCCCGGCGGCGGTCATGTCCATGGCCATCCTCCGGATGTTCCGGGAGTCGAACATCCTGGAGAACAACATCGTCCAGACCGCGGCGTCGGCCGGCGAGAGCCTGGCCGCCGGCGTGATCTTCACCATCCCGGCGCTGATCATCCTGGGCACGTGGCAGGACTTCGACTACCTGGAGGTGACGCTGATCGCCGGATTCGGCGGCCTCCTGGGGGTGCTCTTCACGATCCCGCTTCGGCGGGCCCTGATCGTGGAGCGGCCGCTCCGCTTCCCGGAGGGCGTCGCCACGGCGGAGGTCCTCAAGGTGGGCCAGGGTGGCGGCGCGGGGGTGACCTACATCGCCTGGGCGGCGCTCATCGGCGGCCTGTTCAAGCTGGGCTCCACGGGGCTGAGGCTGTGGTCCGAGGTGGCGGGGGCCGCCGGCCGGGTGGGCGGCTCCATCGCCTACGTGGGCACGAACCTCTCCCCGGCCCTGGTGGGTGTGGGCTACATCGTGGGCCTCAACATCGCGGTCCTGATCTTCCTGGGCGGGGCCCTCAACTGGTGGATCGCCATCCCCGTCCTCTCGGCTCTGGGCGCCGGGGCGGAGGGCGCCGCCGAGGAGGCGGCCTTCGGGATCTGGAGCAGCCAGACCCGCTACCTGGGGGTGGGTGCCATGGCCGTGGGCGGGATCTGGGCCCTGATCCAGCTCAGGAAGAGCCTGGCCTCCGGCATCCGGACGGGTCTGGCCGCCTACCGGAGCGCCCGGGAGGGCGGCGAGGACACCCGGGAGCGCACCGACCGGGACACCCCGATGAACTGGGCTCTGGTGGCCATGGCCGTCGCGGTGGTCCCCCTCTTCCTGATCTTCGACTACTTCACCGGCAGCGTCGGGATCGGCGCGGTCATGGCGGTGGCCATGCTGGTGGCCGGGTTCCTGTTCGCCGCGGTCGCCGGCTACATGGCCGGTCTCGTGGGCTCGTCGAACAACCCGATCTCCGGGGTGACGATCGCCACGGTCCTGGTGTCCTCGCTGCTGCTCCTCTGGCTCATGGGCTCCGGCAGCGCTGCCGGGCCCGCGGCGGCGATCTTCGTGGGGGCGGTCGTCGCCTGCGCCGCCGCCATCGCCGGCGACAACATGCAGGACCTCAAGGCCGGCTACATCGTCGGCGCCACGCCGTACAAGCAGCAGATCATGCAGGTGGTGGGCGTCGCCGCCTCGGCCGTGGTGATGGCGCCGGTCCTGTCGCTCATCCTCAACGCCTACGGCATCGGCGTTCCCACGGAGGAGCACCCGAACCCCCTGGCCGCCCCCCAGGCGGGGTTGATGGCGGCGGTGGCCCGGGGTGTCTTCTCCCAGGACCTGCCCTGGCTCATGGTGGGCCTGGGAGCGGCCGTCGCCGTGGCCGTCATCCTGCTGGACCTGTACCTGGAGAAGCGCGGCACCGCCTTCCGGACCCCGGTCCTGGCGGTGGCCGTGGGGATCTACCTGCCGCTGGAGTTGGAGGTGCCGATCCTCCTGGGTGGGCTCCTGGCGTGGGCCGCCGGCCGGGTCTACACCCGCTCGACGCAGCGCGCCGGGCACCAGGACGAGGCCCCCATCGAGGAGGCCCGGACCGTCGGCGAGCGCCACGGCCTGCTCTTCGCGGCGGGCCTGATCACCGGCGAGGCCCTCCTGGGGATCCTGCTCGCGATCCCCATCGTCCTCTGGGGCACCACGGAGAACCCGAACCCCCTGGCCTTCTGGGGCACCCTGGACACGGTCTGGCCGGGTCTGGCGCTCCTCGCCCTGGTGATGTTCGGGCTCTACCGGGTGGCGGTCGCCCCGGCGCGGAAGGCCTGACGCAGGTTCATGTGTAGGGTGCGGCTCGCCGCACCGGACCCGGGATCGACGTCGCGATGACCCAGGGGGTAGTTGGCGCGTCGGGAGTCCTTGTCGTTCCGAGCGGAGCGAAGCGGAGTCGAGGAACCTAGGCCCCTCGACTTCGCTCGGGGCGACAAGGAATACGGGTCGGGGCGGGGAATACGGGTCGGAGCGAC
>JBKHJP010000001.1:0-38953 GCA_046538065.1 Thermoanaerobaculia bacterium | reverse complement strand
CTCCGCGAGTGCCTGGAGGCGCTCCCGTGACCACCGTCGCCATCGTCCAGGCCCGCATGGGGAGCACCCGGCTCCCGGGAAAGGTGCTCGCGGAGATCGAAGGGCGGCCCATGCTGAGCCGGGTCCTGGGCCGGCTCGGCCGGGCCCGGACCCTCGACGCCGTCGTGGTCGCCACGTCGACCGAGCCCGGCGACGACCCGGTGGCCGAGCTCGGCCGGGAGCTCCGGGTCCCCGTCTTCCGGGGCTCCGAGGAGGACGTCCTGGACCGCTACGCCGGCGCGGCGCGACAGCTCGCCGCCGACGCGGTGGTCCGCGTGACCGCGGACTGCCCCCTGATCGACCCCCAGGTGGTGGACCGGGTGGTCCAGCGGTTCCGGGAATCCGGCGCCGACTACGCCAGCAACACCCTGAAGCGCACCTACCCCCAGGGCCTGGACGTGGAGGTCTTCCGCCGGGAGGCCCTGGAGCAGGCCGCCCGGGAGGCCCGGGAGCCCTGGGAACGGGCCCACGTGACGCCGTACCTCTACCACCACCCGGAGCGCTTCGCCCTCGTCTCGGTCACCCACGACCGGGACCTCTCCCGCCACCGCTGGACCGTGGACACCCGGGAGGACCTGAAGCTGGTCCGGGCTCTCTACCGCCGGGCGGACGACCCCTACGCCGGGTGGCAGGAGCTCCTCCGGATCGCCGAGAGCGACCCCTCGCTGAGGGCGATCAACGCCGGAGTCGTCCAGAAGGCGCTGGAGGAGGGATGAGCGACCGGCCCCACCTCCTCCTCCGAGCCGACGGCGGACCCCGGACCGGCATCGGCCACCTGATGCGCTGCCTCGCCCTGGGCCAGGCCTGGCAGGACAGGGGAGGGACCGGAGTCTTGGTGAGTGCCGCGATTCCCCCGGCCCTGGAGGCCAGGTTCCATGCGGAAGGGATCGAGCGAATCCCGATGCCCCACGAACCGGGAAGCGAGGAAGACGCCGAGCTCGTCGCCCGTGAGGCGGCCGCGCGTCAGGCTGTCGTGGCCCTCGACGGTTACCGCTTCGAACCCGGGTACCAGACGTCGGTGACCCGGGGAGCCCGGAGCCTGCTCCTGGTGGCGGACCACGGCCGGCCACGCCCCGGTGCTGTGGACGTCCTGCTGGACCAGAACCTGGACGCTGGTCCCCAGGACTATCCGGACCTCCCGGCCGCCGCCCGCGGGCTGTTCGGTCCCCGCTTCGCCCTCCTCCGGCGCGAGATCCGGGCCGCCGCCTGCGATCCCGTGGAACGCCGGCATCCGCCGCGGCGCCTCCTGGTGACGTTGGGCGGAGGAAATGACGGGGATCTCGGGGAGGAGCTCCTCGAGGTCCTGTCGGGAGATCCCCTCGGGCTCCGGGAGGTCACGGTCGTGGCCGGTCCCGCCCATCCGTCGCCGGCGAGGCTGGAAGGGCGGATCCGGGACCTCCCCCTCGCCGGCAGCCTCGTCTACGATCCCACGAGCATGGTCCCTCTGATCCAGCGAGCGGACGTGGCCCTCGCCGCCGCCGGCTCCACCTGCTGGGAGCTGGCCTGCCTGGGCCTCCCGGCGGTCGTCGTAGCGATCGCCGACAACCAGGAGCCGGTGGCCGCCGCCCTGGCACGCCGCGGCGTCGCCCTGTCGGCCGGCCGGGTCGGCCCGAAGTCCGGAGAGAACGCCACCCGGGGCCTGGCGCACCTCGTGGGCGACGGCGAGCTGTTCGAGACCCTGCGTGAACGGGGCATGCTCCTGGTGGACGGCGAGGGGGCTTCGCGGGTCACCCGGAGCCTCCTGGGCCCCCTCCTAGGAGCCGCTCCGAACGAGCTGACCCTTCGGCCCGCGACCCTGACAGACGCCCGCCTGCTCTGGAGGTGGGTCAACGATCCGGACGTGCGGGCGGCCTCCTTCCGCTCGGCCCCGATTCCCTGGCTGGAGCACCGGCGGTGGCTCGCCGGCCGCCTCACCGATCCTGGAACCCGCATCTACGTCGCCCTGGACGGCGCCGGCGAACCGGTGGGACAGATCCGCTTCGAGGTCGAGGGCGAGACTGCGAACGTCGACGTGAGCGTGGAGCCGGCGGCCCGGGGGGGCGGGCTCGGGACCGGGCTGATCCGCGCTGGTTGCGAGCGGTTTTTCCGGGAGCGCGGAACGCAGCGGGTTCGAGCCAGGGTCAAGGTCGGGAACCGGGCATCGCTGGGCGCATTCCGCCGGGCGGGCTTCGCGAGCTTGGGGACCGGCACCCACCGCGGGCAGACGACCGAAACGTTCGAGCTGGTGAAGGAGCGAAGGCATGCCTGAACGGCACTACGTCGTCGCCGCCCACCGCCCCTGGAACCGGAGGGTTTTCGACCGGGAGCTCTCCGGCCTTCCCGGGCGATGGTCCTACGTGGACACCCCGGACGAGCTGACCGCGGCGGCCCTCGAGGCCCTTCAGCCTGACCGGGTGTTCTTCCTCCACTGGTCGTGGATCGTCCCGGAAAAGATCCTGGAGCGCTGGGAGTGCGTGGGCTTCCACATGACCGACCTGCCGTACGGACGGGGCGGCTCCCCCCTCCAGAATCTCCTCCTGAGAGGCCATGAGGAGACGGTGCTCACCGCGTTCCGGCTCACCCGCGAGCTCGATGCCGGCCCCGTCTACCTGAAGAGACCTTTGAACCTCGCCGGGAGCGCCGAGGAGATCTACGTCCGAGCCAGCCGGACCGCGGCCGGTATGATCGCGGAGATCTTGCGCTCCGATCCCGAGCCGCAGCCCCAGCAAGGGAAGGCCACGACGTTCGCCAGGCGCTCTCCGAAAGAGAGCCGCCTGCCGGAGGATCTGACGGAGCTACGCCAGGTGCACGACTTCGTCCGCATGCTCGACGCAGAGGGTTACCCCCGGGCCTTCATCAAGCATGGCCGCTTCCGGCTCGAGCTCTCGCGCTCCGTGCTCTATGACAGCCGGGTGGTGGCGGACGTGACGATCACCGAAGACCCCCTGGAGGAAGGATGAACGTCCTGGTCGTGGCGGCGCACCCCGACGACGAGGTGCTCGGGTGCGGAGGCACGATCGCCCGGCTCGCCCAGGAGGCCCACGTCGTGCACGTCGCCATCCTGGGCGAGGGGATCACCTCCCGGGCTCGCTCCCGGGAAGACGCGCCGCGGGACGAGGTGGACGCGCTCCGCGCTCGCGCCCGGGAGGTCGGGCGTTCCCTGGGCGCGGCGAGCGTCGAGACCTTCGGACTCCCTGACAACCGCTTCGACGAGCTACCGCTCCTGGAGATCGTCAAGCTCCTGGAGGACCTGTTGGCTCGACACCGACCCGCGGAGGTCTTCACCCAGCACGGCGGCGACCTCAACATCGACCACCAGCGGACGTTTCAGGCCACTCTCACGGCGTGCCGCCCCCTCCCCGTCCTGCCCGTCGAGCGCCTCTACGCCTACGAGGTCCCCTCGTCCACGGACTGGGCCTTCCGGCGCTTCGCGCCCCCCTTTACGCCCAACACCTACCGGGATGTCTCCAGCACCCTGCAACAGAAGCTCGAAGCGATGGATGCCTATGAAACCGAGCGCAGACCCTTCCCCCACCCGCGATCCCGCCGCGCACTCGAGGCGACGGCGCTCCGATGGGGGAGCGTGATCGGAGTCGAGGCCGCCGAGGCTTTCGAGCTCGTGTGGGAGCGACGATGAGCCGGCCGGGACCGGACACGGTAGAGATCGGCGGACGGAGGATCGGCCCCGGTGAGCCCGTGTTCGTCGTCGCCGAGGTCTCCGCCAACCACAACGGCTCCTTCGACCGGGCCGCCGAAATCCTTCACGCTGCCCATGTTGCCGGCGTCGACGCCGTGAAGCTCCAGACTTACACCCCGGACACCATGACGCTCGACCTGGACCAGGAGCCCTTCCGGGTCGAAGGGGGGACGATCTGGGACGGCCGGAGCCTCCACGACCTCTATCGGGAAGCCCAGACGCCCTGGGAGTGGCACCCGAAGCTCCGGGAGGTCGCCGAGGAGCTGGGTCTGATCCTGTTCTCGACGCCTTTCGACCCCACCGCCGTGGACTTCCTCGAGGAGATGGACGTCCCGGCCTACAAGGTGGCCTCCTTCGAGATCGTGGACCTCCCCCTGATCCGGAAGATCGCCGCCACCGGCAAGCCCATGATCGTCTCCACGGGAATGGCGACCCTGGGGGAGATCGAGGAGGCCGTCGCCGCGGCACGAGGCGCCGGGGCTACCGAGATCGTCCTCCTCAAGTGCACGAGCGCCTATCCGGCGCCACCGGAAGAGGCCGACCTCCGGACCATCCCCCATCTCGCGACGACCTTCGGGGTCCCCGCCGGTCTGTCGGACCACACCCTGGGCACCGAGGTCGCGGTGGCGGCCGTCGCCCTGGGAGCCTGCGTGATCGAGAAGCACTTCACCCTGTCCCGGGCCGACGGAGGGCCCGACGGCGCCTTCTCCCTGGAACCGCAAGAGCTCCGCCGGCTGGTCGACTCGGTGCGGACCGTGGAGAAGGCGCTGGGGACCGTCCGCTACCAGCCCACGGAGCGGGAGCGGCCCAGCCGGGTCTTCCGGCGATCCCTCTTCGTGGTCGAGGACGTCCGTGAGGGCGAGCGCTTCACGTCTCAGAACGTCCGGAGCGTCCGGCCGGGACACGGGCTCCACCCCCGCCACCTGGACGAGGTCCTGGGTGCCACGGCGGTCCGCGATATTCGCCGGGGCACTCCGCTGTCGTGGGAGGTCGTACGGCGGGACTGATACGAGCTCCACGTGCCCTCCGAAGCCCCCAAAGGGTCCGAGGCACACGCGATGGAAACCCAAACTCCAGCAGATACCTCCGACATGACCAGAGCTCGACCGCCGAAGATCTTCTTCATCGTTCCGAACGACTCCACTCTCAACGTCCATGGCGTCCTGGCGCGGCATCCCCACGAGCTGGACGTGGTGCTCCTCGTGGCACCGCGATACTCCCTGAAAGGTCTACCTACCGAGGTGAGCCTCTATGAACTGGAGGCCGCCAAGGAAGGACAGCCGCCGCCGGGGCGCCGCCCGCCGCGTGGAGTGTCCGGCGAGGTTCTGGACGCGTTGGCCCCGAGCCTCTACCAGACTCTCCTGCTCATCGACCGTCACAACTGGACTGGCGCCTCTCTCATGGCATGCACGCGGGTCATCCACAGGTTCGTCCCGGTGTGGCTCGACCTGCTTGAGTACCACCGTCCGGATTTCGTTCTGTTCCACGACTCCCCCCATCTCCCGTTCTCCCAGCTTCTCTTCTCCCTCGCGCGCCTACGGGGAATCCCGGCAGCCATGGTCCTCGATACGGCAATCGAGGGCAGGCTCATCGTCCGCACCTCGGTCGAGGCGCAGGACCTCCGGGTCGCCCGGGGCGCGGACCCTGTCACCATACGGCCCTCGCGCTACATCACGGAGGTGATTCCGAAACAGCGTCAGCTCACGCCCATGCAGAAGGACCTGAGCCTCCTGCGACGCGTCGGGCTCAACAAGCCCGGCAAGCTGTTACGACGGCTTCCAAGGGCCCTCACTCCGCACCCGGATCGATTCCCCTCGCTGGTGCCAGACAATCCGAAGGCGTACTTGCACCGACTCCTCTTCAACCTCTCCACCGCTCGCCGGATCCGAAGCTGTCTTCGCCTCTATTCCAAGCACGCGGTGGACGGCTTGCCCCGTGAGCCCTTCGTGTACTATCCGCTGCACTTCCAGCCGGAGGCGACGACCCTCCTGCTGGGAAGGTCCTTGTGGGAGCAGGTGAACAACATCCACCTCCTCCTCGATGGCCTGCCGGAGAATTGGCGCCTGGTCGTCAAGGAACATCCGCAGATGTTGCGATACGCCAAGTCCTGGCCCCGGGCTCGTGACCTGACGTTCTACCGGGAGCTCCTGAGCGACCCCAGGATTCACCTGCTCCCTCTGCACTTCAGCTCGCAAGTAGCCGTCCGAGGATCCGAAATCGTGGCCACGGTCTCCGGCACCGCCGGCTGGGAAGCGCTCCAGGCGGAAAAGCCCGTAATAACCTTCGGCTACCCCTGGTACAGGTCGTTGCCGGGAGTGTTGCACGCCCGCTCCCGTTCCGAAGTCTCGCGGATGCTTTCGCGGGCGAAGGCAGGGGAGCTGGCCGTGGACGCGGCGCAGGTGGCGAGAGCGCTGGACCGGAGGCTGGAGGAGGGATCCCTAGTGCCGGGTACCTGGCGGGACAGCCTCGCGCCCACCGACGCCAGCGAACGAGAACGGCTCGCCGACGAGTTCGGGAAATCCATGCTTCGCCTCGCATGCATGGCGGCTGACGGCACGCTGAGAGCCGACTCGTGAGACCTTACCGTGGCAGGCGGGAGGTCACCAGCGACCCGATCCTGGTACACACTCAAGGGGTCGCGGTGGCCGGAGCGATCGCTCCCGTCGAGCGCTGGGCTGGAGCAGGCCGGTGAGTGCTCCAGGAGCCCTTCGATGGGACGACCGTTCCGGCCCGACGTAGAGCACGCCAATCTTCACCGTCGTCGTTCCCGCCCCACCGATCTCCGCAGTTCTGCCGGTTCGTGCGAAAAGTTCTCAAGACCTCAACGCACGGATCGAAGAGTAAAAGGAGTTCCCGTAAGCCGCGGCCGCCAGCACCTACAGAGGCTGTTGCTGTTCTGACCAGGCCAGCTCTCTGCCTAGCCACTCCTCCATCCGAGCAACATCCTCCCAAACAAGCGCCTCTGTCTCGGGAGGAAGCAGTTCCCAAGAGCTATCGATCAGATCCCGGTAGTCCGAATCATCCTGGACGAACAGGGGACGAACAAGTCGGCGCAGACGACGCGGTACGCGCGTAGCGACCCTCGCGCCACCGAGTCCGGCCAAGATCATCGTCATCTTGCGCCGTCGGGGGCCTCTGAGCGTCGATTCAACCGCAACTGAGGGACGGTCGATCACCTCAATCCTGAGCTGGAGGAGCAAACGCCTCCACTCAGTATGATCGCTCGAAAACAAGTCTTCGAAGCGCAAGAAGATCAACTGTTCCCGTGGAAAGGCGCCAAGGAAGGGCTTTAGGCAAGTATAGTACATGCTCCTCCGAAGATAGGGACTCGCCGGATCGCGGACCGCCTCCAGAAACCTGCGATGCTCGCGACTTCTCTGAACCTGATGCCGGTATTCCGAGCGCGCCCGAGCGACCGGATGCCGGAGAACAAAGATCAGCCGAACCTCTGGGAGCGTCTTGCGAATCCGCGCCGCCACCTCATTCGCCAGGTCGGGATGGCTATAGCTTTGCGAGGCTTCGAAGGTCAACGCCTCCTTTGGGGAGGCCGGAAAGAGGGAAGCGTACCATCTTTCCCCTCGGCTCCATCGCTCGGAAAAGTAGTGAGGTTCCTTGGCGTCGCACGAGACCATCTGCGGGTGTCTGCACAACCAGCGGTACAGGGACGTCGTACCGGACTTCATCATGCCTGCGATTATGGCATTTGGCTTCAACGGTCAGTACTCCTGGAAGCGCAAAGTGTCGTCCAAGTCAGCGACCTGCTCAGGTAAGCTTCAACCATCGTCTGCGCAAGGCGGCTGCACGTGGCGGAGGTAGGGCTCCTCAACTGCGGTTTCCCTCTCGACCAAGAAACGGAATCCTATCATGGTGGAGACCGTTGGAAGGCGAGTTTGAGCCTGCCGGCCCACGGCAATAGACTCAACGTCAAGGTGGAGAGGCGGAGTTCCATTATCTCGGCCGGCTGTATGCGACTGGGCGACGCGAAGTTGGCGGAGAGTCACCGCCACGGGAAGTACAATGGGGGTGAGGTCGAGTGAAAGCGCATCAGAAGTGGACCCGGCACCGCGGTTCGTCAGGGAAGACAATCATGGCCTTCACCGCTATGGCAGTACGCACCCTGGATGCAGCTCTCGCCCGGTCTCCCTTCCAGGCTTTCTTCAGTCAGCGCGGACGGCTGGAGCTCACCGTACTCGCCTATCATCACACCCGGGATCGCGACACCTTCACCGCGCAGATGGACTGGCTGTGTCGGACTCATCACCCGGTGAGCCTGGAGGAGGTGGTTCATGGTTTTGGGGGCGAGAGTCCGCTGCCTCCTCGCGCCGCCCTCGTCACGTTCGACGACGCCGATCCTTCGCTCCTCGAGGTAGCCCGACCCGTGTTGCAGGAACGGGGAATCCCGGCGGTGGCGTTCGTGGTCACCGGACTTCTTGGCACCACGCAGCCGTTCTGGTGGGAAGAGGTCGAGTCCCTGATTCGGGCCGGAGGCCGAATCAGGAGCTGGCCCCCCGACGATGCCGCGTCAATCATCCGGAGCCTCAAACGGGTGGACGACGAGACCCGCCTCCGATGCCTACACGAGCTGCGACAAACCGCGGCTCAGCCGGCCGAGCCTCGGCCTCACCTTCGGCCGCAGGACCTGTCGGTCCTCGAGGAGGCCGGGATCGAGATCGGGAGCCACAGCGCGACGCACCCTTGCCTGCCCCGGTGCTCCGACGAGAAGATCGAATGGGAGCTGCGGGAAGCCCGTGGAGTACTATCCTCCTTGCTCGGACACGAGCCCAGGGCCTTTGCTTACCCAAACGGAGATCACGACCCCAGAGTTCGAGAAGCGGTGCAACGAGCAGGCTACCGAGTGGGCTTTCTCTTCGACCACCGAATCTCCACCTGGCCGCCTGAGGACCCGCTTCGAATTTCCCGGGTTCGGGTCAACTCCACGGCGTCCGCAGACAGGTTCCGCATCATCGCCTCAGGACTGCATCCCCTCCTCCACCATGCACTCGGTCGTCCCTGAAGGGCCTGCTTCTGACGGTGGGTCTGGGTCGTCCGAATCGCGAGGCGCTACACGGAAGGCCCTGTCGGTCCTCTTCGTCATCAACCAGCTCGGCCCCGGGGGCACGGAGCGCTCCCTGGTGGACCTGGTCGCCGGCCTCCGGGCGGAGGGGATCGCGCCCTCGATCGCCTGCCTGCGCTCCACCCCGGAGGCCTTCCGCCGCGACGCCTGGGTGACCTGCCCGGTGGAGGTGATCCCCGGACGGGGGCCGGTGACGCAGGTCCGGAGCCTCCGGCGGAGTCTCCGCCGGAGCCCTCCCGACCTGGTCCACACCATGCTCTTCGAGGCCGACCTGGTGGGGCGTCTGGCCGCCGCCGGGACCGGGATCCCGGTGCTCTCCAGCCTGGTCAACACCAGCTATGAGGCGGCTCGCTTCCGGGACCCGAACATCTCCCGGCTCCGCCTTCGGGCCGTGCAGCTCCTGGACGCCGTCACCGGCCGCCTCCTGACGAGCCACTTCCACGCCCTGACCGAGGCGGTGAAGGACTCGGCGGTTAGGACCCTCCGGCTGCCGCCGGAGCGGATCGCGGTGGTGCCCCGGGGTCGGGACGCGTCGCGACTGGGCGTGCCGAGCCTCGCCCGGCGGGAACGGGCCAGGCGTAAGCTCGGCCTCGATCCGGCCGACGAGGTGGTGGTCAACGTCGGGCGGCAGGACTACCAGAAGGGACACCGCTTCCTCATCGAAGCGGCGGCCCTCCTGGCCCCGGAGCGCCCTCACCTGAAGGTGGTGGTCGCCGGCAAGGAGGGCCGCATGACACCGGAGCTCCGGCGACTCCGGGAGGAGCTGGACCTGGAAGGCAGCGTGCGGTTCCTCGGCAACCGCTCCGACGTGCCCGAAGTCCTGGCCGCGGGGGACGTCTTCGCCTTCCCGTCGCTCTACGAGGGGATCGGCGGCGCGGTGATCGAAGCCATGGCCCTCGGCCTCCCCGTGGCCTGCTCGGACATCGCCCCGCTGCGCGAGGTCGTGGAGCCGGAGACGAGCGCCGTCCTGGTGCCCCCCGAGGACCCCCGGAGCCTGGCCGCCGCCCTGGGGCGGCTGCTGGACGAGCCCTCGAGGGCCCGGCTGCTCGGTGAGCGGGGACGGGCGGTCTACCTGGAGCGATTCTCCCTGGAGCGCGGCGCCGCCCGCATGGCGCGCCTATATCGAACCGTGCTGAAGGACACGCCCCGAGCCCCATGAGCGACGCAACCGACGCCTACACCATCGAAACCGCCACCCCGGAGGAGGAACCCGCCGTGCGGGAGCTCCTCCGGGCCATGATCGGCGAGACCCCCATCACCCGCTGGTCGGAGCCGTTCTGGGGCTGGAAGCACCGGCGGAGCCCCTTCGGCCCGTCGTACGTGGGGGTGGCCCGGAGCCGCCGGGAGGGCGACCGGGTGGTGAGCGTCCAGCACGCCATGCCGTGGACGCTCCACACGCCGGAAGGCGAAGCCGTCCCCGCCACCCGCCCGTGCGACGGCTCGACCTACCCGGAGCACCAGAGGAAGGGCCTTTACACCAGGATCGATCGCCGGACCGAGGAGGACCTCCGGGAGCGCGGGGTGCGCCTCTTCTTCGACACCCCCAACCCCCTCACTTTGGGGCGGAACATGAAGACCGGCTGGCGGATCGCCGGGCGCTTGCCCCAGTACTGGGCGCCGGTCCATAGCCTGGCCACGCTCCGGGCGCTGGTGCGGGGCTCCGGACCCGCGGAGCCGGCGGCGCCGCCGGAGTCGCCCGGCGGTGCCCGCTTCCCCACCTGGGAGGGGCTCCTGGAGCGCTTCGGCCCCCAGGTGGAGGAGGTGGCCGCGGCCCACGAAGCGGGCCGGACCCGGGTCGGCCTCCGGACCCCCAGGAGCCCGGAGTACCTCCGCTGGCGCTACGGCGCGATCCCCACCGTGGGCTACCGGACGTTCTTCACCGCCCAGGGCGAGGAGCTCCGGGGCTTCGTGGTGTGGCGGGCCGCCGCCGGCAAGCGGGGCCTGCCCACAGCCATCGTCACCGAGCTCTTCCTCCGAGAGCCGTCGGCCCAGGAGGCGGCGGCCCTCCTCCAGGACCTGAGGCGGCACCTGGGAGCCGGTTACGTCCTCACCTACTTCCCGGAGGGGACGATGGAGCACGCCGCGCTCCGCCGGGCGGGCTTCTGGAAGGTCCCGCGCCAGCGGCGGATCGTCACCACGAAGCCCCTGCTCCCTGCCGGCGGCGAAGGGGGGCCCGAGCCCTCCTGGGACCTGACCCTCGGCGAGCTGGAGGTCTTCTGACCGCGATCCGCCAGGCAGAGGGAGCCCCCCGCCCCGGTGCCGGCGGCCCGCCGGACGCCCGCCGTCTCCGGATCGCCCAGGTGGTGACCCGGCGCCAGCTCCGGGGGGCGGAGGTCTTCGCCGGGCAGCTCGCCGGGGGGCTGGCAGCCCGGGGGCACGCGGTGGTCCTGGCGGCGCTCTACGCTCCCGGGGAGCCGCCCCTGGAGCCGGAGGGAGTGGAGATCACGGACCTGGGAGCCCACCGGAGCCGCGGCCTGTCGCCGGGCCTGCTCGGGTCCACCGCGGCCTTCCTCCGGGCCTGGCGACCGGACGTGGTCCAGGCCAACGGCTCCGACACGCTCAAGTACCTGGTCCTGGCCCGCCGCCTCGTCCGGGACCGCACCCCGCTGGTCTACCGCAACATCAGCCTCGCCAGCGCCTGGCTCCGGGGGCCGGTCCACCGGACGTGGAACCGGTGGCTCGCCGGCCAGGCGGCCGCCGTCGCCGCCGTGAGCGCGGCCTCGGCCCGGGACTTCGGAGAGGTCCACCGGCTGCCGCCGGAGCGGATCGAGACGATCCCCATCGGCACGCCGGTGCCGGAGCGGCTGGACCGGGAAGGGGGCCGCCGGCGGCTGGAGGCGGTGCTTGACGAGCTCCGGTCGGATGTCAAGGCGGAGGTCCGAGCCGCGCTCAACCGGGACCCCGCGGTCGAGCCGCCAAGAACCTCCGCCGGCCCAGGCTCCGGCAGCCGCGAAGCCGGATCGCTCCGGGGCCCGGTGCTCCTCCACGCAGGAAGCTTCACTCCGGAGAAGGACCACGCCACCCTGCTCCGGGCCTTCGCCCGGGTGGCGGAGCGCCACCGGGAGGCTCGCCTGGTCCTGGCGGGGGACGGCCCCCTCCGGCGAGAGATCGAGGCCCTCGCCGGCTCTCTCGGCCTCAACGGCCGGGTGCTCTTCCTCGGTGCCCGGCGGAACCTCTCCGCGTGGATGGCGGGGGCCGACCTGCTGGTCCTCCCGAGCCGGATCGAAGGGGTCCCCGGCGTGGTCCTGGAGGCGGCGGCCCGGGGGCTCCCCGTGGTCGCCACCGCCGTGGGCTCGGTGCCGGACGCGGTGGTGGACGGAACGACCGGCCTGCTGGTCCCCCCCGGCGACCCGGAGGCCCTGGCCGGTGCCCTGGAGCAGCTCCTGGCCGACGGCGAGCTCCGCTCCCGCATGGGCGCGGCGGGGCGGGAGCACGTCCGCCACTGCTTCGCCCTGGACCGGATCGTCGAGCGCTTCGAGAAGCTCTATCGGCGCCTCGCCGGAGGCATCCGTGGCTGAGCCCCTCCAGGTCTTCCACCTGATCAAGGGGCTCGGCCGGGGCGGGGCCGAGGGCCTGCTGCTGGGCTGCGGGGGCGGAGGGCCCACGGGGTCCGTGACCTACGGCGCGGGCTACTTCCTGCCCTGGAAGGACGCCCTGGAGGAACCGCTCCGGGAGGCGGGCGTCGAGGTGGTCCGGTTCTCCGCCCGGGGCGCCCCCGGGATGCTCGCCCGGGTTCCCCGGATCGCCGCCTTCCTCCGGGAGTGGCGGGCCGACCTCCTCCACTGCCACCTGCCCCTGGCGGGGGTGGCGGGGCGCCTCGCCGGGCGCCGCGCTGGCGTCCCCGTGGTCTACACCGAGCACAACCTGATGGAGCGCTACCACCCCTGGACCCGCCGGGCCAACCTCTGGACCTGGCGGCTCCAGGAGCGGGTGGTGGCCGTCTCCGGCGAAGTGGCGGACTCCATCGCCCGGCACGCCGGCTCCCGGGTGCCGGTGCGGGTGGTGCGAAACGGCGTGCCGGTGGCCCACCTGCGCCGGGACCCGGAGGCCGGGGCCGCCGTCCGGCGGCGCCTGGGGATCCCGGAGGACGCCCCGGTGGTGGGCCAGGTCGCCGTCTTCCGGCGCCAGAAGCGCCTGGACCTCTGGCTGGAGGCGGCCCGCGAGGTGCTCCGCCGCCGCCCGGAGACCCGCTTCGTCCTGGTGGGAGACGGCCCCCTCCGGGAGGAGGCGGAGTCCCGGGGCCGGGAGCTCGGGATCCAGGACGCCGTCACCTTCCCCGGCCTCCAGGACGACGTCCGGCCCTTCCTGTCCGCCATGGATCTCCTCCTGATCACCTCCGAGTTCGAGGGGCTCCCCCTGGTGCTGCTCGAGGCCATGGCCCTGGAGCTGCCGGTAGTCTCCACCCGGGTGGGTGGAATCCCGGAGGTGGTCCGCCACGGCGAGACGGGCCGGCTGGTCCCCTTCGGCCGGCCGGAGGAGGCCACCGTAGCGATCCTGGAGCTCCTGGCGAGCCCGGCGGAGCGGGAGGCCCTGGGCCGGGCGGGTCGCCGGCGGGTGGCGGAGGAGTTCGGGACCGATCGCATGCTCGGCGAGCTGGAAGCTCTCTACCGGGAGGTGGTGGATGCCGCCGGGCGGTCCTGAGCTCACGGTCCGGCCGGCCCGGCCGGAGGACCGGCCCTGCCTGGTGGAGCTCCTGGCCCTCTGCCTGGGGGAAGGGTCGGTCCCCCGGACGGAGGAGTTCTGGCGCTGGAAGCACGAGGCCAACCCCTTCGGCCCCTCCCCCGTCCTGTTGGCGGAGGCCAAGGGACGGATCGTCGGCCTGCGGGCCTTCCTCCGGTGGCGCTGGCGGAGCGGCGAACGGGACATTCCGGCGGTCCGGGCGGTGGACACCGCCACCCACCCGGACTGGCGCGGCCGGGGGGTCTTTTCGACGCTCACCCGGCGCCTGCTGGAGGAGGTCGCCGCCGAGGGCGCGGCCTTCGTCTTCAACACCCCGAACCGCGCCAGCGGCGCCGGCTATCGGAAGATGGGCTGGCGGCCCGTGGGCCGGGCGCCGGTCCTGGTGCGCCCCCTGGCGCCGGTGGCCACGTCGCTGCGGTGGGGCCGAGGAGGGCTCGGAGGCGGGGCCGGGCCAGAGGACCGGCGACAGGGCGGCTCCGGGGACGGTGGGCCGGACGCCCTCCGGACCCGGGCGCCGGACCTGTCGGCCTTCCCCGGGGTGACAGAGCTCCTGGAGGCTCCGGCACTGGACGGGCTCCTGGAGGCCCTGGACGTGGACCCGGCGGACCCGCGCTACCGGACCCCCCTCGACCGGAGCTACCTCCGGTGGCGCTACGCCGACCCGCCGGGCCTCGACTACCGGGCACTCTGGACCGGCGGGGGCGGTAGGGCCGGAGCCCCGGCTGCGGTGATCTTCCGGGGGCGCCACCGGGGCCGGTTCCGGGAGGTGGTCGTCTCGGAGGTCCTGGCGCCCCCCGGCGAGGCCGGCGGGAGGGCGGTCCGGGAGCTCCTGCGGCGCCTCGCCCAGAGCGCCCGGAGCCCCCGGAGGGGAGGCGCCGACTACCTGGCCGCCGTGGCCTCCCGGGGCACCCCGGAGCGCCGGGCCCTCGTCCGCTCCGGGTTCCTTCCCGTGCCCGGGGCCGGACCCGCCGTCGTCGTGCGAGGATTGGGGCACGCAGGAGCGCTCCCCGACCCGACCGCCGCCGCCTCCTGGCGGTGGAGCGGAGGATCCCTCGAAGTCTTCTGAGCCCGACGCCCGCCGTGACCTACGACCTCCTCGGTTTCGCCCTCGTCGCCGTCGTCGCCCTGGCGGCGGGCAACGCCCTCGCCGGCTGGCGGCGCAACCCCTTCCCGCGCAACCTGGTGATGGCGGGAGTGGTCCTCCACATCGCCGGGAGCGTCGCCCGCCTGGAAATGATGCAGTACTTCTACGGCGGCGTGGCCGACGCCAATCGCTATTACCACGTGGGGATGGCCTTCGCCCGGCGGGCGTGGGACTTCGACCTCAGGATGTTCTCCCCGGTGTACTGGTTCGGCGGGCCGGAGAGCTGGTGGGGGACGCCCTTCATGGAGAAGCTCGCCGGGCTGGTCCTCACCTTCATCGGACCGACCCGCCGGGGGGCGTTTTTGGTCTTCGCCATGCTCGCCTTCCTCGGCCTGTACTGGATCGCCCTGGCCCTCTACCGGACGAACCCCGGGCGCGCCGCGGTCCGGTTCGCCTCCTGGGTCTGGTTCTGGCCCTCCCTGCTGTTCTGGCCGTCCAGCCTGGGCAAGGAGTCGGTCACCCTGTTCGCCGTCGGCCTGACCACCCTGGGCTACGTGGGTCGGCGAGGGCGGATCTCCTGGGTGCCGTTCCTCGCCGGCCTGGGGATCGCCTTCGCCCTCCGGCCCCACGTGGCCGGGGCCCTGGCCCTGGCCTCCGCGGGAGCGTACTGGTTCCAGTCCTGGACCCGCCCCAGCCCGCGGCGCATCGCCGAAGCCGTGGCGGCGGCCGGCCTCTCGCTCCTGGTGCTCTCCGGGATGAGCGCCCAGCTCGGCTTCGAGCCGGACCTGGAGGGGGTCCAGGAGTACATCGACCACCGCTCGGACTTCACCGTCCGGGGCGGGAGCCAGCTCGAAGGCGTTCCCTCTGGGCCCGCCGCCATCCCCATGGCGTTCGTCAACATCTGGATGCGCCCGTTCCTGTGGGAGGCCCACAACGTCATGGCGCTGATCTCGGCCGTGGAGCTGAGCCTGCTCTGGATCTTGGCCTGGCGCTACCGGCGGAGACTCCGCCAGGCCCTGGCCGGGTGGTGGAGCGACCGGCTCCTGGCCTTCGCCGTGCCCCTCCTCTTCGGCTACACGACGATGATCGGCCTGACGTTCGCCAACATGGGGATCATCGCCCGGCAGCGCTCCCCGATCTTCCCCTTCATCATGCTCCTCTTCCTGGGCGGGGGCCGGGCGCTGCTGGCGAGGAGGCAGTGGAGCACGGCCAGGCGGGTGCCGGTCCGGCCCCGGTCCGGGCCCGGGCGGCCGGGGATGCCGGCTCCCACCGGGCCAGGGCACCGCAGGCGGCAGCTCGCCCACGATGCATCGGGCCGGCCGGCCGGCGCTCCGGCGGATTCGGCCCCGGCGGGCCGGGACCCGGAAGGGGCCCCCACGTGATCCGGGAAACCGTCCGGGCCGCCCTCCCCATGGGCCACCGCAACCGCCTGGCCCGGGGCCGGGTGTGGCTCCGGCGGCCCACCGGAGCGATCCGGAAGCTCCCGGACTTCCTGGTCCTGGGCGCCATGCGGGCGGGGACCAGCTCGCTCTACCGCTACCTCGGGGCCCACCCGAGGGTCTCGCCCTCGCTGCGCAAGGAGGTGGAGTACTTCACCCGCTGGTACCACCGCGCGGAGGGCTGGTACCGGGCCCATTTCCCGCTGGCGGCCTTCGCCGGCGGGCGACGCTCGTTCGAGGCGACGCCCTACTACCTCCTCCACCCCCACGCGCCCCGGCGGGTCCAGGAGCTCCTGCCGGAGGCCCACTTCTTGGTCGTCCTCCGGGAGCCGGTGTCCCGAGCCCTCTCCCACCACCGGCACCTGGCGCGCCTGGGGATCGAGACCCTCCCCTTCGCCGAGGCGGTGGAGCGGGAGCCGGAGCGCACGGACCGGGAGCGCGAGCGTCTTCTGGCCGATCCGGGCTACGTGAGCCGGAGCCACCACCTGTTCTCCTACCTGGAGCGGGGCCGCTACGCCGAGCAGCTCCGGCGGTGGTTTGCGTGCTTCCCCCGGGAGCGGTTCCTGGTCCTGGAGCACGACGCCTTCTTCCGGGATCCGGAGGCGGGGTTCCGGGAGGTCCTCCGGTTCCTGGATCTCGAGCCCTGGAGCCCGCCGGAGTTCCGGAACTGGAGCCGGGGCGGAGCCCGGGCGGGCTCCGGTTCGAATCCGGGGCCGGGCGGCACCGGCTCACGACCCGGCGCCGAGCTCCCCGACGAGCTCCGGACCCGCCTGGAGACCCACTTCGCCCCCCAAGACCGGGACCTGGAGGAGCTCCTGGGCCGGAACCTGGGCTGGAGCTCGGGCTGGACCCGATGACGGGCGCCGGACCCTGCTTCACCGGCGCCGCCCGGACGGCGCTCCGCCTCGGGACCCGCCTGGTGCCCCGGGGCCGGCCGGGGGTGACCGTGCTGGCCTACCACCTGGTGGGCGCCGGGACGAGCTCCCCGGTGGACCTCCCCGTCGAGGCGTTCCGGCGGCAGATGGAGGAGCTCCGGGAAGGCGGCTCCGAGGTGGCCCCCCTGAGTCGCGCCGTGGCCGCCCTGGAGGCCGGCGCCCCCCTGGAGCGGGATCTGGTGGCGATCACCTTCGACGACGCCTACCGGAACTTCGACGAGGTGGCCTACCCCGTGATGGAGGCCCTCCGCCTCCCGGCCACCCTCTTCGTCCCCACGGACTTCGTGGACGGCGCCCGGCCGGGGCCGCTGCGGGGGGCCGAGGAGCTCCCGCCGGTCCCGTGGGGGCGGCTCCGGGAGCTGGCGGACGGGGGCCTGGTGGAGCTGGGATCCCACAGCCGCTCCCACCCGGACCTGCGGGCCGTACCGGAAGGGACCCTGGAGGACGAGGTGGCGGGCTCCAAGGCGGTGCTCCGGGAGCGGACCGGCGCCGAGCCTTCGGTCTTTTGCTACCCCCGGGCGCTCCGGTCCCCCTGCGTGGAGGCAGCCGTCGCCCGGAGCTACCGGGGCGCCGTCGTCGGCGGCGGCCGGAAGAGCCTGCCCGGCCGGACCTCCCCCCTCCGCATCCAGCGCGTCTCTCTGCGCCGCGACATGCCCGCACGGCTCGGGCCGCTCCTCGCCGCCTCCGTGGTCCTGGAGGAGTGGGCGGCGGAGCGCCTCCGCGGCCGGCGTTCCGTGGGGCGCACCGTCGAGAACCGGCCAGTCGACCGGATGCACACCCGGAGAGACGACGATGCCCCTTGAACCGGTCACGATCCTCCACACGACGGCCCACCTGGGAACGGGTGGGATCGCCCGGATCGTGCTCCGCACGGCGGCGGGCCTCGCCCCGGAGCGGTTCCGTTCCCTCGTCTGCCACCTGACGCCCCACAACGACTTCGAGGAAGAGTGCCGGCGCCTCGGCCTCGCCCCCGTCTGCGCCGGACACCGCCGGCCCTGGCACGGACCCCGGACCGTCGCCCGCCTGGTCCGGCTCCTCCGCCGCCACCGCGTCGAGCTGGTCCACACCCACCATCCCCTGGACCGGCTCTACGCGGGGCTCGCAGCCCGGATCGCGGGCGTTCCCGTCGTGATAACGCTCCACAACACCACCCCCCCATCGCGGCCGGCGCGGGGGCTCCGCCGGCGCCTGGGGCTCGCCTCCACCGGGAGCCTCGGAGACCGGTGGACGGTCCGTACGGCTGCCCGGTTCGTCGCCGTCTCGGAGGCGGTCCTCCGGGCACAGGCGGCGTACCTCGGCGTCCCACCGGAGCGGACGGTCGTCGTCCACCCCGGCGTCGACAGCGAGGAGATCGCCCGCCCGGTCCCGGAGCCGGAGCTCCGCGCCCTCCGGACCGCTCTCGACCTCGGCACCGGACCGGTCCTGCTCCACGTCGGCCGCCTCCACGAGCAGAAGGGCCAGGAGCACCTGGTCACGGCCATGCCCCGGATCCTGGGCCGTCACCCGGACGCGGCCCTCCTGATCGCCGGCGAGGGCGAGGAGCGGCCCCGCCTGGAAACGCTCATCCACCGCCTCGGCCTGGAACGCTCGGTGCGACTCCTGGGGCACCGCTCCGATGTCTCGGCCCTCCTCGCCCTGGCGGATCTCTTCGTCTTTCCCTCGGTGCACAAGGAGGGGCTCCCGGTGGCGGTGGTGGAGGCCTCGGCGGCGGGGCTCCCGGTGGTTGCGGCCCGGACCGCGCCGCTGGAAGAAGCGGTGGAGGACGGGGTCACCGGCCTGCTGGTCCCGCCCCGGGACTCCGGGGCCCTGGCGGCGGCCGCCTGCAGGCTCCTGGGCGACCCGGACCGGCGGAGCGCGATGGGCAGGGCCGGCCGGCGCCGGGCGGCGGAGCGCTTCTCCCTGGCGGCATCGGTGGAAAGGCTCGAAGGCCTGTACCGCGAGGTGCTGGCCGAACGGGGCGGCCACGGATAGGATTGGCCCGTCCCATGCGCATCGCCCTCGTCGTCGATCACCCCCAGCGGGACCTCCCCGGCCTGGTCCTCCTGGCCGGCCGCCTCTGCCAGGAGGGCGCCATCTTGGGTTGCGACCCGGAGTTCCTGCGGCGCCGGGTGGAGATCGAACGCCGCGGCGACTCGTTCTCGCGGCTCCCACCACTGAAGCCGGAGGACCGGCTCCCGGGCTACGAAGCGTTCCGGGAGTGGGTCGAGGCGGAGGGCATGGCCGCCCACTCCTACTTCGGCTACGACTGGGCCCGGACAGCCTGGATCGTGAGCCGGCCGCACGAATCCGTTCAGGGCCGACGGGGCGGGGGGGAGAGGCCTTCGTAGCCCGCCGTCTCACTCCAGTCATGCGACGAACCCGCTCCATGAAGCATCTCGCCTGGGCGCCCCCGCTCCTCCTCACCGCGGCACTCGCCCTCGGCGGACGGACCCCAGCCACCACAGCCGGCGACCTGCTGATCGCCTTCAGCCTCTACCTGCCGTTGACCCTCGCGGGATCTGTAGCCCTGGGCACGCTCGGCGGCCCACGCCGCGTCGCCCGGCACCTCGCCGCCCTGCCGGCCGCGGCGGGCTTGCTGTTCTACCTCCGGTGCCAGACCGACCTGGTGCACATCGCATCGAAGCCCGTCGCCGCGGGAAGTTTGCTCATGCTCCTCTGGGCGGCTAGCGTCCTCACTCCGCTGCCCCGGTTCCGGCACCGGCTCCGGGGGGCAGGCCTCGCCGTCGCGTGTGCCGGCGCCTTCGTGGTGCTGGTCCTGGGCGTGGACCGCTGGGCGACCGGGTGGCGGTGGCACCTGTACGCCGAGCAACGCTTCCTGGGCACCCTCGCCACGGCCCTCCGGGGCGACCTGCCAGATCCGGCGCCGGAGGCCGGGCTCCGGCGGAGCGGCCTGGACCACCGCCCGGGGCCCGCCGCACCGAACCCGGAGCCGCCCGCCCCGGAGGCGCCGGGTCCGCCGATCGCCTTCGTCCTGGTGGACACCCTGCGCGCCGACGCCCTGGCCGCCTACGGCGGCAAGGACCGGGACATGGCGCGCCTGGATCGCTTCGCCGCGAGCGGCCAGCTCTTCCTCGATGTCCTGGCCGACGCACCCTGGACGCGGCCCTCGGTCGCCAGCCTCTTCACCGGTGCTCTTCCCGAGCAGCTCGGAGTCCTGGACGGCGGAACCCTGCTGCCGCAGGAAGCTCTCACCCTTCCCGAGCATCTCCGGGAGCTCGGGTACCGCACCACCGCCTTCGCCAACAACCCCCACGTCTCGGAGCGCTCGGGCTTCAACCAGGGCTTCGACCGGTTCGAGCATCTCCGGGGCAGGGACGGCTACGCTCGGGCCGAGCGGGTCGTCCGCAGCGTCGCCCGGTGGCTGGAAAGCGCCCCGCCGGAGCCGCGACCCGACTTCCTCTACATCCACCTGATGGATCCTCACACCCCCTACCGAAGCGGCCCCGGACGCCCTCCCCGGTTCCGCCAGTTCGACCGGGACTCCTACCGGGCGGAGCTCCGATACCTGGATGTCCACCTGGACCGCCTGCTGGCACTCCTCCAGGAGCGGCTCGGCCCGGAAGCGGTCCTGTTCGTGGTGTCGGACCACGGGGAGGAGCTCGGCGAGCACGGCCGGTTCGGCCACGGACACTCCCTCTACCCGGAACTCACCCGGGTGCCGGCGGTGCTCCGCGTGCCCGGTGCGCCCCCGGCGGAGATCGACCGGCCCCTCGCAGGCCGGGACTTCTTCGACCTGCTCTCGAGGATCGGCCGGGGCGAGGCTCCCGACGCGGTCGCCTGGGCGGAGGAGCGGCAACGCCGGGTCCGCTACATGTCGAGCTACAAGACGCCCCGCTCGCCCTGGATGCGGACGCTCTTCCCGTTCGAAACGATCCGGATCCGCGGCATGGTGGACGGCGACCAACTGACCGTCTGGAACCGGTTCGGGTCGACCTGGGAGGTCTATGATTTGTTGCAGGATCCCCGGGCCCATCGGAACTTGCTGTTCGAAGGAGGAGATCCCGAAAGCCCTGATGACCTGGAACGACGGCTCCGGGAGGCCATGGGCTTCTGGACGGAGCCGCAACGGAGCCCGGCGGGAGCGGACCGGGAAACCCTTGAGGCGCTCGGGTACTTCTGAGGCGCGGACAGGCTGGAATCCGGTGAAGATCGTCCTCCTGGTCACCCACCCCATGACCGCCCGACTCCTGCTGCGGGGGAGGCTCCGGCACCTGGCAGGGGCCGGCTTCGACGTGGTGCTCGTCACCTCGCCGGGCCCGGACCTGGAGGGTCTGGCGGAGGCGGAGGGGGCGGAGGTCCGGATCCTTCCCATGGCCCGGGAGATCGCCCCGATCCGGGACACCGTGGCCCTCGTGCGCCTCGCCCACCTCCTCCGGCGGCTCCGCCCCGACGCGGTGGAGGCGAGCACTCCGAAGGCGGGCCTCCTAGGCATGCTGGCGGCGCGGTGGACCCGGATCCCGGCGCGGATCTACACCCTCCGGGGACTGCGTCTCGAGACCACCCGCGGCTGGAAGCGGCGCCTCCTCCGGTGGACGGAGCGCACGGCCTCGGCATCGGCCCACCGGGTGCTCTGCGTGAGCGCGAGCCTGCGCCGCCGGGCGGTGGAGCTCGGGCTCGTGGAGAACGGTAAGACGGCGGTCCCCGGAGCCGGCTCGTCCAACGGCGTGGACGCCGAACGCTTCGAGGGGGCCGCCGCCGACCGGGCGGGCGCCGCCCGCCTGCGCTCGGAGCTCGGCCTGCCCGAGGGCGTTCCGGTCGTCGGCTTCGTCGGCCGGTTCACCCGGGACAAGGGGATCCCCGAGCTCGTGGAAGCCCTCGATCGCGTGCGCCGGGAAGCTCCGGAGACCCGGATGCTCCTCCTGGGAGACTTCGAAGTGGGGGACCCGGTGCCGCCGGAGCTGGTGGAGCGGCTCCGGAGCGATCCCCGGATCCTCCTCCCCGGCTTCGTCCCGGACACGGCGCCCTACTACCCCCTGATGGACGTCCTCGCCTTCCCGTCCCACCGGGAGGGCTTCCCCAACGCCCCCCTGGAGGCCGCCGCCGCCGGCGTACCCACGGTGGGCGCCCGTGCCACCGGCGTCGTGGACGCCGTGGAGGACGGCCGGACGGGGACCCTGGTCCCGGTGGACGACGCCGAGGCCCTGGCCCAGGCTCTCCTCGCCTACCTGGAGGACCCGGACCTCCGGCGCCGCCACGGCGAGGCGGCCCGGCGAAGGGTTGGCGAAAGCTTTTGCCGGGAACTCGTCCAGCGCGCCTGGGAAGAGGCGATCCGGGAGGTGGCGGAAGGGGCTGGGGTAGCATCCGAAGAGCGCACCCCCAGTCGACCATCCTGACGCCCGTTCCGCATCCAGTGGGTCTCGCTCCCCATTTTGAACCATCCACAATCCGCCATACGACGGCCCACCTCGGGCCGGGTGGGATCGCCCGGATCGTGCCTGGGATTCCCTGATTGGTAAGTTCCGGGGCCCGATCGAGATGGAGTGACTGGCGTGCGGAATCCTGAGCGCTGGACCCCCAGCAAGTTCATGGAAGGACGCAAGCGCCTCCGGGCCGCCCGAACCGGCGGTGGGGTGGCCACCCGCTCCCTGCTGATCGCGGACATCCTCGCAGGCGTTTACGAGGAAGCCCTCATGAGTCATGCCAGGGGACGGCTGGTGGACCTGGGCTGTGGCGCTGTTCCCTTGTACGGCCTCTACCGGAAGCTAGTCGAGGAGGTGATCTGCCTGGACCGCCTCCCGGCTTCACTCAGGTCGGCCCGGCACCTCGACGTCATCGGCGATCTCAACGCCGGAATCCCGCTGCGGAACGCCAGCGTCGATACCCTTCTGGCCACCGATGTCCTGGAGCATCTCTGGGACCCCGGACCGCTCTGGAGGGACGTTCCCTCGGTCCTCAGGCCGGGGGGGAAGCTCATCCTCGGAGTGCCGTTCCTCTACCGCATCCACGAGGCCC
This sequence comes from Thermoanaerobaculia bacterium, assembly GCA_046538065.1. Classification (GTDB taxonomy): domain Bacteria; phylum Acidobacteriota; class Thermoanaerobaculia; order Multivoradales; family DATKCC01; genus JBKHJP01. The sequence continues at coordinate 16,074 of JBKHJP010000001.1, read as the reverse complement.
CGGACGACTACCTCCGCTATACCCGCTTTGCGCTGGAACGGCTGTGCGCGACGATGAGCCTCGAGGTTGTCAGTCTGAAACCGTACGCAGGACCCCTGGCGGTTCTCCTGGACCTGGTGGGGAAGAATCTGCCGGGAGAGTCCGTGAGCCGCCTCTACCAGTCGGTGGCCGGGGGTATCCTGCGCTCCCCCTTCGGACGGCACCTCGACCGCAGACACCGAGAGCTCTTCCCCCTGGGATATTGCCTGGTCGCCCTAAGGCCCGATCACCGGAACACGAGGTGTCGGTAGAAAAAGAACTTGCCGGCGGCCGAGAGCAGGAGGATTCCGACCACAGCAACCTGGTACGGCGTCCCTAACAGCGTGTGAACGACGATGAAGAGCACATACTCCGTCGCTCTGAAGCCGATGGCAGAAGGTATGTAAAGTCCGAGTTGCCTCAAAACAGACACCCTTCGAGATTTGAATATGACGAAGCGCATTATAACAAAGCTCGTCAGCAGAACCGTAAGCAAACCAACCGCGAATGCCACCTCCGGTCCAACCGACCAGATCTCAACGAGCGCAACTGTCAAGCCGACGTTCAACACAGAGCTCAGTACACTTAGCCCTCCGAACCCCACCAGTTCGTGCCCAAGCTGACCTGAAGGTGGCGTGCTCACCCCGACCTGCTCCGCCGGCCGACGACGACAACGTTCCACGCCAACCGCTGAGCGAAACGTCCGATAGTGCGTTCGAGGAGCCAGTCGACACGGCAGGCAAGGTTGGATAGGACCGGGCCGAAGGGACCCAGCGGAAGAACGACCTCAGCAAATGGTGTCGCCAGAAATCCTTGCGCAGCCGACGCCACGTCGGTGAAGCCCGCTCGGGTGAACATCATTTCAAGCTCTTTACCGTCCAGCTCTACCTGATCTGCTGAATAGCCCGGATCCATTCGCTTTCGCACCTTCCGGGCCTGCCTGATCAGGAGATTTCCTGGTTGCGGCTCGTTCACAACAAGCCACCCGCCGGGGCGGACTGCCATACGAACTCGGGAGAGAGCCAGTTCGATATCAGCCAGATGGTGCAGGACGCCGATAGCAAATATCATGTCAAAATGCTGTTCAGGTTCCCAGGAAAGGAGGTCGGCAACTACAAAACGAACGTCAGGGCGGTCCGCATAGCGACGCCGCGCCAAGGCGATCAGCTCCGAGGAGTAATCCACTCCCAAAAACTCATCGTAGCAGCCTTCCAAGTACTCGGCGGCGAAGCCTGCGCCGCACCCAACTTCGGCGACCTTGGAGTACGTGTTTTCACCATCAGAAGGTACGGCCGCCAGCGTGCTCTTCAGTCGCTGCTTGCGAGCGACACGTGAGGTCGGGTCAAGGTCCTTCCGAGCATAATCTTCAGCAACCGCATTGAAGAGTTCCCGATCTCGGCGGGCGCGGTCATCAGAAGAAGTCGTCATGCCTGTTGACTCATGCCAGTTCTGAGCGGTGAGCCGAGGTCCCGGATTCACACGCGCTCCAAGCGACGCCAAGACCTCGGAAAAAGGAGACAACGCCGTTTTAGGTCATCTCCTTGCTTCGCGGTGGACACTTCACCTCCGTGCCTGGACAACGAGCTCCGCCAGGATCCCGAAGAATACCGTTTGAACACCGAAAAGACCCGAGCCGAGAACAAGGTTCACGTTTTCAACCGGCCGGCTCGTATGACCCAGCCACCACCACACAAGCTGCACAGAAAACACACCACAGCCCAAGAGGACGAATGCCAGTCCGATCGGGACAAAAATTCTCAGTGGCTTGATCGACACGATGACCAATAGGATCTGAGGCAGTACCTTCAGCGGGTACTTCAATGACACGAACGAGCGGCCTGAAACCCGCTCATGGAAGGTGACCGGCACGTGCTCAAATCTCATGTGTTTATGGTACGCATCCAGGAGAACCTGTTGCGTGTAGTTATAATCGCCGGGGATATTAAATACTCTTAAATATTCCCGACTTACCGCAAAGATGCCGGGCTGGCTATCCTTCAAAGGCCACTGGGTCAACCATCTCATGAGCCAGCTGAACACGAGATTCCCTACCCGTCGAAGAAAGGGCATCGGGTACTGGATTCCTTCCATGCGGTTCCCATAGACGATGTCGGCCTGGTCTTCGAGGATCGGGCTCACGAGATCGACGATCTCTTCCGGCCGATGCTGTAGATCCGCATCGATTTTGACCAGAAGATCGAACCCTTCCTCGCGAGCCGCCCTCAACCCTGTCCGGACCGCCGCACCCAAGCCCTGATTGGCTCGATGCCTCAGAACCCTGTCAACACCTGCGCGGCGAGCCAAAACTCCGGTAGCATCGGTGGAGCCATCATCGATGACGTAGACGCTCAACTCCACCCCGATCTCGGCAAGACGCGGTTGAACGGCGTGTAAACCCCGGATCGTCTCCTCGATACTCTTGGCTTCGTTGAACGCGGGTACCACCACCACAAGACGCACGGTTCCGCTCCTCGAGTCGGTCGCCCGGTCGTCAGGAGAGTGTGGTCCATGGAGCTTTTCCTCCGCCCTCGTGCTCATCGAATCCTCCCAGTAGTGCGGTTCCGCCCGTCTAAGGCCGACTCCTTCCGCGTTGGACCAAAGGATGCGGTTCCAGGACCGGGTCCCGTCCGTCCACCTTCAGATTCCACACGACGCGACCGGAGAAGTACTCGATCAGTTCTCGATCCCGACTGGAGTCGATGGTACGTGCCCAGACTACCCCAGATGCGTCGATATCGGCACGGTTGAAAACCCATTCCTGATGAACATTATGGTTAGGCCCGTATTCGACGAACACCAGGTGATCGCCGGGCATCGCTTCCAGGTCGGCCAACAGACTGGCACGTTCGACTGCGAACGGAGGGCGGTCCGACGAAAGGAACTTACCAGCATTGATCGGAAGAGTCAGGGCGAAGGCCCCTACGACGACGAATGCCAAGCTCACCCGCTTTCCTGTTCTGGCTCGGCGGTGCAGACCCCTCATGCCGGCACCCAGCAAGACGTAGAACAGCACAGTCACGGGTGCAACGTAATGGGCGAACGTGGCTCTCGTGAGAAGCGCCGCCGCCACCACCAGCAGAACGCCAACCCCCGCGTAGGCAACCCATCGGCGGTCCGGGGCTCGACCGAGCCCCACCAGGGCGAGCACGCCTGGACCCAGAAAGAACAGAGCCAGCTTGCGGATCTTGGCCGGGACCCTGGTCAGGATCACCTGTAGCTCCCTGTTTCGCTCATGGCTCTCTCTGGCCCACTGCATCCAGAACTCCTCCATGACGGCGTGTCGGTAGCTGGGAGCGGGGCCTGGAGCTTGAAACAGGAAGGCGGGGGCCGCCGCATACTGCTCTTGGGCAACCTGGTACGGCATGGCTACCGGCGATCCGGTAACGGCATGGTTGTACACGCCTTGGGCCCCCAAGCTCGCTCCGACCACGACGGCCGCGGGGAAAAGGCCGCGCACCAATATCGCGCGTCGATGCGGCTTGGGTCCCTGGAGCAGGCGGAAGATCAGAGCCCCGGCGATCAGCGTGCCGACCAAGGCCCCTTCAAAGGGGCGACTCGCTGCCAGAACCGCCAGGCCCGTTCCAAGGATCAGCCCCATTGTTAGATCCGGATGCCTCCAAAGGGACCGCAGGGAGCCGAACGCCAAGGCTCCGCCCAGCGCGGCCACCGTCCCGCCCCAATAGCTTTGGCTCCAGTACGTGAACCACGTTAGCTGAAGGGTACCAAGCACTCCTGCGAGCAGACCCCAGTGGGAGGGGAGCCAGGTCAGCAACGCCCAGGTCAGCGCGGCTGCCAGGGCGCCGGCTCCCAACCAAAGCCCGAGTGCCGCACGGCCTCCGATCCGCTTTCCCGTCGCCAGGAGCAGGGCTTGAGCTGGAGGGTATTTGGATTGATAGGTGGGTTGATGGATGACATGAAAGGTTTCGAAGTGCTTCCAGTGGGGATGTGTCGGGTTGGTCAGGCGTCCCTCGGCGAAAGTGTCCGCACCCAGGAGATACGAGAACTCGTCATGGATAGCCGGAAGCGGGCCGCCCCGAGCCAGACCGAACGCTGCACTCCCCAGAAACCCTACGGCGCCCATCAGGAGGACGGCCCGTCCTCGACATCGGCCGAGTTGACGAAGACGCCACAGCACAAACGACCAGACCGAAGGGAGCCTGTGAGAATCTGCCGAGGTAATCTTGCCCGTGCTTGGGGTCACGTCCGTCTCGAACGATTCACAGTGTTGCCCCCACCGCCGACTGCTTGCGCCGTCGCACGATGAACCAGAAGATGATGGCCCAAGGCCAGCAGACTGCCCACCAATAGGTAGTCCGAGACGAGCAGAACGAGGGTCAGCACCAGGATGAATGCTGGGGCCCACCTCACGACCATCCCGAAACGGAAGTCCGATTCCTTCGACCGGTCGGCCATGCACCTCTCCCTGGTTGGAGGGATTGGTGATTGCTTTCTCCGCCTTCGACAGTAGCACGGCTCAAGCAGGCGCCTACCGGAGGGACTGGCGAAGGAAGTCCGGAGGGTTTCATAGGGAGTGGCCCCCAAGGGCGCGCCTGGGAGCGAGCGATCCGAAAAGCTGCTGGGCCAGCGGTCATCGATGAACAATCGGGACCCGGAATCAGCTCGACGCCCCTCGACGTAGCTGGAATCTCGACCACAGGTGGCTGAGGCCCAGAGCCGAGTACATCACCAGGAGCGGCATCATCGGAAGACGGATTCGGCTGTCGCCCTGGCCTGCAGAAACCGCGGCGAGATACAGCAAAACGACCCAGAAAAACAGGTCGATCGCGGTGACGGTGCGGTCCGACGCACGGGCCCAAACCCAGCAGAGGACGCCCGAATAGACCACCACCAGGTAGAAGATGGCCCACGCCGAAACGCTCGCGGTCCCAGGAGTGGTGAATCTCTCCAGGTACCTGCCCGCGTCCGATGGGTCGCGGACGGGCATCCCCAGCAATCGCAGCAAGTCACCATCCCCAGGAGCCAGCATGAGGAGCTTGGCACCGGGCAGCTGGGAGCGCAGGAACAGGATCGGATGGCCGAAGATGAGCTCTCTGGCCTCCCGTTTCCAGGCTTCATCGAGCTCGGGTGTCCATCCGGTCTCCAGGTAGTGCTCCGCGTGGCCCCGCTCCAGGCCCAGCTTCGCTCGGGCTTCGCTCAAGCGGATGCCGTCTCGAAGGGCCACGATGGGAGCCCCTCGGTAGTACAAGAGACTGAAGCCTTCGAGGCTGCAGAACTCGGAGCTCCCCGTGAGCTTTCCGTTCCGGACCTGCCAGACACCGACTCCGAGAACGTACGGAGCGACGATCGCCAGCAGGACGACTATCGACGTCCGCCATCGCCATCGCTTCGTAGCAGCCATGAGGATCACCCCCAGCGCGAGGGGCACGACCAGGTAATAGGTGACGGGGCGAACGAACGTCGCCACGGTGAGGAGCACGCCCACCGCCATTGCCGGGAGAGTCTTTCGGTCCCTCAGGATGACCGCAGCACCCGCGGCGAGCAACGCCGTGGTCAGGAAGACGAACAGCGTGTCCGACATGATTTTCAACGAAGAGGTGAACGACGGGATGTCGAGAAGCAGGAGCACCGCGGCCAGAGCCGCCACGCGCGTGTCCCAGAGCCTTCGCGCCAGCCAGTAGACCAGGGCGATCGTCGCGACACTGATCAAGACCTGTACGAAGATGACGGGAGCGTACCGCTCGCCGAAGAGAGCGTACGAACCCGCCAGGAACAGGGGATATCCCGGCGTGCGCCGGGTCTCCGCGACGCCCGGAAGCTCGGGCGACGGCGTGAAGGCCTGCAGGTGGAGGAGCGAACGAGCTGACGAGTCATAGAGCGCGGAATCCAGGTTCTCGAAGCGGTCCGGCGTAGGCAAGAGGATCGCCCAGACCGTCAGCTTCACGGTCAAGGAGAGGATCAAGACTGCCATCAACACAAGAGCGCCCCTGTGCTCGGCAGAGGAGTGGGTCAAACTCTTCATGGGGTCCCTCCTGGACTGGAATCGACCGGACTGGACTCGAGCTCTATGAGGGTCCCCGATTCCATCCGGTAGTAGCTCCTGTCGGGGAAGCGCTGCATGAGCTCGGCGTTCCGCTCCCCCAGGTCACGGGCGTAGATGACGTCACCCTCGTGAACCGGGACCGCGTTGTCCAGGAACACCGACCGGTACACGCCGTCCGGCACAAAGACGAGCACGTCGGCGAGGCCGGCCGCCTCCACCCGCTCGACGACGGAGCGGTCCAGGCCCCACCACCGGTCCGACCCGTAGAGCTCCGCCAGGGGCACCCAGGTCAGGAGCGCCGCCGAGAGGAAGCAGGCGGCGGCCACCGTCGCCGCACCGCTCCGCCTCGCCAGGGGCGAGCCTTCACCGAGCATCCGCGCCGCGAAGCCCGGCAGGGCCTGGAAGCCCCGGACGCTGAGGATCGCCAGCGTCCCGAGGGTGAAGTACAGGTACCGGGGACCCAGCTCGTGGCCCAGGTGGTACCAGGCCGCATACAGCAACAGCCCGGACGGCACCAGGCTCAGCAGCAGGTAGTCCCACCGCCTCGCCCGGCCGGCGGCGAAGAGCAGGGCGATGGGGACCAGGCTCGGGACCGCCCACTGGAAGAGATACCGGTTCAGGAGCCGGAGCCGGATCACCGTGTTCGGGACGGCCCTGGAGAGGTCGAAGGCCCGGTCCTGCACCATCGCTTTCTCGTGGGCGTAGCCCAGGGTCAGGGGCTCTCCGGTGATCCCGTAGTTGGAAGCGAGGAGCAGCCCCGCAAGGGCCAGGGTGACGACGCAGACAGCCGCCAGGGGTGCCGCGTACCGGCGGGGCGAGCGTCGCAAGAGCAGCAGAGACCAGACGACGCACGGCAACGACACCGCCACGGCCGTGACCGGACGCACGTGGAGCACCAGGCCCAAAAAGAGCCCCGCCAGGAGCCCGTCGCCCACCCTCCCGAGCCGGACCAGGCGGGCGAAGAAGAGCAGGAAGGCGGTGCAGAAGACCAGGCTGCTCGCGTTGTTGTAGAACTCCGCGGACAGGAACACGAGGAACGGAGAGAGGACGCCGAAGACCGCCGCCAGGCGCCCCGTACGCTCGCCGAAGAGCTCCCTGCCCAGGAGGTAGAACAGCACCACGGCGGCGGCGCCGCACAGCGGATTCACGATCCAGGGCGCACCCAGCTTGAGCGCCGCCGCCACCAGGGAGGTATGCCCCAGCGGGAACTGGGAAAACCAGCGCCCCGCGTCCGTTACCACGGTCGCCAGGTAGAAGAACTCCGGCAAAGGCGGGGCCTCGGCGTACAGAGAGCCGGAAGCGAGGATCCCGGCGTGGAACCGGTGGGCGATCCCCGTGGGGATCCTGGGGGTGAAGTCGAAAAGGAGCCACGAGAGGCCGCTCGCCACGCCGAGGGTGAGGGTGAACACGGCCGCGGCGAACAGGCGCGGGGAGCAGCCGAAGACGATCCGCTCGAACCTGGGGACGGCGCCGTCGACGACGCGGTGGAGCCCGGGCCAGGTCGCGTACAGGAGCAGGAGGAACCCCGGCACCGCCGCCAGGTAGAAGGCGTACGTCGCCGCCAGGCTCCGGAGAAGGCCGATGGGGACGAAGCCCACGGCCAGGAGGGCCACGGCGACGGCGAGCCCGCGCCGGTCGCCGTCTCGCAGAGCACGCCCGAGCCGGCCGACGAGCACCGAGCGGCGCACCACGAACCACCCGCCGGCCGCGAGGACGGCGACCCCGGCGAGGCACGCCGCCACCAGGGGCGCCCCGACTCCGGGGAAGGGAACCTCCACCGGCGCCGCCGAGCCGGGGAGCTCCACGAGGAGGCGCCCCCGCTGCGGGCGTACCCACTCCGCCAGCCCGAGGAGGTGGAGGTTGACCACCCCGGCGAGGGCGAGGAGCAGCGCTCCGGCCGTCCCTGCCACCCATCGGGCCCGTGCGCCGCTCTTCCGGCCCCCCGCGAGCCCGGTGGCCTCTCCGGTGGTTACGCCAGTGCTTCGTTCGGCTCTCATCCTCGGCAGAACCTTCCCCCCGGCGAACGCGTGTGCCATCGGCCGGACGCGAACCGGGCTCGGAACAGACGGATGTGACCCCAGCAGAGGCTTCCGACTATACTGCCCTCCATCCACGCTCCACCACCCGGACCGGAGGAGGAACCAGCCGCTCCCAACGTCTTCCTTTTGCCCTAGGATCCCCCACGTGAGCACACCCCGAACCGGCCCGACCCTCTACCAGCGCTGGGGCAAACGCGCTCTTGACCTCGCGCTCGCCGTTCCCCTGGGGTTGCTGGTCCTGCCCCTTGGCCTCGCCCTCGCCGCCCTCGTGCGGCTACGCATGGGGCCGCCGACCCTCTTCCGGCACGTGCGCCCGGGTCTCGAAGGCGAACCCTTCACCCTCCTGAAGCTCCGGACCATGCTGGCCCTCCGCGACGCGGAGGGCCAGCGGCTGCCGGACGGCGAGCGGCTGACCCCTCTCGGACGCTTCCTCCGGCGCACCAGCCTGGACGAGCTGCCCGCCCTGTGGAACGTGGTCCGGGGGGAGATGAGCCTGGTGGGTCCCCGGCCCCTGCTGATGGAGTACCTCCCCCGCTACACCCGTGAGCAGGCCCGGCGCCACGAGGTCCGCCCCGGCATCACGGGCTGGGCTCAGGTCCACGGCCGCAACGCGCTGTCCTGGGAAGAGAAGTTCGCCCGCGACGTCTGGTACGTGGACCACGTGAGCCCGGGCCTGGACCTGCGCATCCTGGCGCGCACCGTACTGGCTGTCCTCCGCCGAGAGGGCATCAACGCGCGGGGCCATGCCACCATGCCGGAGTTCCGTGGCACGGAGCAGAGTGGCTCGGGGCTCGGCGCATGACCCGAGTCGCCGTCCTCGGGGCCGGGGGTCACGCCAAGGTGGTAATCGCCACCTTGGTGGCCGCCGGTCACAAGGTGGGGGCGGCCTACGACGACGACCCGGGGCGTCAGGGTGGGGAGCTCCTGGGCGTGCCGGTCCGGGGCGCTCTCCGGGACGCTCGGCCCGATGAGGCGGACGGTTTCGTGCTGGCGGTGGGAAGCAACCGGGACCGGCGACGCCTCGCGGCAGAGCTCGACTTGCCCTGGATCTCCGCCGTCCATCCGGCGGCGACGGTCCACCGCTCCGTGCGCCTGGGAGTCGGCTCCGTCGTCTTCGCCGGGGCAGTGCTCCAGCCGGACACTGAGATCGGCCGCCACGTCATCATCAACACCGGCGCCTCCGTGGACCACGACTGCCGGGTGGCGGACTTCGTCCACGTGGCGCCAGGGGCCCGCCTGGGCGGCGGGGTGAAGGTTGCCGAAGGGGCCGTAGTGGGTATCGGGAGCGCGCTCTTGCCAGGCGTGCGAGTGGGGGCACAGGCCACAGTGGGTGCCGGCGCGGCGGTGGTGGCGGACGTGCCGGAGAGGACCACATCCGTGGGGGTGCCGGCCCGACTCCGGTCTAGGTAGTAGCCGGAGTTCCCTGATCGCTGGGGCGGCCTTGGAGCCTTCGACCTCACTCGGGGGTTCGCCCTGTACGGCGGCTCGAAACGCCAGATCAGCACCCTTGGCTCTCCGTCCTTGAGCTGGAAAACGTAGTCCGGCCGGCGGTCTCGCATGCGGCCGTCGTAGAGCCGGATGAACCCCACGCCGTCACTCCGGTCGATGATGTAGTCCACGCCCTCGGCTACCAGGTAGTCCTCCAGCGGCACCGGGCCTACGAACACGTTCCGGAAGTAGTCGAGGCTGTTCGCCAGCCCGTCCAGGTTGATGAGTGACTGCTCGGAGAAGTATCCGAGCTGTCCTGCGTCCCACGAGGCGAGGACGGCGTCCGGCGGGAGGTTGCGGCTGATCCACTCGCCCACCCGCGCCCGGAGGGCGTAAAAGTTGGGCTCCATCTGCCATCGGACGGCGACGCGCGAAGCGGTCACGGCCACCGCGCCCGCCAGGAAGAGCGCCGGCGGCGCCGCGGCGAGCCGGCTCCGGGTCCCCGGCGGAACCCGGCTCCACCAGGACGATGGGCCGCCGGAGTCTGCGCCACGGAGCCACGCCACCCCTTCGTGTGCCAGCAGCGCCAAGGTCACGCTCCAGAAGACGTGGCTCGGCGCGTTGTACCAGTAGGAGCCCCCACGGACCAGGGCGGCGTGAACGACGACCCCGGCCAGCAAGACGGGCCAGAGCCGGTTCCAGGCCAGGAAGGCGGCCTCCTCCGCGTCGGGCCGGCCCACCCAGCCCGCAGGCACCGTCCCGCCAGCGGGCCGATCCCCGGAGCGCCCCCGGCCGACCACGAGCCAGTACACCCCGAGGAACGCCGCCGCGACCAGGGGCGGCACCGCCGCGGGCAGGCCGAGCCGGGCGGCCCGGAGCGCCGTTTCGGCCCAGCTCTCCACCTCCAGCCCGGCCTTGACCAGGGCCGAGACCGGCAGCCAGGAGCCCCCCATCCAGTGGAACAGGGCGAGCTGCACCCCACCCGCCGCTCCCGCCGCTCCCGCCGCTCCTGCGACGCGTCCCGCCAGGCGCCGACGTTCCGAGCCTGGAACCGTCGACCGCCACGCCTCGAGTCCACAGAATGCGAAGACCAGGAGCGACAGCACGCCGGCGTCGATCCGCGACCAGGCGTTCAAGATGAGCAAGGCGGTCACGATTCCCAGCCGGCCCGGCCTCCCGGCCCGGACCTCCGCCACGAACGCCGTCCCCTGCCAGGCGACGCACCAGAAGACCAGGGCGTGGAGGGAGTTCTCCAGGCCCCGGGAGTAGGCCACGCTCCCCAGGCTCTGAAGCAGCCACAAACCGGACATCCAGAGCGCCAGGCGCGGCCGGCCCAGAAGCCGGGCGAAGCGCCAGATCACGGCGTGGCAGGCGACGTTGGCCAGGGCGCCTGCGGCCAGGGCCACCTGGAGGAACGTCGCCTTGGTCGGCACCAGCCAGGCCAGACCCGCCAGGACCCAGAACCAGAGGAGCTGGACCCCGTTGGTGGGGTGGATGCCGTCGAAGGTGGGGAACCCGAGGAGCTTCAGGTTCCAGGCCGTGCCCAGGTAGTAGTACGTGTCGTCGATCGTGAGCGCCGAGACGATGAGCTCCGTCCCACGGGCCAGGAGCGCCCCGTGGAGGGCGAGCTGAACCAGAGCGACCGCGGCCACGGTGGCCGCGATCAGCCGATGCGCCGGCGCCTTTTCAGCCATCATCGAGCCTGTGGCGCAGGAAGGGGAGCTCGTCCGGCTGGAGCCGGGCCATATGGGTGGGGCCGTCCAGGATGGTGATCGTGTGGAGGCTGCGCATGAAGGCGGGCAAAGAACTCCGACCGGTAGGCCTGGGAGCCGTCGAAGACCTCCACGTGGAGCCACCGTGGCCGCGGGAAAAACCAGCGCCAGAGCTTCCGGCCCTCCATGTCGAGCAGGTAGGCCTCCGCCAGCTCGCGCGGGGCGTAGAGGTTGACGCCGTCCTTGGCGCGGTCCGGCTCGTGCTCCACGACTCCGGCCAGGTCGGGTTCTGAATCCGGCAGCCCGTCGACGTACGGAAACGCTTCGAGCGCCCCCAGCGCCGCCGGGTCGCGCCAGACCTCGTGGCGCTCGGGCTCGGGAGCTTCCACCGAGCCCGCCCAGGTGGCGAGGCTTCGGGCCTGCGGGTAGGGGAAGACCCGGTTCCGGTGGGCGAGGTAGCCCCAGACGAACACGAGCACGCCGCAAAGGCAGGCGGACGCCATCTGTAGTAGTCGCTTCATCGAGAGATTTCGGGGCGGTAGTGCAGCCGGTTTGAGCCAGCCTATTGCACTGAGAGTTCAGGCTCGCCGGGTTGGTTGGAGCGAACAGCGTCTCGACCGCGGAAGGGGAACTCGAGCTCATCTGGCCGGTACCGGGTCATGCGCCAGATCGACGCCCGCTTGCCGTCCTGGGTGAAGTGGGGGGTGGCGAAGGTCCACACCCGCTCGCCCTCCGGAGTCACCTCGAATACGTAGCCGCTTACGGACTCGGTGATCAGGGTGTTGCCGTTGGCCAAGCGCTGGGCGCTCCCACGGGTCTTGGTAAAGAAATCCTCTGCCGTGTAGGACCAGACGATCCGTTGGCTCAGGGGATCGAGGTCCAGGACGCGGGACTGCTCGATACCATTGTCGAAGATCAGTAACCTCCCGTTCTCGAGCAGGGTGGGTTGGTGTTGGAAGAGGAGGTTGTTGGGTCCCCAGGCCCAGACGATCTCCCGAGTCAGGGCGTCCAGGATCACGACCAGGTTCATATTGCGCAACGAGAGGAGCAAGTTGCCCCGGGCGAACAGGGGAGACTCGTCGACCAGGGACCCATCGAAGACCTCCACGTGATTCGCGTGAAGCGGGTCGAGAGGAAACTCCTTCCCACCCAGGCCGACGTCATCCACCCGGGTCAGGAGAAACGCATAGGGCGAGTCCAGGATCACGTCCAGGATCGAGATCCGCTCCAGCACCTCCCCTTCGGGCGAGAGAACGGTTACGTAATTCACCAAGGTGTCGACCTCTCGATGGATCGCCGGCACCGGCTCGGGCTCTTCGGTAAGCGCGTAGATCTTGCCATCCTCAGCTACCCAGAGGCCGTGGTGGAACTGGCCGGACCTGCGCCACACGACGTTCGAGTTGCGATCCAGCTTGAGTATGGCCTGGTCGACCACCAGGGCGAGCAATGAGCCATCGCGCAGAAGCTCTCGGTGCAGCCAAGGGTCGCCGTCGGATGACCACCGGTACCGCACTTTGCCCGCCATGTCGACCAGGTACGCGACAGGCTCGGTGTCGGGTCCATAGAGATTGAATCCCGGCCATGTCTTGTCAGGCTCTCGAAGGATGACCCCCCGGCGTTCCGGATGGGAGTCCCTCGTGCCGCTCACGTACGGCAACGTCTCGATCATCCGCCTACGTCCGACCTCCCGCGGTGGCGAGTCAGGCATGATCTCCAGGCGATCACGCCTGGTCCCCGGAAGCTCACTTCCCAACCCGATCTTCTGGGCAGCGACACGGACGCACCGCGATTGGGCCACCGACTTGATCGAGAAATACGGAAAGAGGTGGTACCGCTCGGCCGCGAAACCCCACACGAAGGCTCCGCCTAGCAACAGGAGGGCCACCGAGATCTGGACGAGCTTTCGCATTTCTCCTTCAGGGATACGGTCATTATACTGGTGCAGTCCATCCGACTGAAGCCCGACGGCCACACCGAGCCCGGAATGCCCCGCGTCTACCTCTCCCCGCCCCACATGTCCGGGCACGAGCTCGACCTGCTCCGGGAGGCGTTCGAGTCCAACTGGATCGCGCCCCTGGGGCCCCACGTGGACGCCTTCGAGGGGGAGCTGGCGGAAGCGGTCGGGGTGGGCCACGCTGCGGCGCTCTCGTCCGGGACGGCGGCCCTCCACCTAGCCCTGCGGCTGCTGGGGGTGGGTTCGGGGGACGAGGTCCTCTGCCCCACGCTGACCTTCGCCGGCTCGGCCTTCCCGATCGTCTACCAGGGGGCGCGGCCGGTCTTCGTGGACGCCCACCCGGAGACCTGGACGGTGGACCCGGCCCTGCTTGCCGAGGAGCTCGGCCGGCGCCGGCGGCGCAGGCGCCTCCCGAAGGCGGTGATCACCGTGGACCTCTACGGCCAGCCCTCCCACCACGACGGGATCCTGGCAACCTGCGCCGAGCACGGAGTGCCGGTGATCGAGGACGCGGCGGAGGCCCTGGGCTCGCGCTACCGGGGCCGGCCGGTGGGCGGGTTCGGGCGCTTCGGCGTCTTCTCGTTCAACGGCAACAAGATCCTCACCACGTCCGGCGGCGGCGCCCTGGTCTCGGACGACGGGGAGGCCGTCGCCCGCGCCCGGAAGCTCGCCTCCCAGGCCCGGGAGCCGGAGGTCCACTACGAGCACGAGGAGGTGGGCTTCAACTACCGCCTGTCGAACCTCCTGGCCGCCGTGGGCCGGGGGCAGCTCCGGGTCCTCGACGAGCGGGTTTCGGCCCGGCGGCGCAACTACCGCCTCTACCGCGAGGCCCTGGGGGAGCTTCCGGGCCTCGCTTTCCTCGAGGAGGCCCCGGAGGGCCGCTCGAACCGGTGGCTCACCTGCCTCACCGTGGACCCCGACGCCTTCGGCGCCGACCGGGAGGCGATCCGCGCCGCGCTGGAGGCGGACGACATCGAGGCGCGGCCGGTCTGGAAGCCCATGCACCTCCAGCCGGCCTTCGCCGGGTGCGAGGTGGTGGGCGGCGCGGTCGCCGAGGAGCTTTTCGACCGGGGCCTCTGCCTGCCCAGCGGGTCGAACCTGTCGGACGAGGACCGGGAGCGGGTCGTGGACGGGGTCCGGGCGACCCGGAGGTGACCCTGGAGGCGACGGAGCAGCGGGAGGCCGCCGGGCGGGCCCTGGAGCTCCTGCGGCGCCGGGCGGCGGAACACGCGGCGGCCCTGCCGGAGGCCGAGGCCGCCTCCTGGATCGAGCGCCACGGCCTGCTGGGCCTCGCCCGGTGGGAGGCGGGTTCGCAGGAGCCTGGCGAGGGGCCGCGCGGCGCGGGAGCGGGCACCGGAGCCGGACTCTGGAGGGAAAGCGGTGCCGGTGCGCGTTCCGGGTCCACCTCCCTGCCCCCCAGGCTCCGGGCGCGCCTCCTGGGCCGGCTGCGGGACAACGCGGCCCAGAACCTCTACGCCGTCGCCCGGTTCCAGGCGGTGGTGGACGCCCTGGAGGGCATCCCGGTCTGCCCCCTCAAGGGGATCCACCTCCTGGACACGGTCTACCGGGAGGATCCGGAGTGCCGGGTGCTGGGGGACCTGGACCTCCTGGTCCCCCGGGAGCGGGTGGACGAGGCGGTGGCGCGCCTGGGCTCCCTCGGTCTCGAGGAGAGCGCCCTCTCCCACCGGATCCGGGAGGTCTCCCCGGAGCGCTTCCTGACCGACGGCCGGCTGCCGGTGGAGCTCCACACCCGCCTGGGCGTCAAGCACGGAGCGCGCTCGGCCTGGGAGGACCTGCGGCCCCGCCCGGGACGGGTCCACGGCCGGGAGGTCTTCACCCTGGACCGGGAGACGACCCTGGTCCACCTGGTGGCCCACCTGGTCAAACACCGGCCCTTCTCGCGCCTGGGGTGGGTGGAGGACGTCCTGCGCTGGATCCGGCGCGGGCTCGATGCCGAGGGCGCCCTCGCCAGGGCCTCCGAGCTGGGGGCCCTCAGGAGCTTCGTCGCCGGCGTGGGGATCCTCCGCCGCGCCCTCGGCCCCCTGGGGCTTCCCGCCGTGCACGGACAAGCCCTCCGGCCCTCCGGCCGCCTGGCCGTCCGCTTCCACGACCGGCTGGTCTGGGACGACCTCCTCCGGGACCCCTGGAGCGCTGGACCGGGAAGCCCTTTCGGGCGTACACTGTCGGTACTCCTGCTGGTGGACCGGCCCGGCGACGTGGGTGGTTTCCTGCGCGCCAAGCTCGCGGAGCGCCGGCAAAGACGATAGTTATGGCGCAATGCCGGATAATGCGATAGTTCTATGACCGCTGTAAGCGAATCGCCTGCCCCCCGTGAAGGCCCCGGCCGCCGCGTGCCGTGGTCCTTCACCTTCCACCGCAGGACCCAGTACGCCCTGGACCTGGCGGTGCTGACGCTGGCGTTCTTCGCGGCGTACCTCCTGCGATTCGAGTTCCAGGTGCCCAGGCGGGTCCTCCTGGACGCCTACGTCCAGCTCCCGCTGGTGCTGCTGGTCCAGTTCGTCGCCCTCCTGCTCACCGGGGTCTACTCCTTCGTCTGGCGCTACGTCGGGATGACGGAGCTGACCACCTTCGTGCGGAGCGCCGTCTACTGGTCGGTGCCCCTCCTGGTGCTCCGCCTGGCTCTGCCTTCGGCCTTCGGCGCCCTGCGGGTTCCCCTGTCGGTGATCCTCATGGACACGGTGCTCGCCTTCGGCGGGCTGCTGGGCCTGCGGGTGCTCCGGCGGATGCTCTACGAGCGCTTCGAGCGCAGCGCCAAGGCGCGCCGGGCCGGACCGGAGCGGCCGAAGCGGACCCTCCTCCTGGGGGCCGGGCGGGCGGGGGTCCTCGCCGTGCGCGAGATCCACGGCCGAGGCGACGTGGGCCTGGACGTGGTGGGCTTTTTGGACGACGACCCCCTGAAGC
>JBKHJP010000516.1:0-2556 GCA_046538065.1 Thermoanaerobaculia bacterium | reverse complement strand
GGCTCCGAACAGGTCCTCCCGGAACACCGCGAACGCCCGCCGGTCCCACGCCGCCCCCTTCCCCTCCAGGGTCGACGTCATCACCACCAGCATCCGGAGCTCCGGCACCACGTAGAGGAACTGCCCGCCGTAGCCGATCGCCGCGAAGGAGTCCCACGGGTCCTCCCGGGGCAGCCACCAGAACCAGCCATAGGCCCCGTAGCGCTCAGGCCAGCCCTCGGCATGGCGCCGCGTGGAGCGCTCCACCCACGAGGCCGGCACCACCTGCCGGCCGTTCCAGCGGCCCTCCTGGAGATAGAGCTGGCCCAGGCGCGCCAGGTCCCGGGGCGTCATGCGCAGGTTGTTGCCGCCGAAGTAGTAGCCCTCCGGCGAGCGCTGCCAGGCGTGGATCTCCATCCCCACGGGCTCCAGCAGGACCTCCCGGGCAAGCTCCAGGGTGCTCCGGCCCGTGGCTTCGGTGAGGATCGCCGAGACCAGGTGGGTGTTGCCGGTGGAGTAGATGTATTCCGCCCCCGGCTCGGCCTCCATGGGCCGCGCCAGGGCCGCCGCGGTCCAGTCGTCCGCCGAGACCCAGGCGCCGTAGTGCTCCCGGCTGGTGGAGGCCAGGCCCGCCTGCATCGAGAGGAGATCGGCCAGGGCGATCCGGCGCTTGGGCTCCGGCAGATCGGCGGCGTAGTCAGGCAGGAGCTCGCCCAGGCGCGCCTCCAGCCCGCCGATCCAGCCCCGGTCCAGGGCGATGCCCACCAGGGGGGAGAGCAGGCTCTTCGAAGCCGACTTGAGATCGTGGGGCCGACGGTTGAGGTCGTCCCCGGCGAACGACGCCTCGGCGACGATCCGGCCGTTGCGGGCCACCAGCAGGCTCCGCACGCCGCCGAGCCCCCTGATCCGCTCCACGCCGCGGGCCAGGCGTTCCGGGTCCAGCCCCTGCGAGGCCGGGGAGGCGGTCCGCCACTCCGAGCCGGTGAAGGTGGTCTCCTCCAACCCGCCCGGGTCACCGGGCGCGGGAGTCCCGCCGGTCGGCGGCTCCGCTCCGAGGCCCGTGCCACCGCCGGCCGGGCGCCGGAGGTCCCGGTGCCGCAGGACCACGTACTGCCCCCGGCCCTCGAAGGGCTCCCCCGGCCGGCCCGT
Source organism: Thermoanaerobaculia bacterium (assembly GCA_046538065.1). Classification (GTDB taxonomy): domain Bacteria; phylum Acidobacteriota; class Thermoanaerobaculia; order Multivoradales; family DATKCC01; genus JBKHJP01. The sequence goes on along the minus strand of JBKHJP010000516.1, from coordinate 1,428 downwards.
CGCCAGGATCCCCCCGGTCCGCAGATCCACCTGGTCGTAGAGATCCCGGACCTCCGGCGCACCGAAGATCTGCTCCGACGCCGGGTGGTAGAGGCCCACCACCGCCCAGGCCGGGCGGAAGTCCAGGAGGGCCCGGACGTGCTCCGAGCGCCGCTGGTAGGGAATGAGCTCCGGCGAGACGATCCCGTGCCAGTCGAGGACTCGCCGGCCCGAAAGCCAGCCGACGTAGCCGATGTCCCAGGCGTAGACCAGCTCGCCGGGGCGGGATCGCTCCGCCAGGAAGCGGCCGACCGCCGCGTGGGCCCGCTCGTGCTGGGCCTGTCGCATCTGGGCCTCCACCAGGGCCGCCGGAACCGATCCCGCTCCGGCCACGACTACCGCGCACCCGGCGACGGCGAGACGGTGGGAGAGGCGCCCCGCCGGCGAGGGGTCGCTGTCCCCGGCACGCAGCCGGCGGAGGACGGCGCCGGCCCAGCCCGCGACGGAGCAGAGGCCCGCCACCCACACCACGAGCAGCAGGGGATGGAGGGGCACCGTGTACCACGGGTGGAGGTGGACCCGGCCCAGGGCCAGGAACAGGGAGTACCCGGCGATCCAGACCGGAGCGACGAGCAGAGGGCTCCGCCGCCGTGCCAGCCCCCAGGTGCCCGCGACGGCCAGCGCCACCGCCGCCCCGAAGGGGACGAGGCCCGGGTCCAGCGCCTCCCGGAGGACGCCGGGCAGGGTCTCCAGGGAGATCCCCCGGTGGAGCCCCGTCTTCGCCCACACGGCGTTGGGCACCACGTCCCCGAAGTGGACGGCGGCGAAGGCGAGCCACGGGGCGGCGGCCAGGGCGAACACCCCGGCGGCCCGGAGGGGGCCCCGCCAAGGCCCCCCGTCCTGCCCGGGAAAAGAGGTCGCCGTCTCCCCGGACCCCCCGGCCCGGAGCCCGCCGGGGACCGCCCGCCCAAGCACGCGCAGGATCACCTCGGTCGTGACCAGGGCCACAACCAGGACCAGGGCGTCGAAGCGGGTCAGGAACGCGCCGGCGGCCGCCAGGCCCAGGAGGGTCCAGCGGCCCGAGGCGTAGGCCGCCACCGCCGCGACCGCGAAGGCGACGAAGACGGCGGTCTCCATGCCCGACACCGACCAGACCACCTGGCTGGGCGCCACGGCGAAGAGCCCCACGAGCAGCGCGGTCCAGGCCGTCCCGAGTCGCGGTCCGGCGATGCCTGCCAGGAGGAGGACGGTGACCGCGGTCGCCGCCAGGGAGAGGGCGAGGGACAACGCCGGCGCCGGGGCACCGGCGAGGCGGCCGGCGGCGAGGAGCAGCGTGAAGAGGGGGGTGGTCGTGCCGTAGACCCGCTCCCCGGGGTTGTAGGCGAAGCCTTCCCCGGCGGCCAGGTTCTCGGCGTAGCGGTAGGTGATCCAGGCGTCGTCCACCTGGAA
>JBKHJP010000120.1:0-11504 GCA_046538065.1 Thermoanaerobaculia bacterium | reverse complement strand
AGCCGATGCACGAGGAGAGGTCCACCGTCATGCCCCACTGGTGGCCCTCCTCCCACGACGGCTCTTCCCAGAGGCTCTCGAGGGGTGGCCCGTGGACGTGGGAGGCGAAGTCCGGGTGCTCCCGGTACTCCTCGAGCGGAGCCTCGCGCACCAGGTCCCGCTCCTCCATGCTCCAGTGTTCCTGGGTCTGGGCCAGCTCGTGGCGCCGGCCGGTGGGAGCGAGGGTCACCCCCCGGACCCACCACCCGTTCCGGGCCTCCCGCAGGGGGTTGGCGTCGGCCCCGACGCCGCTGCCCACCCGCCCGGCCTTCGTCCGGCCGTAGCCCAGCTCCAGGGCCACCGTGCCGTCCGCCAGGCCGGGGGCCCGCCACACGGGGGCTTCCACCGAGCGCTCGCCGTCCTCGCCCCGGATCTCCAGGCGGACGATGTCGCCGTCCGCCAGGTCGTGCTCCTCCGCCGTAGCCGGGCTCACCAGGAGGGCATTGTCCCAGGAAATCCGCGTGAGCGGGTCCGGCTGCTCCTGGAGCCAGGCGTTGTTGGCGAAGCGGCCGTCGAAGACGGAGGGAGAGACCAGGAAGACGAGCTCCAGGCCGTCCTCGGCGGAGTCGTCGCCTTCGGCTGCCGGCGCGTCGGCGCCCGACCCGTCGAAGCCGGTCTCGACGACGCTCCCGGCGGGGGCGGCCTCCGGCGGAGCGACGCCGTCGTGGAGGATCCGGCGCCAGGCCGAGCCCGGACCGATCGCCGCGGGCGAGGCCACCCCCCAGGTGCGCCGGACCAGCTCGTAACCGGTCGCGGGCCCTTCGGAGCCCTCTTCCCCGGCCCCTTCGCCGGCCCCTTCCCCGGTCAGGAGCGCCAGGACCTCGGCGGTGCTCCGGGTGTCGAACAGGGGGGCGATCAGGGGCTGGACCACGCTCGCCGTGCCGTCGGCGGCCCGGGCGTCGCCCCAGGCCTCGAGGAAGTGGCTCTGGGGCAGGTACCACGCGGCGTGCTCGGAGGTCTCGTCCGGGCGCGGCGCCAGGTGGACCACGTGCTCCGCCCGGTCCAGGGCCTCGGCGAACCGGAGCGACCCCGGGGCGTCGTAGGCCGGGTTCCCGCCGAGGATCACCAGGGTGGAGACCTCGCCGGCTCGCAAGTCCCCGGCCAGCGCCGCCACGTCGCCGGGCCGGCCCCAGCCGGTGTCGGCGACCTCCTCCAGGGTCACCGTGGTCCCAACGGCGCCCAGGGCCTGGTTGAGGGCGTGGGCCAGGGCGTGGACCTCCGGCGGCTGACGCCGGCCGGCGACGACCAGGGCGCGGCGCCCGGCGTGCCCGAGCTCCCGGGCGAGCAGGCCGACCTTGCGCCGGGCCGCTTCGGGGACCTTCGACCGGGTCGTCCTGGACCCGTCGGGCGGGATGGCTCCCAGCCGGCGGGCGAGCTCGTCGGCGAAGTCCCGGACCTGGGAGGCCGGCACCCGCAGCCGGTGGTCGGCATTGGCGCCGGTCACCGTCAGCGTGGGCTCGACGGCGTAGAGGCGATTCATGCCCCGGTCCCGCTCCGGCTTGCGCCCCCGGGCGAAGCCCCGGGCGTTGGCCAGGGCCTCGCCCTCGGTGAGCAGGAGGTCGGCGTCCAGGGCCAGGACCACGTCCGCCTCCTCCAGGTGGAGCACGGGTCGCTGCGCCCGGCCGGTGGCCTGCTCGATGCCGGCGAAGGCGTTGCCCTCCCCGGCGGGCTCCCAGACCGCGAAGCGCGCCTCCGGGTACCGCTCCCGGAAGCGCCTCACCAGGCGGGCCGTGGTGGGGGAAGCGAAGCCTTCGGAGAGGACCGCGATCCCCCGGCCGTCGGGGGCGCGCTCCGGGGAGGCCACCTCGCTCCAGAAGGTGGCGAAGTCGTCCCAGGTGGATTCTTCGAAGTCATCGCGCTGCCGGGGCTCTTCGCCCTCCTCGGCGCCCTCCGCGCCCTCCGCCGCCTCGCCGGCCGGCCGCCTGAGGACCTTCCGCCCCCGGTCCGGATCGTAGAGCTCCAGGACCGACGCCTGCATCCAGGACGAGGCGGCGCCCAGAGACGAGGGGTGCCGCGGGTTGCCCTCGATCTTGGTGGGCCGGCCGTCGTGGCTCTCCACCACCACGCCGTAGGCGCTGGTGCCCAGGGGCAGCGTGGTGGCGTAGCGCTCCGGCACTCCCGGGAGACGCTCCTCCGGGGGCTCCACGTAGGGGACGATGTGCTCCACCGGGCGCCGGCAGGCGGTGAGGCCCGCCAGGCCGAAGGACGCCCCCATGAGGCCGAGCATGGTGCGGCGGCTGAACCCGTCCGGCGGCAGGTCGGCTCCCGCCGGGAACTCTGCCGGATCACCCCCCCTCACCTCGGTCCTCTCCCCCCCCTCGGACCACAGAGCTTCGCTCTGCGGTGCCCGGGGGAGAGGACGCCCCCTCCCGGCCCGGGCCGGATCACCTTCCTTCGACTCGGTCCTCTTCCCGTCCGGTGGTTCGCCCTCGGCGCCTCGGGCCCCGGCCAGGGTGCGGCGCAACGACGGGTCGACGCCGGGGGAGTCGAGGAGGCGCTCGACGCTCCGCCAGTAGCGCCGGCCCTCGCGGAGCGTCTCGGTCTCTTCGGTCCTGTGGGGGTCCTGGTCGCTCATGGGGTCCGTCTCAATGGTGGCAGGCCGAGCACGCCTCCGGGGGTTGGATGTCCCGCTCCTCGATCCAGCGGGCGGCGAGCTCGTCCTGGTTCGCCGGCGGCGTCCAGGCCGTGTTCGTGATCTGGTCGAAGGGGCGCAGGTGGGGTCCCGGGTCCCTATGGCACTCCAGGCACCAGGCCATGGACAGGGGCTCCACCTGGGTCACCACCTCCATGGACGCGACGTCGCCGTGGCACGACGAGCAGCCCACGCCGGCCCCGACGTGCATGCTGTGGTCGAAGAACGCGTAGTCGGGCAGGTCGTGGACCCGCACCCAGCGGAGCGGCTCGCCGTCGGCGGCGCTCGCCCGCACCGGCTCCAGGCTCTCCAGGTCGCGGCCCACCAGGGCGTGGCAGTTCATGCACACCTCCGTGGGCGGCACGGACGCCACCGCCGAGACCTCCACGCCGGCGTGGCAGTACCGGCAGTCGAGGCGGAGCTCTCCGGCGTGGAGGGCGTGGCTGTACGGGACCGGCTGCTCGGGGCGGTAGCCCACGTCGGTGTACTCCGGCGAGAAGTAGTACCAGACGCCGAGGGCCACCAGCGCGCCGCCCACCAGCACGCCGGCCACGAGGTACAGAGGTACCCGGTTCGCCTTCTCTGGGAAAATCTGAGCCACAGCTCGATTCCGCCCGTCTCCATCGGCGGGTCCGGTCGCCGTTTTCTTCCCCGCCCTTCCGGTCCCGACCTGGTTCGAGAGTTCGAGATCTACCGCGACCTGCCTCGATGAGCGGGGGGAGGATAGCGACGGCCCGGGAGGGTGTCAAGACGGTCGCGGTGGCGTGCGCTAGAGTGCGCCGATGCTCTGCAGGAACCCCGTTCCCGCCCGCCCGACCGGGCGGCGATCCCGCCCCCGGAGCCCGCGCGCCCGGGCCGCGGCGACGACCGCCCGGGGGCCGGGCGGATGAAGCCCTTCCGCCTGCTGGACTGCGTGGTCAGCCGGGACGGCCGGGAGCTGACGCTGTACCAGCGCGGCGACGCCTTCTACATCCAGATCGACGGCTACGACCTGATGTCGAGCCGCGCCCACGGCTCGGAGGACGCGCTGGCGCGGCTGGCCCTGGAAGCCCTCGGGACCGGCGGCCGGGGGCGGTCGGTGAAGCGCAGGAACCGGCCCCCCCGGATCCTGGTGGGCGGCCTGGGCATGGGGTTCACCCTGCGCGCGGTCCTCGACCTCCTGGGGGAGGCCAGCGGCCCCGGCCAGGGCGGAGCGACGGCCGGGCGGGACGCGGAGGTGGTCGTGGCCGAGGCCTTCCCGGCGGTCGTGGAGTGGAACCGCGGGCCCCTGGCCCACCTGGCAGGTCGCCCCCTGCGGGACCGGCGGGTCCACGTCGTCGTGGGCGACGTGGCGGACCGCCTGGCCGAGGCCGCTGAAGGAGCCGAGGGCCACCGCCCCTACGACGTGATCCTCCTGGACGTGGACAACGGGCCGGAGGCGATCACCCTGGAGGGCAACAGCCGCCTCTACACCCTCCGGGGCCTGGGCCAGACCTTCCGGGCTCTCACGCCCGGTGGCGTCCTGGCCGTCTGGTCGGCGAGCAACGACCCGCCCTTCACCGACCGGCTCCGCCGGGCTGGCTTCGAGGTCGCGGTCCGCCGGGCCCGCGAACGGGCCTGCGGCAAGGGGGCGACCCACGTCCTCTTCGTGGCCCGGCGCCCCGCAGGGTATGCGTAGGCCAGGCTCCCGCCCGCACCCTGAGGGTGTAGGGGCGGAGCTCGTCTCCGCCCGTGCAGTCTATCGCCGGGCTTCCGCCCCCGTCCCCGTCGCCGCGCCCGCGAGGTGTCGTTCGAACCACCGCACCGTCTCCACCGTCGCGCGGATGCGGTTCTCGGTCTTGCGGAAGCCGTGGCCCTCGTCCGGAAAGACCACGAGCTTCACCGGCACGCCCCGCTCCTCCAGGGTCTCGGCGACCTGCTCGGCCTCCACCAGGGGAACGTTCGTGTCGTTGGCGCCGTGGAGGACCAGGGTGGGGGCGGTGATCCGGTCGATCCGGGACAGGGGCGAGAGCTCCCACAGGAGGTCGGCCTGGGTCTCCGGGTCGCCGTACTCGACGGTGGAGATCGCCGCCATCCAGGGCTCGGTGTGCTCGAAGAAGGTGGCGAAGTTCACCATGCCGAACAGGTCGACCCCGGCGGCGAAGAGCTCCGGGTACCAGGCCAGGCCCGCCAGGGTCATGTAGCCGCCGTAGGAGCCGCCCATGATGCCGATGCGCTCCGGGTCGGCGATCCCTTCGGACGTCAGGAAGCCGACGGTGGACTCGATGTCCCGGAGGGCGTCGAAGCGCAGCTCGCCGTCGTCCAGGTGGACGAAGCGCTTGCCGAAGCCGGACGAGCCGCGGACGTTCGGGGCGAAGACGCCGATCCCCCGGGCGAGGAGGGCCTGGTAGTCGCTGCGGAAGGTGGGGCGCTCCTGGCCCTCCGGGCCGCCGTGGAAGCTGAGGACGACGGGGCCCGGGCCGGAGGCGCCGTCCGGCCGGTAGAGCCAGCCCGAGAGCTCCAGGCCGTCGTGGGCCCGGTAGCGGACGAGCTCCGGGGCGACCAGGGAGGAGAGGTCCACCCCGGGGTGGGGGCTCTCGGTCACCCGGGTGAAGGCGTCCGCCTCCAGGTCGTAGAGCCAGACGTCCGCCGGCCGGGTCGAGCCGGAGACCACCAGGGCCAGGCGCCCGCCGTCCCGGGAGAGCTCCCCCGGGAAGGCGATCTCGGCGGGGAGCTCCGGCCGGGCGGTCACCTCGGCGGACGGCAGCGAGACGACCTCGAGCTCGGTGCGGCCGGCGACGTTCCAGGCCAGGACCGCCGTCGTGCCGTCCTCGCTCACGACGAGCGACGCCAGGTCGGCGTCGTCCCGGGTGCGGAGGACCTCGATCGGGCCGGGCGCGCCGTCCTCGCCCAGGCGCACCCGGGCGAAGGCGTGGAGGTCCCGGTCCACGTCGGTGACGAGGTACACGGTTCGGGCGTCCGGACCCAGGTGGGCCGAGCCCGAGGTGGCGGTGCCCTCGTGCGGGGTGAGGGTACGGGTCTCGCCGGAGCCCAGGTCGAGGACCGAGAGGTCGTCGTCCCCCCGGCTCACCATCTGGTAGAGGACGCCCCGGTGGCCGTCCCGGGAGAGGTCCACCAGGCCCCCGATGCCGTCCAGCTCGTAGACCTTCCGGAGCCTCGCCTCCTCCACGTCGTAGAGGAAGGCGTCCATGGAGCGCGGGTCGTCCCGGTTGGACGAGACGATGAGGGCCGAGCCGTCCGGGCTCCAGCCCTGGAGCCAGTTGTTCTCCCGGCCTCCGTCGGTGATCCGGCGGAGACCGGTCCCGTCGGGCCGGGCCAGGTAGAGCTGCTGGTTCATGCCCCCACCCGGGGCGACGGAAATCGCCAGGCGCTCGCCGGACGGCGACCAGTCGACGGAGCCCACCTGGTCGTCGAAGTCGGTCACCATCCGTGGAAAGCCGCCATCGGCCGGGACCGTCCAGACCTGTGGGATCCCGCTCAGGTCGCACACCACCGCCAGGCGCTCGCCGTCCGGCGAGAAGCTCGGCGATCCGCACCGGCCGATCCGGGAGAGGCGCTCGATCTCGGCGGCCAGGGCGCCGTCGCGGGAGGCCGACGCTGCGGGGGCGGCCAGCAACGCGGTGGCGAGCGCCACGGCCAACGGCGAGCTGCTGAAGACGGCAGGGATGGGGAGCATGGCGGGTCTCCTTTCGGGCCGGGAGCGGGGTCCCTGGACCCTATCCCACCCTCAGGCACCGCCCCCGTACACGGCCCACGTCGAGACGGCTCGTCGAGTGAGCGCCGGCCGGGCAAAAAAACGGGCCGCCCCGATCGCTCGGAGCGGCCCGTTTCCGGTTCAGTCTGTGTGTGTGGCTCAGACCTTGCGGACGTTCTCGGCGGCCGGGCCCTTCTGGCCCTGGACCACGTCGAACTCGACCTCGTCACCCTCGGTCAGGCTCTTGAAGCCGCTGCCCTGGATGGAGGAGTGATGGACGAAGCAGTCCTTGCCGCCGTCCTGGGGGGTGATGAAGCCGAAGCCCTTGGTGTCGTTGAACCACTTCACGGTACCGGTGGTACTCATTTCCTTCTCCTGTGCTTGCCGCAGACCTGAGTCGGAGAGTGGAAATGCGTACCATCCGACGTTCGGTGTGCTGCTGGGGGAGACCGGTTGGGAGCTCCCCGTCTAGGGTTTTCTCGCGAGCCACCGCGGCGGGCCCTGTGCCCACACGCTTGCCCGCAATGCACGCGATAACCCGACGGCGAAGCCGGGCATTCCCGAGTCGGAAGAATTCCTTCGAAGTCGGTCCGGGCCTGGAGGGTCCCGACGTCCGCGGCGCGTGTGTTCAGAACAGGCGGCCGGCCGTCCCGGGCGCCGCGGGCTCGTCCCGGTCCCCGGTCCGGGTCCCCTTCCCGTCCCGGCCCGGGTCCCCGGCCTGCTCCCCGGCCGGTTCCGGCCCCGCGTCGACGGCCGGAGCCTCGGGGGCGGCGGCGGTCCGGTCGTCGCCGGGGTCCTCCTCCGGCAGGCGGGCCTCCTCCGGGTCCTCGGGCTCCCGGGGCAGGTAGACGTAGCGCCCGAGGCCCCGCAGGTACTGCACCTCCAGCGGGCTCTGGCGGCGCTGATTCCTGAACTGGTTGATCTTCGAGTCCAGGTCGTCGATGAAGTGGAGGACCAGGGCCTCGAGCGTCATGGGCTCCACCGGGGTGCCGTACTCGCGTTTGCCCTGGTGGGAGAGGACCAGGTGCTCCAGGTGGAGCTGGAGGTCCTCGGGCACGTCCGGGACCTCCGCGCAGCACTCCCTGAGGAGGTCGCGTCCCATGACCACGTGGCCCACCAGCCGCCCGGGCAGGGTGTAGTCGTTGGCCGGCATGGCGCCGAGCTCGCGGATCTTGCCCAGGTCGTGGAACAGGGTCCCCACCAGGAGGAGGTCCCGGTCCACGTCCGGGTAGTGCTCCGCGACCTTGAGGGCCAGCTCGGCCATGGAGACGGTGTGCTCCAGGAGCCCGCCCAGGTAGGCGTGGTGCATGGCCTTGGCCGCCGGGTGCTCCTTCAGGGCGGGGCCGTGGACCTCTAGGGCCCGCTCGGCGAGCCGCCGGAGCTCCGGGCGCCGGATCTCCCCGGGGTACAGGCCCTCCAGGCGCGCCCAGAGGTCGTCGACGTCCTCCGGCGAGGACGGGATGAGCTCGCGCTCGTCGAACCCGAAGCGCCGGTCCTCCTCGGTGACCTCCCGGCACTCCTCCACGGCGATCTGGAGCTGGTCTCTGTAGCTCTTGACCAGCCCGCGGAAGGCCACGAACGCGTGGGCCTCGTAGTCCCCCTTGAGGGCCGGGGCGTCGGACCAGACCTTGGCCACCATGGAGCCGGACGCGTCGGCCAGGACCATGTCCAGGTACTCCCGCCCGTTGCGGTCCTGGCGCAGCTCCTTCTTCGCCAGCAGGGCGAAGCCCTGCACCTGGTCCCCGGACTCCCAGCGGGAGATGGGCTCGTTGACGCGTTTGGCCATGAGCGGCAATGGTAGCAGCCGGCGGCGCACCGGCCCCACTCCGGGCCCGTCCGGATCCGGCGGCGGGCGCGGCCGCCGTCGCCGGGGGGAACAGGTGGCACCCGGCTTGCGTTCTTCCCCCTGGAACCGGTCGCCCCATGCACTCCTCCCCGAGCCCATCCCGCGCCGCCCTCGGCCTCGCCCTCGTCCTCGCCGCGGCGTGGCTCCTCCCGGTCCCGGCCGGGGCCGCCTCCGATCCAGGGGACCCGCCGGAGCTCTGGCCGCCGGCGCAGCGGGAGTTCTTCCTGGACGGGCCGGCGTGGCTCCTTCCGGAGGAGCGCCGGGCGGCCCTGGCGGAGATGGGTGAGGAGGAGCGCCGCGCCGCCATCGAATCCTTCCTGGCCGCCGAAGAGATCCCCGGGGTGGAGCCGGCCGAGCTCCAGGAGGCGATCCGCCGCCGCCGGGCCCTGATGCGCTCGGCGTTCCTCTCCCCCACGGACGTGCGGGCCCGGCTCCTGTTCCTCCACGGGGCGCCGGCGGAGCGGCTGGTGATCGATTGCGGCGACACCTTCGTGCCCCTGGAGGTCTGGGCCTACGAGGCGCCCGACGCGCCCCCCGGGGCCGGCCCGGAGGAGGCCCGGGACGAGCTGGTGGTCTACCGCCCGGGCGCCGGGCTCCCCTGGAAGCTCTGGGACCCGTACGACTCGAAGCGGGCCCTCTACACCTCCCAGATGGAGTACTTCCTGGAGCAGTGGGAGGAGAGCAACGGCCGCCTGTTCTCGGCGAAGCGCTTCGACCTCCAGAGCTGCGAGGAGACCCGCCGCGTGGACCGGGCCACCGGGGTCCGGGCCCTGCGTCTCTACGGTCGGGACCGGCCCGATGCCGAGGACTTCCTGCGCCACCTGGAGCCGCCGGCGGACCTGGCCCGCTGGGTGAAAGCCGCCGTCGAGACGCCGGTGGGCGACGCTCCGGAGCCCCTGGACGCCCGGTCCCTGGAGGTCGAGTTCCCGGAGCGGCGGGGCCAGCGCATCGAGGTGCGCCACCGCCTGCGGGTGGTCGACGCCGGGGAGCTCCCGACGGCGCCCGCCGAATCGGGCGCGGACGGGGAGGAGGAGATCCGCCTCGTGGTGGAGGGAGTCATCGAGGAGGGCGGCTCCGTCTTCGAGGAGTTCCGGGTCCGCTTCGTCCTGCCGCCGCCCCCGGACGGCCAGCCGGCGGTGCTGGTCTTCGGCGAGGCGCTCCGCCCGAACCAGGAGTACCTGGTCCGCTACCGGGTGCGCGACGAGGTGGGTGGCCGCTCCGCGTACCGGGTCCAGGCGTTCCGGGTGCCGGACGAGCCCCGGCCCGTGGAGACCCCGCCGGTGCCGGAGGAGGCGGTCGTGGCCCTGGGCGAGGCCGTCCAGCAGGAGCGCATGGCGGGGGAGGACAGCCTGGTCCTGGTGCCGCCCACCGGGGACGTGGTGCTGGGGCACTGGCGCGCCGAGGCCATCGTCACCGGTGAGCGCATCCGGAAGGTCGCCTTCTCGGTGGACGGCGACGTCCAGCTCACGGTCAACCGGGCGCCCTACTCCGCCGAGCTCCGGCTGGCCCGGTTCCCGAAGGAGCAGGTGGTCCGGGCCGAGGGGCTGGACGGCGACGGCGCGGTGGTGGACGCCGACGAGGTGGTCCTGAACCAGCCCCGGGGCGCCCTGGCGGTGCGGATCACCGAGCCGGGCCCCGGGGTGGCGATCACCGAGGGAAGCGAGGTCGTGGCCCAGGTGATCGTGCCGGAGGGCCGGCGCGTGGAGGAGGTGCTCTTCGAGGTGGACGGCGAGGTGGTCACCCGCCTGGAGCGTCCGCCGTGGCGGGCGCGGATCGATCCCCCGGGCGGGACGGAGCTCTCGTACCTGTCGGTCCGGGCCGTGCTGGACGACGAGCGCTCCGCCGAGGACGTGCGCATCCTGAACGCTCCGGACTTCGTGGAGCAGGTGGACGTGGACCTGATGGAGCTCTACGCCGCGGTCACCGACCGCTCGGGCCGGCCGGTCAAGGGCCTCGAAGCGGAGGACTTCGAGGTCCGGATCGGCGGCGAGCCGGCGCAGATCGCCCGGTTCCAGCCGGTGGAGGACCTCCCCCTGACCGTGGGGATCACCCTGGACACCTCCGGGTCCATGGCCTCGTCCCTGGTGGAGGCCCAGGAGGCGGCCCGGGGGTTCCTGTCCAACGTGATCAGCGTGCGGGACCACGCCTTCGCCGTGGGCTTCTCCGAGGAGCCGATCCTCCTCATGCCCCCCACCACCGACATCGACGCCGTGGCGGACTCCATCGGCAGCCTGCGGGCGGTGGGCTGGACGGCGCTCCACGACGCCGTGGTCACGGCCCTCTACTACTTCCGGGGCTTCCCGGGACAGCGGGTGCTGGTGCTCCTGTCCGACGGCGACGACACCCGGAGCAGCTACGCCTACCGGGACGTCCTGGAGTTCGCCCGCCGCGGCGGGGTGGCGGTCTACAGCGTCGGCCTCGGGGTCTCGAGCTTCGGCGGCGCCCGGAAGAAGCTCTCGGAGCTGGCGGAAGAGACCGGCGGCCGCTCCTTCTTCATCGGCCAGGCGGAGGAGCTCCGGACGGTGTACGCCGAGATCGAGGAGGAGCTCCGGAGCCGCTACCTCCTGGCCGTTTCGCCGGCGAGCTCCTCCGAGGAGGGGTACCGGGAGGTGGACGTCCGGGTGGACGGGCGGGGCCTGGAGGTCCGGACCCAGCGGGGGGTCTACTGGTGAGGGGGCGGCGGCTCTTCACCGCCCTCGCCGGCCTGGTGGCCGTGTGCCTCGGCCCGGCCGGCCCGCCGGCGGACGCGGGGGAGCGCTCCGCGCCGGCTTCCCGGGACGCCCCGGCCCGGCCGGCGGCGGTTCCATCGGCGCCGAGCCCCGCCGCCGGGGGCGCGGTCCTGGAGTTCGATAGCCTGAACGGTCCATACCACTTCGACGATGCGGACATCGAGCCCGTCCGCCAGGGGCCGGTGACGATCCACCTCGCGGCGCCCCGGAGCTCCCTCGTCCTCCAGGAGCACAGCGTCACCCTCCAACCCCTGGGCGACGGCACGCACCGCGCTGGCGTCAGCCTGCGCCTGCTGGGCCGCGGCGACCTGGTGGCGGACCTGGTCACCTCCGCCGGCAGCTCGTCCCGGCTAAAGGACCTGGTGGTCCTGCCGCGCCAGACCGTGGACGTGGAGGGACGGGTCCGTTTCCAGCGGGTGCCCGGGGGCTGGGACGTCACGGCCCTGGCCCTGCCGGAGGCGGTGGAGGTGGACATCCAGAGCCGCCTCGCCGGCAGCCTGGTCACGCTGTGCTCCCAGCTCGCCGTCTTCCTGGGCATGGACTGTGACGGCCTGGACCGGTCCCTCTCCCGGGTGGAGGTGCCCC
>JBKHJP010000119.1:0-11509 GCA_046538065.1 Thermoanaerobaculia bacterium | reverse complement strand
TCATGAGCCTCCTGATCATCGACGACGAGGAGGTCCTCCAGGACGTCCTCTCCTCCCTCCTCCGCCGGGAAGGCTACGACGTGCTCTCGGCCCGGACCGGCGAGGAAGGGCTCGAGATGCTGGCCGAGGAGGACGTGGATCTCGTCCTCCTCGACCTCATGCTGCCGGGACTCTCCGGGCAGGAGGTCCTGAAGCGGATCCGGCGCGACGCCCCCGAGGTCGTGGTGGTGGTCGTCACCGCCTACTCGTCCATCGAAGGGGCGATCGACGCGATGCGCGAGGGGGCGTTCCACTACATCCCGAAGCCGTTCAAGAACGACGAGGTGCTGCTCACGGTCCGCAAGGGGCTGGAGCAACAGCGCCTGGCCACCGAGAACCGGAGCCTCCGGGAGCAGCTCCGGGAGCGCTACTCGTTCGAGAACATCGTGGGCAAGTCGAAGCCCATGCAGGAGGTCTTCGACCTGATCCGGCTGGCGGCGCCGTCGAAGTCGAACATCCTCGTCACGGGCGAGAGCGGCACCGGCAAGGAGCTGGTGGCGAAGGCGATCCACCACCACTCGCGCCGGGCTTCGGGGCCGTTCGTCACGGTCAACTCCGGATCGATGCCGGCGGACCTGCTGGAGAGCAACCTCTTCGGCCACGTCAAGGGCGCCTTCACCGGGGCCGTGTCGAGCAAGAAGGGCCTCTTCGAGATGGCCGACGGGGGCTCCATCTTCTTCGACGAGATCGGCAACATCCCCATCGACACCCAGGCGAAGCTCCTGCGGGTGATCCAGGAGAAGGAGTTCATGCGCCTGGGCGGGGTCGAGACGCTCACCGCCGACGTGCGGATCATCGCCGCCACCAACGCCGACCTGGAAGGGGAGGTCACCCGCGGCAGGTTTCGGGAGGACCTCTACTACCGGCTGAACGTCATCACCCTCAGCCTGCCGCCGCTCCGGGCCCGGACCGAGGACATCCCGCTCCTGGCCACGCACTTCCTCGGCCGCTACGCCGGGGAGAACGAGAAGGAGCTTTCCGACATCACGCCGGAGGCCATGACCCTCCTGATGGACTACCACTGGCCGGGCAACGTGCGCGAGCTGGAGAACGTGATCGAGCGGGCGGTGGTGCTGTCCACGGGCCGGGAGCTCACGGTCGAGCTCCTGCCGTCCTCCGTCCGGGAGCGCGAGGGCCTCACCCCCACCCTCCCCGCCAACCCGGACGGCGACCTCTCCCTCAAGCAGGCCGTCTCCGAGTTCGAGCGCCAGCTCATCGTCCGGGCCCTGCGCCAGACCGGTGGCGTCCAGAAGCACGCCGCCGAGAAGCTCCAGGTCAAGCCCACCACGCTCCACGAGATGATCAAGCGGCTGAACATCTCGGTGGAGACCGTGGCGGGCTAGGATTAGGATAGGGCCACCATGCACAAGATGCCGAAGGTTCCTTCGCTGACAGTGCTCGTCTGTCTCGCGCTCGGGGCGTCCCCCGCCGCGGTGACCGGGGCCTCTGCCCGGCAAGAGGCTCCGCGAGGGGCTCAGCAGCGCGCCGTCCCCCTGCTGGAGCCCCTCGCCCACGGCCGGGCCCTGGAGCTTCCGGAGCTCGACCCGGAGGTGCCGTCGCCCGCCGGGTTCCTGGGCTATCCCCTGGGCGCGCACTTCACCCACCACCACCGGATCCTGGCGTACCTGGAGCACCTGGCGGAGGCGTCCGACCGGGTGGCGCTCTGGACCTACGGCACCAGCTACGAGGGCCGGCCGCTCGCGCTCCTGGCGATCTCGACGCCGGAGAACATCCAGCGCCTGGACGGGATCCGGGCGGCGCGCCGCCGCCTCGCCGACCCGCGGGACCTCGCCCCCGAGGAGATCGAGGCCCTGGTGGCCGAGGAGCCGGCGATCGCCTGGCTCGCCTACGGCGTCCACGGCAACGAGTCCTCCTCCGCCGAGGCCGCCATGGCCGCCGCCTACGCCCTGGCGGCCGCCGGCGGGCCCTGGGAGGACCTGCTGGAGGGGACGGTCGTCCTGATCGACCCCCTGGTCAACCCCGACGGCCGCGAGCGCTACGTCTCGTTCTACGAGCAGACCCGGGGGCGCGTGCCCGACCCGGACCCTGCGGCGGCGGAGCACAGGGAGCCCTGGCCCGGGGGCCGCCAGAACCACTACCTGATCGACCTGAACCGGGACTGGACGTGGGCCAGCCAGCGCGAGACCCGCCATCGCCTGGAGGCCTACCGGGAGTGGGAGCCCCAGGTCTACGTGGACTACCACGAGATGTTCTCGGGCTCGACCTATTTCTTCCCGCCGCCGGCGGACCCGGTCCACCCGCTACTGGACCGGGACACGGTCGCGTGGCTCGACGCCTTCGGCCGGGCCAACGCCGAGGCCTTCGACCGCCAGGGGTGGCCCTATTTCAAGGCGGAGGTCTTCGACCTGTACTACCCAGGCTACGGCGACTCCTACCCCGGCTTCCGCGGCGCCGTGGGCATGACGTACGAGATGGCGGGGCACGGCCGCGCCGGCCTCGCCCTCCAGCAGGAGGGCGATGGCCTCCTGACCCTGGCGGACCGGATCGCCCGGCACTTCACGACCTCCCTGGCGACCGTCCGCACCGCGGCGGAGAACCGCCGGGAGCTCCTGGAGACCTTCGTCCGGGGCCGGGCCGAGGCGGCACGCCTGGAAGGCCCCGCGTACCTCTGGCCGGCGGACGCCCCGGAGGCCGGCGCCCTGGCGGAGCTCCTGGGTCGCCACGGGGTGGAGGTGGCCCGCCTCGACGGGGAGACCCGCCTGCGCGTGCGCGGGCTCGACGAGGGAAACGGCGCCGGCCGGCCGGCCGAGCGCACCTTCCCGGCGGGGACCTACGCCGTCCACGCCGGCCAGCCCCTGGGCAACCTGGCCCGGGCCCTCCTCGACCGCTCCCCCGCCATGGAGGAGGAGTTCCTGGAACGCCAGCGCGAGCGCCTGGAGCGCAACGTCCGGCCGGAGTTCTACGACATCACCTCCTGGTCCCTGCCCCTGGCCTTCAACCTGGAGGCCTGGGTCGCCCCCGAGCCGGGGGACTCCCTGGAAGGCCGGACCTCCCCGGTGGCGGCGGGGGACGGACAGGCCGCCGCGTCAGGGCTCCGGGGGGCGGGGCGCGTGGGCTTCCTGGTGCGCCCGGCGGGCCTCGCCGGATACCGGTTCGCCGGAGCCCTCCTCAGGGAGGGCCTGGAGTTCCGGGTCACCCTGGACGAGCTGGAGCTGGGGGGCGCCGCCTACCCGGCGGGAACGCTCTTCGTGCCGCGGCTCGGAAACGAGCGGGCCGACGAGCGGGGCGCTCCGGCGGCGGGGGAGGGCGGCGACGCCGCCGTGCCCCTGGAGGATCGGCTCGCCCCCCTGGCCGTCGAGGCCGGCGTGGTGGCCCAGGGGGCGGAGACCTCCTATTCCACCGCCGGGATCTCCCTGGGCTCCGACCTGGCCCCGGCGGTGAAGGAGCCGCAGATCGGCGTCCTCTCCGGACCGGGCATCTCCCCCACCTCCTTCGGGTTCCTCTGGCACCTGCTGGACCGGCAGGTGGCGGTGCCCCACACCCGGCTCGCCGTCGAGCACCTCGCCGCCGTGGACCTGGCGGAGCTCGACGTCCTGGTGATGCCGGACGGCCAGTACGCTCGCGCCCTGTCCGAGGAGGCCGCCGGCGCCGTGGAGCGCTGGGTCCGGGGAGGCGGCGTCCTGGTGGCCGTGGGGGGCGCCCACGGGTGGCTCGCCGAGCGCGAGCTGACCGAGGTGGAGACCTGGAAGCCACCGGAGAAGGGCGGGCCGGTTGACGAAGCCGCCGAGGAGGAGGGCTCCGAGAGCCCGGACGAGGACGGCCCGGAGGCGGAAGAGGACGAGGCCCTGGCCCGACGGCCCATCCACACCCCGGGAGCGGTCCTCGAGACCCGGCTCACCCCCGGCCACCTCCTGGCCGCGGGCCTGCCGGACGCCCCGCCGGTCCTCTTCAGCGGCGAGCGGGTGCTCCGGCCCACCGGCGACCCCCAGGTCGACGTCCTGCGCGCCGCCCCGGAAGACCCGGTCGTGACGGGCGTGGCCTGGCCGGAGGCCGAGGAGCGCCTGGCGGGTTCCCTCCTGGTGGGCCTGGAGCGGGTGGGGGAGGGGGCGGTGGTCCTCTTCTCCCAGGACCCGGAGTTCCGCCTCTTCTGGCGCGGCACAGCCCCCCTGTTCCTCAACGCGGCCCTCTACGGACCCACCGCCCTGGCCGGCGGCGGGTACTGACGGCGGTTGCGGGAATTCCGCCCCTACCGTTAGAGTTGACAGTTCCCGGGCCACCGCGCTAGGAGCCGTCCGTCTCCCCGAGGTCCCGGACCGAACCACCCGGAAGGAAGACACCGTGAAGAAAGACATGCACCCCGAGCTCAACGTCGTGACCGCGGTCTGCGCCTGCGGCAACACCTTCCTGACGCGCTCCACGAAGTCCGAGCTCCGCCTCGAGATCTGCAGCGAGTGCCACCCGTTCTTCACCGGCAAGCAGAAGCTGGTGGACTCCGCCGGGCGGGTCGAGCGCTTCGAGCGCCGCTACCGCCGCCGCCAGGCGTCCTGACGGGGCCTTCGGCCGACCGGGTTCCCGGAGCGGCGGTGCCCCGGGCCCGCCCGGGCCTCCGGCCCCGGCGCCGCGCCGGCCGTCCGGGGCTTGACGCGGCGCCCCTTCGAGGGCCGCGCCGCCCGTCTCCCCGAACGCCATGATGATCGACAAGCTGGCCGACATCGAACGCACGCACGACGAGCTCACCGCCAAGCTCGCCGACCCGGAGTTCCTCGCCGACCGGAGCGCCTACACCGAGGCTTCGAAGGCCCTCTCGGAGATCACCCGGGCGGTGGAGCTCTACCGGGAGTACAAGAAGGTCGAAGGCCAGCTCGCCGAGACCCGGGAGATGCTCGAGGGTCTCGGCAAGGGAGACGAGCTCCGGGAGCTCGCCGAGCAGGAGCTCGACGAGCTCACCGCCCGCAAGGACGAGCTGGAGCAGTCCCTCCGGGTGGAGCTCACGCCGGAGGACCCCAACGACCGCCGCAACGTGGTCCTGGAGATCCGGGCCGGCACCGGCGGGGACGAGGCCACCCTCTTCGCCGCCGAGCTCTTCCGGATGTATTCCCGGTTCGCCGAGCGCCAGGGCTGGCGCGTGGAGGTCATCGACCTCTCGGAGTCCGGCGTGCGCGGCATCAAGGAGGTCTCCGCCATCGTCGAGGGCCGCGGGGCGTACAGCCGCCTCAAGTACGAGGCCGGCGTCCACCGCGTGCAGCGCGTCCCCGAGACGGAGGGCTCCGGGCGCATCCACACCTCCGCCGTCACCGTGGCGGTCCTGCCGGAGGCCGAGGACGTGGAGGTGGAGCTCGACGAGAGCGAGATCCGGGTGGACCGCTTCTGCGCTTCGGGCCCCGGCGGCCAGGGCGTCAACACCACCTACTCCGCAGTCCGGCTGACCCACGAGCCCACCGGCATCGTCGTCTCCTGCCAGGACGAGCGCAGCCAGATCAAGAACCGGGCGAAGGCCATGCGCGTCCTCAAGAGCCGGCTCCTCGAGATCGAGCGCGCCAAGGCCGACGAGGCGGTCTCCGAGGAGCGCCGCCGCATGGTGGGAAGCGGCGACCGCTCCGAGAAGATCCGCACCTACAACTTCCCCCAGAGCCGGGTCACCGACCACCGCATCGGCCTCACCGTCCACCAGCTCCAGAGCGTGCTGGAGGGTGATCTCGACCCCCTGATCGAACCCCTGGCCACCCACTTCCAGGCCGAAAAGCTCGAGGCCGAAGCCGCCGGGAATTGACCACGGTCGCTTCCCTGCTCGCGGAGGCCAAGGAGCGGCTCCTGGCCGCCCCGTTCCGGCCGCCGCCGCGGGAAGCGCACCTCCTCCTCGGCCGGGTCCTGGGCCTGGACGAGGCCCGCCTGCTCGCCCGGGACCACGAGACCGTCCCGCCCCCGGCGGAGGCCGCCTTCCGCGAGCTCCTGGCCCGGCGCCTCGCCGGCGAGCCGGTCGCCTACCTGCTGGGGGAACGGGAGTTCTACGGCCGGCCGTTCCGAGTGGACCGGCGGGTCCTGGTCCCCCGGCCGGAGACCGAGCACCTGGTGGAGGCGGCCCTGGACAGCGGCCTCGGCCTGCCCGCGGGCGCCCGGGTGCTGGACGTGGGCACCGGCTCCGGAGCGATCGCCGTCACCCTGGCACTGGAGCGGCCGAGCTGGCGCGTCGCCGCCACCGACCTCTCCCCGGCGGCCCTGGCCGTGGCCCGGGAGAACGCCCGGCGCCACGGGCTCCTCGACCCGAGCCGCGCCCCCCGTCGGCTGACCCTCCTCGCCTGCGACCTGGCCTCGGCCCTCCGCCTGGAGGCCTTCGACCTGGTGGTCTCGAACCCTCCCTACATCGACCCGGCGGAGGCCGCCGCCCTCTCCCCGGAGATCCTCGAGTTCGAGCCCCCCGGAGCCCTCTTCGACCCGGCGTCCGGGGGCGGGGCCTCGTCCGTGCCCGGCACGGGGATCGCATGCCGGCTGGTCGCGAGCTGCCGCACTCTGCCGTCCCGGGCCGCGCTGGCCCTCGAGATCGGCGAGGGTCAGCTCCCGGTTCTCCGGGACCTGGCGTTGCGGTACGGTTGGCGCCTTCACCGGCTGGTCGACGACTACGCGGGCATCCCCCGCGTCGTGGTCCTCACCCGCCGGTGAGCTTCGGACATCCTGCATGGACCTGTTTCGCATCCACGGCCCCACCACGCTCCGGGGCACCGTGAAGGCGAGCGGCGCGAAGAACGCGGCCCTGCCCGCGCTGGCCGCCTCGCTCCTCGCCGGCGAGCCGCTGGAGCTGCGCCGGGTGCCTCGCGTCCGGGACATCCGGACCATGCGGCGCCTGCTGGAGCACCTGGGGGTGGCCTCCGAAGAGCGGGGGAACGCCCTCGTCCTGGTGGAGGGGGGTGTGCCCGCGAACGACGGCGAGGCCCCTTACGAGCTGGTCAAGACCATGCGGGCGAGCGTCCTGTCACTGGGTCCGCTGGTCGCCCGCCGGGGGCGTGCCCGGGTGTCCCTGCCGGGGGGGTGCGCCATCGGGGTGCGGCCGGTGGATCAGCACCTGGCCGGGCTCGAGGCCCTGGGGGCCGAGGTCCGCCTGGACGGGGGCTACGTGGAGGCCCTGGCCCCCCGCACGGGGTCCGGGCGGCGCCTCCGGGGAGGCCGCTACCGCTTCACGACGCCCACGGTGACCGGCACCGAGAACCTGCTCATGGCTGCGGTCCTGGCCCGGGGCACCACCGTGCTCGAGGGCTGCGCCCGGGAGCCGGAGGTGGTGGACCTGGCGCGGATGCTCCGCGCCATGGGAGGGTGCATCGACGGCGCCGGGACCGGTACCATCCGGGTCGAGGGTGTGGACGGGCTCGGCGGCGCGCACCACGCCGTCATCCCGGACCGGATCGAGGGGGGGACCTACCTGATCGGCGCCGCCCTGACCGGCGGCGACGTGACACTGGAGGACGCCGAGGCTGCCGATCTGGCGCCCCTCCTGGAGACCCTGGCGGCGGTGGGCGCCGGCGTCGAGGTCCGGGGGCGCTCGGTCCGGGTCCACGCCGGCGGCACCGAGCTCCGCGCCCGGGACGTGGGCACGGCCCCGCACCCGGGCTTCCCCACCGACCTCCAGGCCCAGTACCTCGCCCTCATGACACGGGCCGTGGGCATCGCCGAGGTGAGCGAGAACGTCTTCGAGAACCGGTTCCAGCACGTCCCGGAGCTGGTGCGCCTGGGCGCCTCCATCGAGGTCCACGGTGCCACCGCCCGGGTGGAAGGACCCACGGAGCTCTCCGGAGCCCACGTCATGGCCACCGACCTGCGGGCCTCGGCGTGCCTGGTCCTGGCCGCCCTCGCCGCCTCCGGTGAAAGCCGGGTCCACCGGATCTACCACCTGGACCGGGGCTACGAGCGGATGGAGGAGAAGCTCCAACGACTGGGAGGGTGCGTCGAGCGCCTCCAGGAGGCCGGGCCGTGAGCTGGGCCGCCGCCCTCCTCCTCGCCGCCTCCGCCGCCCAGGCGGACCTGCGCATTCCGGTGGTGGAGCTCCGCCTCGCGGGCCGCCCGGAGGCCGCCCTCCAGGCGACCGAACGGGCCCGCGAGGAGCAGCCGGAGGCGGCCGCGGAGGCGGGCCTGAGCTACCTCCGCGGCCGGCTCCACGAGGAGCTGGGCGGGCTCGAAGGGGCGGAGGAGGCCTACGGCGAGGCCTTCGCCGAGGCTTCCGAGCTCCACCCCTACGTGCGCTACCGCCTGGCCCTGGGCCAGGAGCGGGCGGACCACCCGGAGGTGGCGGCGGGGCTGGTAGCGTCGGTGGTCACGCCCGACGCGGAGCCCGACCTCCTGGAGCGGGCCAGCGCGCTCTTCGCCCGCTCCATCGAGGGCGGCGGCGACTGCCGGATCCTCAGGGGCGTCCTGAACCGCCCCCTCGACGGACGGCAGCGCCGGCTCCTGGGCGTGGTCCAGGCCCGCTGCGCCGCGCGGGAAGGCCGCCGCCGGGATGCGGCCCAGCTCCTCTGCTCGATGCTCCAGGACGGCCACGACGACGACCCGGGCTGGCGCGCCGCCGAGCGCCTGGCCGCCCTGGTGGAGGCGGAGCCCGGCCTGCGCGAGCCCCTCCTGGACGAGGGCTGCGACGCGGAGCTGCGGATCGGCCTCGCCTTCCACCAGCACCGGCAGTTCGACCTGTCGATCCCCTATCTCGAGCGCGCCATGGTGCGGATGGGGAGTGGCCGGACCGTCGCCGACGACCTGGAGCTGGACGCCCGCTACAGCCTGGCCCGAGGCTACTTCTGGCGCCGGCAGTTCGAGGTGGCCGCGACCCGCTTCGCCGCCCTGGCCCCGCGCACCCGCGACCTGGAGGAGCGCGCGCGCGTCCTCTACCAGCAGGCCCGGAGCCTGGAGCTCGCCGGCGACTGGACCGGCGCGGACGCCGTCTACCGGCGGACCTACCTGACCGATCGCGAGGGCGAGTACGCCGGCCCGGCGGTCCTGTCGGCGCTGCGCCTGGAGTGGCGCAGCGGCAAGGAGGCCCCGGCCCTCCACCTGCTGCGCGTCCTTTCCGGCATGCCCAACGCCCGGGATTACACCTCCCGGGCCTACCTGTTCCTGGCGGTCTCGGACGTCGTCCGGGGCCGGCGTGACCGGGCCGGAGCCTGGCTCGACCAGGCCGAGCGCCTGGACCGCGACACCGCCCTCGAGGCGGACTACTGGCGGGGGCGCCTGGAGGAGCTCCGCGCCGGAGAGGCAGAGCGCCCCCTCCTGGCCGGGGGCGAGCCGGCGGAGGAGGCCGCCACGCCGGCCCGCCGGGCGGTGGAGCACTACCTGGAGGTCCTGCTCCGGGCTCCGTACCACCCTCTCGCCTTCGACGCCCTGACCCGGCTCCGCCGGCCGGAGCTCGCCACCACCGCGGCGGCTCTCGCCCGGCGCCGGGCCGAGTCCCGAAGCACCGAGGACCTTCTCGCCGCCTGGCTCGTGCTGGGGGACGCCGCGGGAGAGGGGCGCGCCGCCGGCCGCAACCTGGTCGCCCACCACGCCGCCGCCCCGGCGACGGCGCCGTTCTTCCGGCTGCAGCGAGTGCCGGTGGAGCGCTGGCCCCTCTGGGAGGCGGATCTGGAGGATGCCCCGGACAAGCTCCTGGCCCTCGGCCTGGTGGAGGACGCCGGCCCCGCGGTGCGGCGCCACTTCCCGCCGGACGACCCCGACCTGGCGTTCACCGGAAGCCTGCTCCTCCGGGAGGCGGGCCGCGTCCGGGAGGCGATCCTGCTGGCGGACGCCTTCGCCCGGCCGGCGATCCGGCGGGTCCCGGAGCCGGTGCTGCCCCGGGAGGTCCGGAGCCTCCTCTACCCGCTGCCCTGGCCCGGTCGCGTCGGCGACGCGGCCCGCCGCTTCGAGATCGATCCCCACCTGCTCATGGCCGTGATGCGCGAGGAGAGCCACTTCGATCCCCGGGCCCTCTCGTCGGCCTCCGCCCGGGGCCTGACCCAGTTCGTCTGGCTCACCGCCCGGCGGGTGGCGACGACGGTGGATCTGGAACCGATCCGGCCGCACGACCTCTACGATCCGGAGGTCTCCATCCCCCTGGGCGCCGCCTACCTCTCCGAGCTCCAGGAGGACTTCGGCGAAGCGCTCCACTCCGCCGTGGCGGCCTACAACGCCGGTCCCGCCCAGGCCCGCCTCTGGCAGAGCTACTGCTATAGCCGGGAGCTGCCCGAGTACTTCTCCAAGACCGGCTTCGCCCAGACCCGGGCCTACCTGCGGAAGGTCCTGTCCAGCCGGGCGCAGTACGCCGAGCTCTACCCGGAGGTCGGCTCCGGTTCCGGCCCGAGCTCCAGCACCACCGGCGGCAGCTCCCGGGACTCGCGGTCGAAGTAGTTCTGGATGTCGGCCTCGCGCCGGAGCTCCTCCGTGCGGTCATCGATCGCCTCGTTGAGGCGGCGCTCCTTGAGGACCCGGCGGATGTCCTCCCGGACGGTCTCGATGGGTGGGGGCTCCTCGCCGGCCTCCCGGACCCCCGGCGCCAGGACCTCCTCGTAGTAGCGCCGGATGTCCTCCAGGCTCACGAAGACCCGGGGGCCCAGGAACTCCTCGAAGTACACCCAGACCGCAAGGCGCTGGGCCACGAGCTGGCGCAGGCCCTCCAGGTTCAGCCCCACCTCCGCGAGCTGCCGGCGGAAGGCCTCCTCGCTCGGGAACCGGTCCTGGATGACCTGGACCTGCTCTTCGATGGACTCCACCGGGACCTGCTCGATGCCGAAGCGGGTCACCTCGTGGAGGCGGACCCGCTGATCGATGAGCGAGTCCAGGACCCGCCGGCGGAAGGCATCTTCGCCCTCCTCCGGCTGCCGCTGCGCCAGGCCCAGGGCGATGGCCCGGTCCACGTCGGACGACAGGATGGGGTACTCGTCCACCACCGCCAGCACCCGGTCCCGGAGGACGAGGCCGTGCTCCTCGGAGCGCTCGGCCGCCTCGCTCGGGGGTGCGTCCCGGGGCGCTTCCCGGTCTGCCCGGGGAGCGGCCTCCTGGGTCGCCCCCTGCCGGACCCCTTCCTGGACCCTGTCCGGGGCCCTTTCCTGGGCCGTTTCCTGGGCGAGGGCACCGGACCCCGGAACGAGGCAGAGGAGTACCAGGAGGGCGAAGGGCGGGGCGGGACGGCCGGCGCGGCGCACCCCCCGATGCTAGCAAGCGCAGCTGGGCCCTCCGTTTCGGCCCGGAGGGGAGCGTAGCGGCTGCGCCTTCCTGGGTGTCGCCCCGGGCGGAGCGCAGGGGCTGCACCTTCCTTCGTGTGGCTCTGAGCGGAGTGTCGTGGCTGTGGCCTTTCTTGTTGTTCTTGTTGTCGCCCCGAGCGGAGCGAAGCGGAGTCGAGGGGCCTGGGGGCGGGGCTCTCCAGTGTTGGCCGAGGCTCCCCCGCCCAGGTTCCTCGACTCCGCTTCGCTCCGCTCGGAACGACAAGGGATGTTCTGCCGAATGCTCCTCCGGGAACGACAAGGGATGTTCTGCCGAATGCTCCTCCGGGAACGACAAGGGA
>JBKHJP010000118.1:0-11557 GCA_046538065.1 Thermoanaerobaculia bacterium | reverse complement strand
CGGTGGCGAACCCCCGAAGCCCGGGCGGAGACGAGCTCCGCCCCTACACGCTCGATCCGGTCGGCACCTCCACAGGAACGGAAAGCCTTGGCTTCTGTACCCCGAGGCGAGGTGGAGCACGACCCGTTACGCGGGAGCTACCCAGTGGAGAATGCGCCGCTCCGGGAACGCTGTTCGTCACGCCGGAGTCACCGAGTGGAGGGCCTGGAGGGAGCCCGCCAGGGAACGTCGAGGACGGCGCTCCGCTCCGAAGGGGGAGGACACCGGCGTCGTCCTGCGCGCCGTCCGAGCCGAGGCGCGCGCCACGAGTCCAGGACACCCCCGAAGCGCGCGCCGGTTCCCTGGCGGGCTCCCTCCAGGCCCTCCACGGAGCCTCGGCCCCATCGGGACCGGGCCGGGCCGGACCGGGAGGGAGCCAGGCACCCCGGTCGGCCCTGGCCGAAGCCCCGGCCGGCGACCGGATCCGGTCCGGCGCCGGAACGGCCCGCCGTCAGAACAGTCCCAGGAGCCAGCCCGGGTAGATTCCCAGGGCCAGGGTCCCGAGCGCGGCGAGGACCGCGGCGGTGGTGCCCCAACGATCGATCAACAGGCCGGAGGGCTCCCGGACCTCCTCCTTCATGTACAGCACGTAGACCACCCGGAGGTAGTAGAACACGCCGATTAGCGAGGTCACGACGCCCACCAGGGCGAGCCAGACCTGCCCGGCCTCCACCGCGTGGAGGAAGACCAGGTACTTGCCGACGAAGCCCACCGTCGGCGGCAGCCCCCCCAGGGAGAGCATGCACACCGTCAGGGCGGCCCCCAGGACCGGGAACCGGTAGCCCCAGCCGGAGAGCTCCGAGATCAGGTGCTGCTCGCCGGCCCGGCTGTAGAGCATCCCCACCACGGCGAAGGCCCCGGCGTTCATCAGGGCGTACGCCGCCAGGTAGACCAGGACCGGCGTCCACGAGCCGCCCCCGCCGTCGGTTCCCAGGTCCAGGCCGGCCAGGGGGATCAGGAGGTAGCCCATGTGCCCCACGCCGGAGTAGGCGAGCATGCGCTTGACGTCCTTCTGGACCAGGGCCAGCAGATTCCCCACGACCATGGAGAGCACCGCCAGGCTCGCCACCACCGCCGGCCACCGGGTGCCCAGGGCATCGGGAAAGACCGTCCCCAGGACCCGGATGAGGACGAAGGCGCTGGCGGCCTTCGGAGCCACGGACAGGAAGGCGACGAAGGGCGACGGCGCCCCCTGGTAGGTATCCGGGGCCCAGGCGTGGAACGGGGCCACGCTCATCTTGAACCCGAAGCCGGCGATGAGCAGCAGCACCCCGATCACGGCGACCGCCGGCGAAGAGGCTTCGCCGGCCGCTCCACCAGAGAGGGCAGCGTCGATCCCGTCGAAGAACGTGGAACCCGTCGCACCGTAAAGCAGCGCGATGCCGTAGAGCACGAAGGAGCTGGCGAAGGCGCCCATGAGGAAGTACTTGAGGGCGGCCTCCGACCCCAGCACCACCTTCCGGTTGTACGCGGCCAGGGCGTACAGGCAGAGCGACAGGAGCTCAAGGGAGACGAAGACCGTCAGCAGCTCCGCCGAGCGGAGCATCAGGAGCATCCCCGCCGTGCACCAGAGGAAGAGGGCGTGGTACTCGCCGCCCAGGATCCCCTCCCGGCGCAGGTAGCCCTGGGACGCCAGGAGCGCCAGGGCCGCCGAGGCGAGAACCACCAGGCTGCCCACCGCGGTGAGCCGGTCGGCGACCAGGAGCCCCGCGGAGGAGACCCCTTCGGCCACGCCCCAGGCGAGCCACCCGGCGACGGCGGTCGCCAGGACCGAGAGGCCGGTGAAGGCGGGGCGGAGCCGCGGCGCCATCGCCTCCAGGAGGAGGACGGCGCAGCCCGCGGCTGCCAACAGGATCTCCGGGGCCAGGGCCGCGAGGTCGGTAGCGGTCATGGCGTCACCTCTCGGGGGGAGCGACGGGTCGGGTCGGGGGAAACCTCCTCCATTGCGTGTAGGGGAGGAGCTTGCCTCCTCCCAGGGGCGGCGTCGGTCGTTTCCGCCCGGGCGGAGACAAGCTCCGCCCCTACACGCGACGGGGCGGCCCTTTCCGCCCGGGCGGAGACAAGCTCCGCCCCTACACGCGACCGGTCGGTCCTTTCCCCTGGTACGGAGGCAAGCTCCGCCCCTACAGGATGGATGGGTGGGCGTACCGACGCTTCCTCCGGCGCCGGCGACTCGATCCGGGCCTGGTAGGCGCCGAGGGTCTCCTCCAGGGCCGCCCGGGAGGGATCCAGGAACGGCCGGGGCGCCACGCCGATCCAGAGCATCAGGACCGCCAGGGGCGCGAGCACCGCGACCTCCCGGGAGGTCAGGTCGGCGACCGTGCGGTTCGCCTCGTTCCGGACCGGGCCCCAGACCGTCTCCGCCACCATCTTCAGCAGGTAGACCGCCGCCAGGACCACGCCGAAGGTGGCCAGCACCACCGGCCAGCCGAGCGTCCGGAAGCTCCCGATCAGGATCAGGAACTCCCCGACGAAGCCGTTCAGGGCCGGCAGCCCCACCGAGGCCAGGGCCGAGAAGACCAGGAAGAAGGCGAAGACCGGCATGGCCCTGGCCAGCCCCCCCAGGTCGGCGAACTTCTTCGTGTGGCGCCGCTCGTAGACCATCCCCACCAGGAAGAAGAGGGCGCCGGTGGACAGGCCGTGGTTGACCATCTGGACCAGGGCCCCCTGCCAGGCCACCAGGTCGATGGCCAGGAGCCCGAGCATCACGAAGCCCAGGTGGGCCACGGAGGAGTAGGCCACCAGCTTCTTCATGTCCTCCTGGACCCAGGCCACCAGGGCGCCGTAGACGATGCCCACGACCGCCAGGCCGACCAGGAGCGGCTGCGCCCGCTCGGCGGCGTGGGGGAAGAGCGGCAGGGCGAAGCGCAGGAACCCGTAGGTGCCCAGCTTCAGGAGCACGCCGGCCAGCAGCACCGAGCCCCCGGTGGGGGCCTCCACGTGGGCGTCCGGCAGCCAGGTGTGGACCGGCACCATCGGCACCTTGATGGCGAAGGCCAGGGCGAACGCCGCGAAGAGCCAGGTCTGGACGCCGAGGGGGAGGTCCAGGCGGAGCAGGTCCTGGTAGGCGAAGCTCCACTCGCCGGTGAGCTGGGCGTAGGACCAGGCCATCCAGAGCAGCGCCACCAGCATCAGGAGGCTGCCGGCCATGGTGAAGAGGAAGAACTTCACCGCCGCGTAGATCCGCCGCTCACCGCCCCAGATCCCGATGATCAGGTACATGGGGATCAGGGAGACCTCGAAGAAGACGTAGAAGAGGAAGAGGTCCCAGGCCAGGAAGGTGCCCAGGACGCCCGTGGTCAACAGCAGCAACGAGACGGCGTACTCGCGCCAGTGGCGCTCGATCCCGTTCCAGGTCCCCATCACCACCAGGGGAAGGAGCAGGGCCGACAGGAGCACCAGGGGCTGGGAGATGCCGTCCGCCACCAGGTGGTAGGAGATGCCGTAGCCCGGGAGCCAGGCGAACACACCGTCGCTCGCCCGCTCGAAGGCCCCGTCCGTGAAGTGGGTGGCGGCGTAGCGCACCGCGAAGGCGAGCTCCAGGACGGCGACGACCAGGGTGTAGGTCTTGATCCCCCGGACGGCCTCCCGGCGCACGAAGAGGAGCGGCACCGCCGCCAGTGCCGGGAAGAAGACCAGTCGGGTCAACGTATCGCCCAGGAGCATCCGGAGCAGCTCTGCGAAGGTCTCCATCTACGCGCCTCCCCGGTCGATCACAGCAGCACCCAGGTCACGAGGACGACGATCCCCAGGAAGAGGTACAGGGCGTAGTTCCGCACGTTTCCGGTGGTGGTGAGGCGGCCCAGGTCCCCGGCCAGCTCCGTCAGGTACGCCCCCAGGTGGACCGTGCCGTCGATGCCCCGGCCGTCCACCACCTTCCAGAAGAACCGGGAGACGGCCCGGAGCGGCCGGACGAAGACCGCGTCGTAGATCTCGTCCACGTAGTACTTGTGCACCAGGAGGCCGTGGACCGCCGGGAAGCGCTCCGCCAGGCGCCGGCCGCCCTCCAGGCCACGCTCCCCTCCGTACAGCTTCCACGCGATCCCGATCCCGGTGACGGCCACGGCCACCGAGAGGGCCATCAGGGCGAGCTCTGCGGCCACGGGGAGGTGGTGCGCCCCCTCGGCGCCCACCGCCGCGTACGCCGGCTCCAGGACGTGGTGCAGCCAGTTCCAGTCGTGGCCGCCGAAGAGCTCCGCCAGGGCGTTGGGGATGCCGGCGAAGCCGGCCACGGCGGAGCCCACGGCCAGCACCACCAGCGGCACGGTCATCACCGGCGGCGACTCGTGGAGGTGGTGGCGCTGCTCCTCGGTGCCCCGGAAGCTTCCGTGGAAGGTGAGCAAGACCGCCCGGAACATGTAGCCGGCGGTGAGCCCCGCGGTCAACAGCCCCACGCCCCAGAGCAGCCAGTGCCCGCCGCCGGCGGCGGCGGCCAGGATCTCGTCCTTCGAGAAGAAGCCCGCCAGCGGCGGGATGCCGGCGATGGCCAGGGTGGCCACCAGGAACGTCCAGTAGGTCACCGGCAGGTGGGCCTTGAGCCCCCCCATCTTCCGCATGTCCTGCTCGCCCCCCATGGCGTGGATCACCGAGCCCGAGCCCAGGAAGAGGAGCGCCTTGAAAAAGGCGTGGGTCCCCACGTGGAACAGCGCCGCGGTGTACGCTCCCAGGCCCGCCGCCAGGAACATGTACCCGAGCTGGGAGACGGTGGAGTAGGCCAGGACCTTCTTGACGTCGGTCTGGGCCAGGCCGATGGTGGCGGCGAACAGCGCGGTGGCCGCCCCGACGCCGGCGATCACCAGGGACACCTCCGGCGCGAGCTGGAAGATCGCGTTCGAGCGCACGACGATGAAGATGCCCGCCGTCACCATGGTGGCGGCGTGGATCAGGGCGGAGACCGGTGTCGGGCCGGCCATGGCGTCCGGCAGCCAGACGAAGAGGGGGATCTGGGCGCTCTTGCCCACGGCGCCGATGAACAGGCACGCCCCCACGAAGGTGGCGAGCGGCAGCCCCCAGAGCGTGGCCTGGCTCCCCAGGCCCGGGTCCGCCTCCAGGGCGGAGAAGAGGTCCAGGTAGTCCAGGGTCCCGAAGGCGCCGAACAGGGCGAACAGGCCCAGGAGGAAGGCGAAGTCGCCGATCCGGTTGACGATGAAGGCCTTCTGGCCGGCGTAGGGCGGGAACTCCTGGTCGTAGAAGAAGCCGATCAGGAGGTAGGAGCACAGCCCCACCCCCTCCCAGCCCACGAAGGAGACCAGGTAGTTCGAGCCCAGGACCAGCAGCAGCATCGCCCCCATGAACAGGTTCAGGTAGACGAAGTAGCGCTGGTACCCCTTCTCGTGGGCCATGTAGCCCACGGAGTAGACGTGGATCAGGAACCCGACGAAGGTGACGATGAAGGTCATCACCGCCGAGACCGGGTCCAGGAGGAAGCCCACGTCGATGGCGAGCTCCCCGGTGGTCCAGGCGTAGAGGGTCTGCTCGAAGGGCTCCGGGTAGAGCGAGGCGTACTGCCACAGGGCCGCCAGGGCCACGAGCAGGGACGCCGCCGGAGCGCCCAGGGCGACGGCCGTGGTGGCCGAGCGGGGAGCGCGGGGGCCCAGGGCGCCGTTGAGGGCGGCCCCGGCGAACGGCAGGACGGGGATCAACCAGAGCAGGTCCATGGCGTCACCAGCGCATCAGGTTGACCCGGTTCAGGTCGATGGTCCGACGATCGCGGTAGAGGGCGATGAACAGGGCCAGGCCCACGGCGGCCTCCGCCGCCGCCACCGCCAGGACGAAGAGCACGATGAGCTGCCCGGTGCGGTCGTCCAGCAGCCGGGAGTAGGCCACCAGCGTGAGATTCACGGCGTTGAGCATGAGCTCGATGGACAAGAAGATGGTGATGCCGTTGCGCCGGGTCAGGGCCCCGGTGGTGCCGACGGCGAACATGGCCGCCGCCAGGACCAGGTACCAGGAAACGGGGACTGTCATGGCGAGTCCTCCCGCTCGCGGGGGCCACCGTCGGCCGCGCTCCCGCGTTCGGTCTCCGTCAGGGCGGATGCAGCGGGCTCCGGGCGGCGGGCCGCGATGTAGGCGCCGATCACCGCCACCAGCAGGAGCAGCCCCACGATCTCGAACGGCAGCAGGTAGCGGGCGAAGAGGTCCTGGGCGAAGCCCTCCAGGTCGACGAACCCTTCGCTCAGACGTTCGGTGGAGGCCCCGGCGGTGGCGCGCCAGACCCCCACCACCGTCGCGGCCCCGAAGACCACTGCCCCGAGCCCGGCGAGAACCTTCTGCAGCCCTCCCCCCGGTTCGGAGCGCCGGGCCTCGCGCTGGAGGTTCAGCAGCATGACGACGAAGAGGAACAGGACCACGATGGCGCCGGTGTAGATCAGCACCTGGAGCACTCCGATGAAGGGAGCTCCCAGGAGGACGAACAGGACGGCCGTGGAGAAGAGCGTGAGCACCAGGCTCAGCGTGGACTTCACCGGGTCCCGGTGGAGGACCACCACCACGGCCGAGCCCAGGGCGAGGAACCCGAAGAGGCAGAAGACGGCCAGCTCCATCTATCCGACCTCCATCACATCCACCCCGCGAGGCTGGCGGCGGCGACCCAGACCAGGTTCAGGAGGGCCAGGGGCAGGAGCCCCTTCCAGCCGATCGCCATGAGCTGATCGAAGCGGAACCGGGGGAAGCTCCACCGCACCCAGACGAACAGGAACATGAAGACCAGGATCTTGGCCACCAGCACGTGGGCTCCGATCACCACCCCCCGGATCCCCATGGAGGCCAGGTCCACCCCCGGCAGGTGCCAGCCGCCGAAGTAAAGGGTCGCCCCCAGGGCCGAGAGCACGGTCATGGAGGCGTACTCCGCCATGAAGAAGGCGGCGAAGCGCATGGCGCTGTACTCGGTGTGGTACCCGGCCACCAGCTCCGACTCCGCCTCCGGCAGGTCGAACGGCAGGCGGTTCGTCTCGGCGAAGGCGGCCACCAGGAAGACGAAGAAGCCCACGGCCTGGGGGACCACGGTCCAGACCCCGGCGACTTGGTGCTCCACCACCCGGTCCAGCCGGAAGGAGCCCACCGGCAGCACCGCCGCCACCACCGTGATGGTGAGCGCCAGCTCGTAGCTGATCATCTGGGCCGAGGCCCGGATCGAGCCCATCAAGGAGTACTTGTTGTTCGAGGCGTAGCCGGCGATCACCAGGGAGTAGACCCCGAGGCTGGCGATGGCCAGGAACAGGAGCACCCCGGTGTCCGCCGGCGCCACCATCATGGGGACCGTCATCCCGGCGACCTCGATCGTGGGTCCCAGGGGGATGACCACGAAGGTGGTGAAGGCCGGCAGGATGGCGAGCACGGGGGCCAGGAGGTACAGGCCCCGGTCCGCCTCCTGGGGCATGACGTCCTCCTTGAACATGAACTTGAAGACGTCCGCCAGGGGCTGGAGGAGGCCCAGGGGGCCCAGCCGGTTGGGCCCGGGCCGGTCCTGCATCAGGGCGCCGCCCCGGCGCTCGAACCAGACCATCAGCGGCACGATGCTCAGCAGCACGGCGAGCCAGGCGGCGATCTTGGCGGCGACGGCCAGGGCGGCGGCGGTCACGGGGGCTCCTCGGGTCTCTCGTTGGTTCCGGGGGTTCTCAGGTCTTGGGGTGGCTCGCTTCGGCTCGGTCGGCCTCGGTGGGCCTCAGCGCTCCAGGGCCGGCTCCCGCCTCGCCTCGGGCGCCTGGAGGGGCGCACCGGTGGCCGGCAGCTCGTCGAAGGCGAGGTCCGCCAGGGCCGGGATCGCGCCGGCCATCCGGTCGAAGACCTCCCCGGGGGTGACCTGATCGTTCCAGTCCTCGTCGAACCGCGCCAGGAGATCGCCCAGGACCTCCACGAGCGGGCGCGCCTGGCCCGGGGCCGGGAAGGCCTGCTCGAACCGCTGCAGACGGTGCTCCACGTTGACGAAGGTGCCCGAGGTCTCCGCGTGGGTGGCCACCGGAAGGGCCACGTCGGCCGCCCGGGCCAGGGCCGTGTCGGCCCACCCCAGGACCACCAGGAGCTCGGCCCGGCGGAGCCGCTCCACCGCCTCCGGGTCGTGGGCCGCGGCACCGAAGTCGCTGTCGGCCACGACCAGCACGCCGCACCGCGCCGCCCCGTCGCCCTCCACCAGCTCCCGGGCGGTCATTCCGCTCTCGGGGGTGGCCAGGCCGGCGAGCTCGGCGCCCCTCCGGTTGGGCCCCGCCTCGGAGCCGGCGATCGAGCCCTGGGGCCGGGGGATGGTCCGTTCCGGCCCCGAGTCCACCCAGACGCCCCGGTGGGGAGAGCCCATGCGCTCTGCGACCTGGGCCAGCAGGAACGCCGCCTCGGTGGACAGGCCCGCGGAGCCCAAAAAGGCGATGGCGCCCTCCCGGGAGCGGGAGGTCAGGGCGGCGTGGACGGCGTCCAGGGCCTCCTTCCAGCCTACGGGCCGGGCCTCCGCGGCGCCCTGCCTGCGGAGCCGCGGCGCGCTCAGCCGTGGAATCTGCCCGTAGCGCTCGTGGGTCGAACGGCCGTAGTCGCACATCCAGTAGTCGTTGACCTCCGGGTTCGCCCGGGGCTTGTAGCGCCGGATCTGCCCGCGGCGGTGCTCCAGGGTGACGTTGCACCCCACGTCGCAGCCGGTGCAGATCGACGGCTTCTTGTCCAGGTACCAGACCCGCTCGGCGAAGCGGAACCGGGTGGAGGTCAGGGCCCCCACCGGGCAGATGTCCACGACGTTCCCGGAGAGGGGGTCGTCGAGCTCCTCGCCGGGGAAGGTGCCGATCTCGGTCCGGGCGCCCCGGTTGAAGAAGCCCAGGGAGCCGGTCTTCGAGACCTCCTGGGTGAAGCGCACGCACCGGGTGCACTGGATGCACCGGTTCATGTTGAGCAGCACGTTCGGCCCCAGGGGGATCCTCTCCCGGCCCGGGTAGGTGCGCTTCTCCTCGTAGCGGAACCGGGAGAAGGCCTGGCCGTGCTTGAAGGCGTAGTCCTGGAGGCCGCACTCGCCGGCCTGGTCGCAGATCGAGCAGTCCAGGGGGTGGTTGATGAGGAGGAACTCCATCATCGCCCGCTGGGCCTC
The DNA here is from genome assembly GCA_046538065.1 of Thermoanaerobaculia bacterium. Taxonomy (GTDB): domain Bacteria; phylum Acidobacteriota; class Thermoanaerobaculia; order Multivoradales; family DATKCC01; genus JBKHJP01. Next base: position 2,457 of record JBKHJP010000118.1, on the reverse strand, counting down.
CTCGACCTCCGGCACGTCGGTGCGCACGTCCATGCCGTCCTTCTGGACGGTCATGGAGCACCCGGCCTGGAGCTTCGGGTGCCCGTCCACCTGGACCAGGCACATCCGGCACTGGCCGACGATCGACAGCCGCGGGTGGTAGCAGTAGTGGGGCACCTGGACCCCCACCTTCTTCGCGGCCTCGATCAGGTTGGTGCCCGCCGGGACCTCCACCGGACGGCCGTTGATGGTGATGCTGGGCATGGCTCGGACGACTCCCTTCAGGCGGCCTCGAAGTACTTGCGGTGCGGGTACGGGCAGCCGCCGTGCTCCAGGTGCTTCTCGATCTCCCAGCCGAAGTTGGCGACCAGCGAGCGGACCGGCCCGGCGGCGGCGTCCCCCAGGGCGCAGAGCGAGTTGCCGGCGACCATGTCCGGCACCTCCGAGAGGACCCGGACGTCGTGCTCGCTCGCCTCGCCCCGTTCGATCTTCTCCAGGAGGAGCTCCATCCAGTTCGTCCCTTCCCGGCAGGGCGTGCACTGGCCGCACGACTCGTGGTTGAAGAACTCCGCCAGGCGCAGCACGGAGCGCACCAGGCAGACGCTCTCGTCCATGACGATCACCGCCGCCGAGCCCAGCATGCTCCCGGCCTTCGCCACCTGGTCGAAGTCCAGGGGCAGGTCCCGGTGCTCGGGACCGAGGATCGCCGCGGACGCGCCGCCGGGGATGAAGGCCTTGAGCTCGCCGCCGCGGTACATGCCCCCGGCCGCCTCCAGCAGGGTGGAGAAGGGGGCGCCGATGGGGAGCTCGTAGGTCCCGGGGCGCTCCACGTGGCCGGAGATGGCGTAGAGCTTCGGGCCGGTGTTGCGCTCGTCGGTGCCGATGCCCTTGAACCACTCGGCCCCCCGGCCGAGGATGTGGGGCACGCAGCACAGCGTCTCCACGTTGTTGATCACCGTGGGCGCCCCGAAGGCCCCGATCACGGCGGGGAAGGGGGGCTTGACCCGGGGCTGGCCCCGCTTGCCCTCCAGGGACTCCAGGAGACCCGTCTCCTCGCCGCAGATGTAGGCCCCGGCCCCCCGGTGGACGTAGACGTCGTGGCGGAAGGAGGAGCCCAGGACCTTCTCCCCCAGGACGCCTTCCTCGTAGGCGTCCCGGATCGCCTCCTCCAGGATGTCGGCGGACTCGGTGTACTCGCCGCGGATGTAGATGTAGGTGGTTTCGGCGCCCACGGCCCAGCCGGAGATGGCGCAGCCCTCGATGAGCTGGTGGGGGTCGTGCTCCATCAGGAGCCGGTCCTTGAAGGTGCCGGGCTCCGACTCGTCGGCGTTGCAGACGATGTACTTCGGGCCGTCCTTGCCGCGGGGGATGAACCCCCACTTCATGCCGCAGGGGAAGCCCGCGCCGCCGCGTCCCCGGAGGCCCGAGGCCTTGACCTCCTCGATCACCGCCTCCGGCTCCATCTCCAGGGCCCGGGCCAGGCCGGCGTAGCCGCCCGTCTCGCGGTACCCGGCGACGGTCCGGGCCTCCCGGCGGCCCACGTTCTTCGTCAGGACCGGCTCGAGCTCAGCCATCAGTCGAGCTCCCGGAGGATCTCCCGCACCCGCTCGGGGGTGAGGTTCTCCTCGTAGTGGTCGTCGAGCATCATCATGGGCGCCGTGTCGCACGAGCCCAGGCACTCGAAGTGGACGTAGGAGCACTTCCCGTCGGGCGTGACCTCGCCTTCGGCGACCCCCAGCTCCTCCCGCAGGACGGCCATGATCTCGTCGGCTCCCCGGAGCTGGCAGGGCAGGTTGGTGCACACCCGCAGGCGGTGGCGCCCCACCGGGCGGCTGTGGAAGAGGTCGTAGAAGCTGACCACCCCCCAGACCTCCGCCGCCGGGATGCCGGTCTCGTTCGCCACGGCCTGCACCGCCTCCTCCGGCAGCCAGCCGCCCCAGAGCTCCTGGGCGATGTGGAGCGCCGGGATCAGCGCGGCCTTGCCCTGGGGGTAGCGCTTCGCGATCTCTTGCAGGCGGGACCGGGCCTCCGGCGGGAAGGCCGGCCGGGCGTCGGCGGTGGCCGCCGTCCCCCGGGGCGCGGCGGCTCCGTCCCCGGCGCTCCGGTTCGGGGCGTCGCTCATGAGGGCTCGCTCCTCCGTTCGGCGGCCGCCCCCGCGGGGAACGGCTTCGGCCGCGCCGAGAGGTCCAGGCCGCCCTTGCGCCAGACGTAGACGTAGCCCACCAGGATCAGGGCGATGAAGACCAGGACCGCCCCGAACAGCGGCCACCCGCCGTCGCGGAAGACCAGGGCGTACGGGTAGAGGAAAGCCGCCTCCAGGTCGAAGACGATGAAGTCGATGGCGATCAGGAAGAAGACGATGGAGATGCGCTTGCGGGACTGGTCCAGCAGCGGCATGCCCGACTCGTACGGCGAGAGCTGGGTCCCCCCGGAGCGCTTCTTGCCCAGGAGGTAGGAGATCGCCAGCAGGACCAGGCC
>JBKHJP010000515.1:0-2577 GCA_046538065.1 Thermoanaerobaculia bacterium | reverse complement strand
CGGTGGACGGCGCGGCCGCCCCCGCCCCGGCCGACGCAGAGGTCGGCCGCTTCACGCGTCGTCGGCCGGCGGAGCGTCATTCTCTGCCTCCGGGGATGGGACCGCCGGTGGCGGCCGGGGCGGGCTCGGCGCTCCCCTCCTCCGGCGCCGGCGGGGCCGGCGAGGCCTCCAGGCGCTCGAGCCACGCCTCGTTGCCGGCGTTGATGATGTCCACGACCGCGGCCGAGGAGATGGTGGCCCCGGTGATGGCGTCCACCTCGTTGGGGGCGCCGGGCTCCTCCTTGACCAGCTCCACCCGGGGCTCCGGAGCGAGGTCCCGGAACCGGCCCACGAAGGTCTCGTCCTTGTAGATCCGGTCGCCCAGGCCCGGCGTCTCCCGGCTCTCCAGGACCGCCATGCCGACGATCCGGCCCCGGTCCGGGTCGTAGCCGTAGAGGAGGCTGATCGTGTCCTGGAACCCGGCGCCGGAGGCCGGCACGGCGTAGCCCACGAAGCGGCCGCCTTCGGTGTAGCCGGCGTAGACGGCGGGCGCCGCCGCGTCCCCGGCGGGCACCAGGGCGCCGGCCTCCTCGCTCCAGGCCAGCCCCGCCATCCGCTCGGCCCCGGGAAGCACCTCCAGCACCGCCCGGCGCAGGGCTTCCGCCTGGTTCGCCTCGATCGCCGGCAGGGTGCCCCGGTAGGTCCCCACGATGACCAGGCCGGAGAAGAGCCCCGCCACCGCCAGGGTGAGGGCCAGGCGCGGCGTCTCCGGGAGGGAGACCCGGGGCCGGACGGACACCCAGTTCCAGCTCATGCGGCCCTCCCGCGGCCGAAGGCCTTCGGCTGGGTGGCCCGCTCGATCAGGGGAGCCGCCGCGTTCATCAGGAGGATGGCGTACATCACCCCCTCCGGCAGGCCGCCCCAGAGGCGGATCAGCACCACCAGCGCACCGATCCCGAAGCCGAAGAGCCAGACGCCCCGGGGGGCCAGGGGCGAGGTCACCGGGTCCGTGGCCATGTAGACCGCCCCGAAGAGGAGCCCGCCGGAGAGGACCATGAACCCCGGCGAGGGATGGCGATCCGGAGCCACCGCCCAGAGGAGCCCCGAGAGGGCGGCCACGGTGGCGACGATCGCCACCGGGATGCGCCAGTCGCAGGCCCGGCGGAGCAGCAGCCAGGCCAGCCCCAGGAGGACGGCCAGGGCGCTCGTCTCCCCCAGGGAGCCGGCGACGTTCCCCAGGAAGAGGTCCGGCAGCTCGGTGGCCCGGTGCTCGAACTTCATCAGGTTGAGCGGGGTGGCCGTGGTCACGGCGTCGGCGGCGGCGCCGGCGGACGGCTGCAGGAACGGCGCGGCCAGGTTCGTGGGGCGCAGGGCCAGCGGCCCCGCCGGCGGCGACCAGGTGGTGATGGCCACGGGAAAGGCGGCCTGGAGGAAGGCCCGCCCCACCAGCGCCGGGTTGAACAGGTTCTGCCCCAGGCCGCCCCAGACGAGCTTGCCCAGGCCGATCCCCACGGCCCCGCCCAGGGCGGCCATCCAGAGGGCGATCCCCGGAGGCAGGGTGAGACCCAGGAGGATCCCGGTGAGGACGGCGCTGCCGTTCGCCAGGGACTCGCCGCGCCGGGTGCCGGCGGGGGGCAGGAGCCACTCCGTCCCCACCGCCCCGGCCGTGGCGGCGGCCAGCACCAGGATGGCCGAGAGCCCGAAGGCCCAGACCGCCACCGCCACCACCGGAACCAGGGCGATGACGACGTCCCCCATGATCCGGGGCGTGGTGACCCCCTGGCGCAGGAAGGGCGAGCTCTGGAGGAGGAGGGCATCCCCGGCGCCCCCCTCCCCCCCCGCCCGGACGGCCTCGCCGACGCCCCAGGGGGGCGGCGCGCCGCCGCCGCCGGAATTCCGCTCCCGGGCGCTCACTTCGACCCCCGGTCCTTCGCGGAGCGCTCCCGGAGCGTGGATTTGGCCACCCGGATGAGCTGGACGATCGGGATGCCCGACGGGCAGGTGAAGCTGCACGAGCCGCACTCCACGCAGTCGCTCACGTGGAAGCTCTCGAGATCGTCCCACCGCCCGGCCCGGGCCAGGCGCGCCAGCCGCGACGGGTTCAGGAACTGGGGGCAGGCTTCCACGCACCGGCCGCACCGGATGCAGGCGTACTCCCGGGGCAGGCGGGTCTCGCTCTCGGTGAAGGCCAGGAGACCCGAGGTGCCCTTGAGGACCGGCACGTCGAGGCTCGCCAGGGAGGCCCCCATCATGGGGCCGCCCATGACCACCTCCCGGGTGTCCGGGTGGAGGCCGCCGCAGTGGTCCAGGACGTCGCGCACCGGGGTGCCCACCGGTACCAGGAGGTTCGCCGGCCGGCGCACCCCGGGACCGGCGACGGTGACCACGCGCTCCAGGACCGGCGTGCGGCGGCGGAAGGCGTCGGCCACGGCGGCCATGGTGGCGACGTTGTTGACCACGCAGCCCACGTCCAGGGGGAGCTTGCCGGGGGGGACCTCGAGGCCGTAGAGGGCCCGGAGCAGCATCTTTTCGGCGCCCTGGGGGTATTTGACCGGGAGGGGGACGATGCGGATGGGGAGGTCGGGGTGCGCCCCCTCC
>JBKHJP010000514.1:0-2586 GCA_046538065.1 Thermoanaerobaculia bacterium | reverse complement strand
GCCGGGGCCCTGCACCCCCGACGAGGCCGGGATCTCCCTGGAGGCGGTGACCCGTTTTGCCGGCCGGGTGCCGCTGCTCGGGGTCTGCCTGGGCCACCAGGCCATCGGCCAGGCCTTCGGGGGCGATGTGGTTCACGCGCGCCAGGTGATGCACGGCAAGACCTCGCCCATCCACCATCGCGGCGAAGGGGTCTTCCGCGGCCTGGAGAACCCCTTCGAGGCGACCCGCTACCACTCCCTGGTGGTCGCGCGGGAGAGCCTGCCGCTGGAGCTGGCCCTCGCCGCCCAGGAGGGGCGCACCGACGGCGACGGCTGGAGCCGCTGGCGGGCGCACGCCGGTGCCGGTCTGGTCCTGGGCGAGCGCGGGCTCCGCCTGGGCTGGCAACGGCACGGATCCTCCGGCACGCGCTTCGCGTTCGACCGCTTCCAGGTGGGCGGGTTGCGCCGGAGCGTCCTGCCGGAGGACGCCGACTTCCCCCGGGTCCCGGTGCCCGCCCTGCCGGCGGCGGCGCTGGTGGGCGAGGAGCACGAGAGCCAGCGCGTGAGCCTGGACTCCGGCCTCCTCCCGGCTCCCCTCGTCTACGAGCGCCACCGCGCCTGGAGCGGGGACGGCCCGAAGGGCGACTGGCTTTCCCTGGCCGGGATCGAGCTGCGGGGCCGGGTGCCCGCCACACCGCTGCTGGGCCTGCCGGAGGCGCGCTTCACCCTCGGGGCCGCCTACGTCTTGGAGGACCCGGCTGGGGACCTGGAGGACGAGGTCCGCCTGTGGGCGGCGCTGCGGTGGCGCCCGTAGTTCAGGCGAGGCTCCGTCTCGGAACCTGAGGGCGGGTCAACGGGAGTGGCTCCGGGCGGCGCTGGCGCCCCCACCCCGGTCAGCTCGCGGGGCAAGCCCGGACCGGCCCGAGCCTATCCACCCAAGCAGAGATCCTCCGGATCGCCCCCTTCTCCCTCGGTCCCTCTTCCCCCGCGCGGGGGGAGAGGGACGCCCCCACCCGACCCGCGTGCTGACAAACTTGACTCATCTGTCCACATCCCAGTGCTCCGAGCAGAGCTAGTGCGCGGGTGTCGCGGATCGCTCCGTCCGAACCGGAGTCATCCTTCGTGTCAGCGGAGGCTCATTCCGCCCGGAGCACCCGGGCCGGTTCCAGCCGGGCGGCGCGGAGAACCGGGCCGAGGCACGCCGCACCCGCCGCCAGCCCGAGCGCCGCGGCGGCCAGCAGGAAGGCCGCCGGCTCCCGGGGCTCGACCCCGAACAGGAGGCCTTCCAGCAGACCGCCCATGCCGAAGGCCAGGACCGCCCCGACCGCCAGGCCCGCCGCGAGCTGCCGGGCGGCGCTCCGGGCCACCAGCGCTGCGAGGTCCTGGCGCCGGGCGCCCAGGGCCGAGCGCACACCGAGCTCCCGCAGGCGCTCGCCCACGGTGAAGGACAGGACCCCGTACAGGCCGAGGACCGCCAGGCCCAGGGCCGCGGCGGCGCACGCCGCGACGAGGGTCCGCACCCGGCGGTGGTCCGCCGCCGCCGCCGCGATCCGGTCCGCCAGGGTGCCGGGGTCGAGCAGGGGCACGTCGGGGGCGATGGCGGCCAGGGCGGAGCGTACTTCCGGCGCCACGGGCGCTCCGGCTTCGCGGGTCCGCACCAGAAGAGTGACGCCCGGGAGGGGGCCTTGCCCCAGCGGCACGTACACGCCGGCGGGAGCGCCGGCGCCCATCCGCTCCTCGTAGTAGTCCCAGTCCAGGAACAGGTCCGGGACCACCCCGACCACCCGCCGCCACTCCCCCGGCTCCCGGCCTGAAGCGGCGAAGCGGATCCGGCGGCCCAGGGCGCGTCCGCCCAGGACCGTCTCCGCGAACGTCCGGTTGACCAGGGCCACCCGCTCGGAGCCCTCGCGGTCCGCCGCGGTGAAGTCCCGGCCCCGGTGGACCGGGCGGCCGAGGGTCCAGAAGTAGCCCGGGCCGACGACGGCAAGGCGGGCCTCGGGGGCGGAGGCCCGCCCCTGACCGCCCCCGGAGGGCCCGCCCGGCGGCCGCGGCTCCCCTTCGACCTCCACCGACACGGCCGGCGTGCGGGCGGTCGGCAGGTGGCTGGTGAAGGCCACGGACTCGACGCCCGGAAGGCTCCCCACCCGCCCGGCGAGCTCGTCGTAGATCCGGAGCACCGCGCTCCGGCCGGCTCCGCCGCCGCCCGGGCTCACCGACGCCGTCCAGATCCGTTCCGGGTCGTCGCCGAAGTCGTGGGCGTAGAGGTTCTGGACGCTCCGGAGCATGAGCCCCGTGCCCGCCAGCAGCGCGCAGGACAGGGCGATCTGGACCACCACCAGGGAGCGGCCCAGGCTGCCCAGGCGGACCCCGGCGCCCCCTCGCGCCCCCTCCAGCGCCCGCCCCGGGCTCAGCCGCGCGGCCCGCCAGGCCGGCACCACGCCGGCGGCGAACGCGGTGACGAGGGTCGCGCCGGCCACCACCGCGAGGGTCGGCGGATCGAGCCGCACGTCGACCCAGAAGGAGGAGACCAGGCCGCCACTGGCGCGGTAGAGCCGGACCGCGGCCCAGTCCACCCCCAGGCCGGCCACGCCGCCCCCGCCCGCCAGC
>JBKHJP010000513.1:0-2589 GCA_046538065.1 Thermoanaerobaculia bacterium | reverse complement strand
CGGGGGCGTCCCTCTCCCCCCGTGAGGGTGGGAGAGGGATCGAGGGAGAGGGGGGTGATCCGGAGGATCTCTGCTTGGGTGGATAGGCCCGGGCCGGGACGGGCTCGCCACGTGCGCCGACCGGGGCGGGGGAACCGAAGCTCGCCGGAGTCGCTCCCGCCGACTCACCCCTATGGGCCTGAGCCGGAGCCCTTACACGTGAATCGCGTGGCCGGCCGCGGCGTGGGCCGCCTCGTGGACCGCCTCGCCCAGGGTCGGGTGCGCGTGGATCGTCTCGATCAGCTCCTGGTTCGTCGTCTCCAGGTGGAGCGCCGCGCACGCCTCGGCGATCAGGTCCGTGGCGTGGATGCCGATGATGTGGACCCCCAGCACCTGGTCGTACTTCGTCTCCCGGACGATCTTCACGAACCCGGTGGTCTTGCCCTCGATCACGGCCTTCCCCAGGGCCGTGAAGGGGAACTTCCCCACCGCGATCTCGTAGCCCCGCTCCTTCGCCTCCGCCTCGGTCAGGCCCACGTGGGCCACCTCCGGCTCGCTGAAGGTCACGATCGGCGTGAGGTCGTAGTCGATGGGGCGGACCTCCCGGCCGGCCATGTGCTCCACCGCGAGAATGCCCTCGTGGGAGGCGACGTGGGCGAGCCAGGGGGTGTCGATGACGTCGCCGATGGCGTAGACGTGGGGCACCTTCGTGCGGCAGAGCTCGTCCACCACGACGTAGCCGCGGTCGTCGATCTCCACGCCCGCCTCCTCGAAGCCCAGGTCCCGGGAGACCGGCGCCCGGCCCACCGCCACCAGCAGCTTCGCGGCCTCCACGGTCTTTTCGCCCTTGGACCCCTCCAGCGTGAGGCGCACGCCCTTTTTCGTCGTCTCCGCAGCCGAGAGCTTGGTGTCCAGCTCCAGGGTCATGCCGCGCTTCTTCAAGGCCCGCGCCAGCTCCTTGGAAACCTCCTCGTCCTCCATGGGGAGTACCCGGGGGAGCATCTCCACCAGGGTGATCTCGGTACCGAAGGAGCGGTAGATGGAGGCGAACTCGGTCCCCACCGCCCCGGCGCCCAGGACGATCATCGACTCCGGCACCTCCTGGAGATTCAGGACGTGGTCCGAGTTGAGGATGCGCTCGCCGTCGGTGGGAGCCGGAGGGATCTCCCGGGGCACCGAGCCGGTGGCGATCAGGACGTGCTCGGCCCGGTAGGTGGTCTTCTTCCCGTCCGGGTCCTCGACCTCCACCTCGTGGGCGCCGGCGAGGCGCCCGGTGCCCCGGATGCGCTCCACCTTGTTCTTCTTGAACAGGAACTCCACGCCCCGGGCGTTCTTCGCCACCACCTCTTCCTTGCGCTCCATGGCCCGGGCGATGTCCAGGCGGGGCTCGTCGACCTGGATGCCCTCGCCCCCGGCCTCACGGATGCGGTCCAGGAGGTCGGCGGTGTGGAGGAGCTGCTTGGTGGGGATGCAACCCCGCAGCAGGCAGGTGCCCCCCAGGCGCTCGTCCCGCTCGACGACGGCGGTCTTCAGACCGAGCTGGCCGGCCCGGATGGCGGCGACGTAGCCGCCGGGGCCGGCGCCGATGACGATCAGGTCGAAGCTCTTCTCTGCCATGGTCGGTTCCTCCCTCGCTGAAACCGGCGTCGTTCGGAGCTCGGGTCGATCCGGTGTCTCGGTGCGACCCTTCGCTCAGGGCCGGCGGAGTCGCACCTGCGGTCTTCCGGTGCGCCGAGGCGCACCCTACGGCGTGTTCGGTGCGACAGGGTCGCACCCTACGAGTCCGGTGCAACCGGGCCGCGGCCCGACGCGGTTCCCCGCGGCTCATCCGTCGACCGGGTCCGCCCGGAGGCGGCCGGGGCGTTCCTCCGCCAGGCGGGCCAGGGGCCGGTCCGCCTCGTGCTCGAAGATGCACAGCCACCCCTCCCGGTGGGCCCGCGCGAGCCAGTGGTCCTTGGTCTCCATGGTCGTCACGGGGTAGAGATCGTACCCCATGACCCAGGGGGTCGGGACGTGGGCCCGGGTGGGCACCAGGTCGGCCAGGAAGATCGCCGTCTCCGCTCCTCCACCGGTTCCGCCCCCGCCCGGCGCCCCGCCGTCCAGGAGCACGATGCACATGTCCCGGGTGTGGCCCGGCGCCTTGACCGCCCGGACGCCGGGGACCGGCTCGGCCTCGCCGTCGAAGAGCTCCACCACGCCGGCTTCGAAGAGCGGCTCCCAGTTCCGCGGGTCGTAGCTCGGCCGGTCCCGGGGGTTGGGGTTCCGGGCGTGGTCCACCTCGCCCCGCTCGATCCAGTAGCGGGCCCGGGGGAAGGTGGGAACCAGGCGCCCCCCCTCCTCGCGGGTGTTCCAGCCGCAGTGGTCGAAGTGGAGGTGGGACAGGAGGACGTGGGTGACGTCGCCGGGGTCGTGGCCCGCGCTCCGGATCGCTTCCGGCAGGGTCGTCCGGTCTTCCGCCAGGGCGAAGATGCTCCGGAACTTCTCGTCGCCCTTGTCGCCGATGGCGCTGTCCACCAGGACCAGGTCGTCGCCCCGCTCGACGAGCAGGCAGTTGGTGACCATGGTGATCCGGTTCTTCTCGTCGGCGGGCTTGTGCCGCTCCCAGAGGGG
>JBKHJP010000512.1:0-2617 GCA_046538065.1 Thermoanaerobaculia bacterium | reverse complement strand
AGGAGGCCGGGTGCGGGCCGGGCGGAGGACGTCGAGGCCCGACCCGGGCCACCGGCGACGCAGCCACACCGACGGCCGCGGGAGGGCCGAGCCGAGGCGCGGGCCCTGCGCAAAACCGTCCGACCAGCCCGCGCCGGTCCGGAGCCCGGCCCGCACCCGGCCTCCTCCGGGGGTGGGCGGCACGGCCGAGCGGTAACCACCGGCATCACGCGGTATCCTCCGCCGCCATGGAGCTCCTCCACACCGCCCACGTACCCGCCGGAGACGGCCCCTTCCCCACCGTCGTCGCCCTCCACGGCTGGGGGGCCTCGGCCCACGACCTCCTGGGAGTCGCCCCGCTCCTGCCCGGCGACGTCATGGTGCTCTGCCCCCAGGGACCGGTGGACGTCCCCGTCGGCCCGGGCATGACCGGCCACGGCTGGTTCCCCCTGGAGCCGGGCAAGCCCCCGGACCCGGACGAGTTCCGCAAGGGCGCCCGGGCGCTGCGGGCCTTCTTCGCCGAGGCCCGGGAGCGCTACCCGGTGGACCCGGAGCGGGTGGTGCTCCTGGGCTTCAGCCAGGGGGGCGCCATGGCCTACGAGTGGGGCCTCTCGGAGGCGGGCTCCATCGCCGGCCTCGTGGCCCTGGCCACCTGGCTCCCGGGCCCCCTGGCGGACGCGGTCGAGAAGACCCCCGAGCAGGAGGAGCTCCCGGTCCTGGTACTCCACGGCACCCGGGACACCATGGTCCCCGTCGAACGCGCCCGCGCCAGCCGCGAGGCCCTGCGGGGCTTCGGCGTCCGCCTCATGTACCGGGAGCTCGACATGGCCCACGAGCTCACCCCGGAGGCCCTCCAGACCATCACCCGCTGGCTGGAAGAGAAGGTGCTGGGGAAGGCGACCCCGTAGGAGCCGGTCAGCTCCCGTCCTCCACCTGAACTCCCCGGACGAAATCCAGGAACTTCTCGATCTGCCTGGCGAAAGGCTCCCGGAGCTCCATCGCCTTGCGCAGGACGAGGACGACGCGCTCCGGATCGAGCTGGATTCCGTAGGCCGCCCGGAACAGGTGTCGGAAACGCAGGAGCTCGTCCAGCAGCTCGTAGGAGTGTTCGTCGATCACCGCGGGACGGACCGGGAGGAGGTCCAGGGTCATCCTCCGGAGGAGCTCCCTGTGCCAGCGCGAGCGGTCGTCCAGCTGGTTCTCGAACGCCTCGGCGATGCTGCCGAAAATGTTCTCGATGGCGTTGTAGAGATTGTGGAGCCGGTAACCCGCGACGATCGCCGTTTCCTCGGAGGCCGTGGAGCTCAGGGGGGTTGCGTCCAGGGACCGGTAGATCTCTTCGATCGTTCGGAGGTCATCCTGGATCCGGCGCTCCAGCAGGAGCATCGTCTCGCGCATAGACACACTCTCCTCGCTCGCGGGCCTCGGCCACCAACGGGCCGGTGAGGGGGCGCACGTCAACGGGGCGGCGGAGGTCGTCTTCCAGCATGCGCCAGAGTCGGGTCTCGTCGGCCGGATCGGCGCAGGCGACCGTGACGTCCACGTCCGAGCTCGGGCCGAACCGGCCCGGCTTCGTGACCGAGCCGATGAGGTAGGCCGCCCGGAGGCTCGGGATCTCCGGAGCACGCCGCCGGATCGCCTGTCGCGCGTCCTCGATCACCCGGGCGCGGAGCTCCTCGCGTTCCGCGAAACGCCGGCGCTCCCGCTCCCGCAGGTGCTCGCGGGCTTCGCGCACCATGTCCGGATCGGCCTCGGCCATCCGAGGAATTCTACAGGTGCCGTCCTGCACGGCTGCGGGCGGGCGCGGGAACGGCGCCGGTGGCTCCCAGGAGATCGCCGGGGGCGCCCTTGACATCCGGCGGCGCCTCCGCCATATTGCGTCGCAAAATGGAGTTCGTACCTCGACTTTTCGATCCGCCTGCCGGCGACTACTTCCTGTTCGGCCCCCGGGGGACCGGCAAGTCCACCTGGCTCCGGCGCGTGTACGAGGACGCCCTGTGGCTCGACCTGCTGTCGCCGGACGTGGAGCGCCGGCTGAAGGCGCGGCCGGAGCGGCTCCGGGAGATGGTGGCGGGGGCCGGCGAAGGGCGCGTGGTCGTCGTGGACGAGGTCCAGCGCGTCCCGGAGCTCCTGACCGTCGTCCACCAGCTCATCGAGGAGCGGCCCGGAGTCCGCTTCGTCCTCACCGGTTCGAGCGCCCGCAAGCTCAAGCGGACCGGCATCGACCTCCTGGCCGGCCGGGCGGTGGTGCGCCACCTCCACCCGTTCCTGGCCGGCGAGCTGGGCCGGGACTTCGACCTCGACCGGGCCTTGCGCCAGGGGCTGCTCCCCGTGGTGTGGGACGCCGAGGACCCGGAGGACACCCTGAGCGCTTACGCGGGCCTGTACGTCCGGGAGGAGGTCCAGGCGGAGGCCCTGGTCCGGGACCTGGGGGGGTTCCAGCGGTTCCTGGAGGCGGTGAGCTTCTCCCAGGCCTCGGTGCTGAACCTGGCCGAGGTGGCCCGGGAGTGCCAGGTGCACCGGAAGACCGTGGAGGGATTCCTCGGGGTCCTGGAGGACCTCCTCCTGGCGTTCCGGCTGCCGGTCTTCACGAAGCGGGCCCGGCGCAAGGTGACGGCCCACCCGAAGCTCTACTTCA
>JBKHJP010000511.1:0-2617 GCA_046538065.1 Thermoanaerobaculia bacterium | reverse complement strand
CATGTCCTACCGGTTCTTCGACCACACGGCCGACGTGGCGGTGGAGCTCGCCGCCCCCACGCGGCAAGCCCTCTTCGCGGACGCCATGCTGGCGTTCACCGACACGGTCACCGACCCCAAGACGGTGGAGCCGGGTGAGACCCACCGGCTGGAGGTCCGGGCGGCCGATGCGGAGGCCCTGATGATCGAGTGGCTGGGCGAGCTGGTCTACCGCTTCGACGTGGACGGGCTCCTCTTCTCCGGGGTGGAGCTCTCCATCCAGGAGGACGCCGAGGGCCGCCTGCACCTGGTGGCCGACGCCCGCGGCGAGCCCTACGACACCGAGAAGCACCCCCTGGACGTCCAGGTCAAGGGGGTGACCTACCACCAGCTCGAGGTCCGGCAGGAGGAGGACGGCGGCGGCTGGGTGGGGCGGGTGGTGTTCGATATTTAGGGCGGCAGAGGACCTCCGGGCACCCCCGTCCGGCCCTCGTGCCCACGAACTCGACTCATCGGTCCAGATGTCAGTGGGTCTATCGGAGCTTGGGAGCCTCCGCCTCGGCTCCGGGGTCCCCGCGTGCGCTACGGTCCGGCCGTGTCCGACGGACGGGCATCGGCCACCCACGATCTGCGCCGCAGGAGGTACAGCACGGCCCCGGGCACGTTCAGGAGCGCGATGACCAGCACCCAGGTAACCCGGTGCTCCCGGGGGCAGCGGGCCGCGGAGTCCGCCAGGGCCCAGATCCAGAAGACCTGGGAGCCGAGCACGAAGGAGAGGACAGCGAGCTCTTCCAGCGCGAGTCCGAACATGATGAAGATCGAGGATACCAGGACGTCCTGGTCGAAGGCGGGCTCTCCGGCTGGGTCCTGCTAGGCTTCCGGGTGGCGCGGCGCTGGTCCGCCCATGTCCCGGACTTCGAAGGATTCCGAGGAGGTAGCGACATGGTCCAGGTCGAACGCGTGGACGACTGGCGGTGGCGGATTCCCCGGACGGGGAAGATGCGGGTGGACGGGATGGTCTACGCCAGCTCCCGGATGATGGACGACATCCGGAGCGACCAGAGCCTCCAGCAGGTGGCGAACGTCGCCCATCTGCCCGGCATCGTCAGGGCCTCCATCGCCATGCCGGACATCCACTGGGGGTACGGCTTCCCCATCGGCGGCGTGGCGGCCATGGACGCGGAGACCGGGGTCATCTCCCCCGGCGGGGTGGGCTACGACATCAACTGAGGGGTCCGGCTCCTGCGCTCAGGTCTGAGCCGCACCGACCTCCAGCCCCGCATCCAGGATGTCGTCACCCACTTCTTCAACTCGATCCCCACCGGCGTGGGCGTGGGCCGGCGGGACTTGAAGCTCGGCAAGAAGGAGCTCTGGAAGGTCCTTGCCGACGGCGCCCGCTGGGCCGTCAAGGCCGGCTTCGGCGACAGCGAGGACCTGGAGCACCTGGAGGAGGGGGGCCGGATCGCCGGTGCCGACCCGGGTGAGGTCACCGAGCGGGCCTTCCAGCGCGGCGCCGGGCAGCTCGGGACCCTGGGCTCCGGCAACCACTTCGCCGAGATCCTCTACGTCGCCGAGGTCTACGACCGCGAGGCGGCCCGGGCCTTCGGCCTGACCGAAGACCAGGTCACCGTCCTCATCCACTCCGGCTCCCGGGGCCTGGGCCACCAGGTCTGCACCGATCATCTCAAGACCATGGTGAAGGCCGCCGGGAAGTACGGCATCGACCTGCCGGACAAGCAGCTCTGCTGCGCCCCCATCGACTCCCCCGAGGGCCGGAGCTACCTGGCGGCCATGGCCGCCGCCGCCAACTACGCCTTCGCCAATCGCCAGGTGATGAGCCACTGGGCCCGGGAGAGCCTGGCCGCCGGCCTGGGCATGGCCCCGGACCGGACCGGCGTCCAGGTGGTCTACGATGTCTGCCACAACATCGCCAAGTTCGAGACCTTCGAGGTGGACGGCCAGGAGCGCCGCCTCTGCGTCCACCGCAAGGGGGCGACCCGGGCCTATCCGCCGGGCCACCCGGGGACGCCGGAGGCCTACCGCGCCGTGGGCCAGCCGGTGCTGATCCCCGGCGACATGGGCCGCTACTCCTACGTCATGGCCGGGAGCCGGACGGCGTACGAGGAGACCTTCGGCTCGTCGTGCCACGGCGCCGGCCGGAAGATGAGCCGCCACCAGGCGAAGAAGCAGGCCCGGGGCCGCTCGGTCTTCCAGGAGATGGAGGAGCGGGGCGTGGTGGTGATGGCCGCCGGCCGCCGTACGGTCGCCGAGGAGATGCCCGAGGCCTACAAGGACGTGGCCGACGTGGTCGATGTCGTCGACCGCGCCGGCATCAGCAAGAAGGTGGCCCAGCTCCGGCCCATGGGGGTGGTGAAGGGGTGATTGCGGGAGCTCGTCTCCCCCCTGTCTATCGCCGGACGAAGAGCTGGGTGATCCAGTACGTGGAGCCCCGGCGAGCGGCGCCGAAGCCGGCGTGGGTGAAGCGGGGGTCCAGGATGTTGGCCCGGTGGGCCGGGTTCCGGAGGAACCGTTCGTGGGCGAAGGCGGCGGGGTTCGGAGCGTCGCTCACTCGCGCCAGGTTCTCCGAGACCGCCGTGAAGGGGATCCCGGCCTCCCGCAGGCGGTCGGTGAAGTCGTC
>JBKHJP010000510.1:0-2623 GCA_046538065.1 Thermoanaerobaculia bacterium | reverse complement strand
CGCCCTGGCCGCCGGTGGAGACCTCGAGATCACCGACGCCGAGCTCACCGTCGCCCTCGACCCCCTGAGCTCTCCCCACAAGACCCGAGCCCTCGCCGCCGTCTGCCAAGCCCTCAACGCCACCGACACCCGCTTCCCCGGCACCCGGCTCCGCATGCGCTTCACCCTCAAGCCCGAGCCCGACAGGAGCCTGGCATTCCCGGGCGCCCGGAAACCCTCAGACGGGGATCAACCGGACATTTTGGAACGGGGGTAGGTCAGGAGGTCTGGAGTCATCGACCGACCGAAACACGGAGGACAAGGCACCACACGACGAACCCAAGGGGTTGACACGCACCACCGAACTCATAGAAGGGTGCGACCTTGTCGCACCGAGCGATCACCCCCCCGGTGCGACAGGGTCGCAACCCTACAGAAGGGCCTCACAGAAGGGCCTCGCGGAAGACTTCTTCCATCTCCTCGGCCGCTCGGTCCCAGCGGAAGGTCCGGGCGCGCTCCAGGCCCCGGGCGGCGAGGTCCCGGGCTTTCGTGGGCTCGTCCAGGAGGTGGCGGACGGCACCGGCGATCCGCCCCGGGTCCTCGGGGCGGACCGTGAGGGCGGCGCCGGCGGCCACCTCCGGCAGGCTGGAGCGGTCCGAGGTCACCACCGGCACGCCGGACGCCATGGCTTCCGCCACCGGCATGCCGAAGCCTTCGTAGAAGGAGGGGTAGAGGAAGACGCTGGCACCCCGGTAGAGGCGACCCAGGGTGGCGTCGTCCACCCGGCCCAGGAGGTGGATCCCGCCCCCGGGCCCGGTGCCTCGCTCCTGGAGCCTCCAGATCCGCCGGAGCAGGGGACGGGAACGCCAGCCGTAGCCGCCGGCGAAGACCAGGGGTGGCGCCGCCGGGTCATCGTCACGCAGGGCGAGCCAGGCGTCCAGGACACCCCCCACGTTCTTCCGTGGCTCCAGGGTCCCGGCGAAGAGGAGGTACCCCCTCGGGCATCCCAGCTCCCGGCGGATCGTCTCGCGCTCCTCGGCGTCCGCCGGCCGGAAGAGGGGCGACACACCGTGGTGGACGACCCGGAGCTTGTCTTCGCCGCCGGCTCCTCCGAACGCCGCCGCGAAGTGGAAGCGCAGGTCCCGGGCCGTGGCCTCGGAGACCGCCACCACCCGCCGGGCTCGCTCCAGGGAGCGCTCCAGGAAGGGGACCTGGCTCCAGCGGACCTTGGTCCGGTGGGCCTCGGGCATGAGCAGCACCGTCAGGTCGTGGACCGTGACCACCGCCGGCACGGGGCACGAGCCGGGGAGCGTCTGGAGGGGCGACCACAGGAGGTCGGCGTCCCCCCGGGCCAGGCGCTTCGGCAGGAGGAGCTGCTGCCAGAGGACGCCCAGGGGGGCGGGCTGGTGCTCGGTGGCCAGGCCCAGCTCCTCCAGGCCGCGGGCGCCGGCGGCCGGCCGGTGGGCCAGCCCCAGGTAGGAGAAGCCGCCCCGGCCGGCCAGGCCCCGGAGGAGCTCCCGCGTGGAGACGCCGATGCCCGTGGCCTCCGGCACGAGGGCCCGGAGGTCGACGGCGACGGTGTGGCGCGGGGGGCTCACGGGGGCGATGATACGGCCTGCTAGACTCCGCACGGCTCGCCGACCCCGGTCCCCAGGTCCGACCTTCGCCATGACGCGCCGCCGACGCACCCGGCTCGCCGTCGCCCTGCTGCTCCTCGCGGCGGCCTGGTCCCTGCCCTTGCCCGACGCCCCGGCAGGGGACGAGGCCACCGACCTCCTGGCGGCGGCGAGCGTGTGGCGGGACCGGGACTTCCGCTACGACGAGAGGGACCTGGCCCGGGGCTACCGCCTCTGGGACGGCGGACCGCGGGGCCTGACCCTCGTCTCCCTGGCACAGGAACCCTCTCCGGCCGAGGCCGGTGGGGACGCCGGCGGGGCGGGTCCGCGAGGCCCGTGGGCCTTCGCCCGCCCGGTGCTATACCCGATCCTGGCGGCTCCGTTCTACGGTCTGGCGGGTCCCCGGGGTCTCCGGGTCCTCAACATGGCCCTCTTCCTGGTCATGGTGGGGGCGGCTGCGTGGCGCCTCCGGACGCCCCGGGGCTGCGAGCCTCCGGGGGGAGCGGCGCCCGGGGGCGGCCCCTTCCGTGGCCCCGGGGCGAGCCTCCTGCTCTGGAGCTTCTTCTTCGCCTCCGCCGCCTTCGCCTGGACGTTCCGGCTCTCCTCCGAGGTTCTCCTCATGGCCTCGGCCTTCATCGCCCTCGCCCTCTGGTGCCGGGTCCGGATCGAGCCGGCGTGGGGCTGGCGGGAGCTGCTGCCGATCGCGGTGGCGGGGATCCTCGTGGCGGCCGGCGCGACCTCGGAGCCCGCCCTCGGGCTCCTGGGCCTGCCGATCGCGGTGGACCTGCTCTGGTCCCGGCGCTGGAAGGCGATCGCCGCCTTCCTGGCCGCCGGGCTGCTGGCGGGCGGGGTGCTCCTGGGGCTCCAGGTCCGGGCGGCCGACGGGTGGGGGCCGGAGCTGGAACGGGCGGTCCGGACGTACGCCGGGCCCTTTCCCCTGGAGGCGGTGCCGGCCCGGGAGGCCGGGCCCGAACCGGGGGTGGGGGCGGAGGCGGGGGAGGTCCCCCGCCGGCGCTCCGCCCCTGCCG
>JBKHJP010000117.1:0-11783 GCA_046538065.1 Thermoanaerobaculia bacterium | reverse complement strand
AGCGCACCCTCTGCAGCGGCGGAGACCGGGACCGTCCGGAGCGAGCCGGAGCCGAAGCGCGCGCCCACCGCCCCATCCTCCTCCGAGCGCGCGCTGGTCCTCCGGCGGGCGCCCCCGCACCGCTCCCCCCTCGCCCGTCGAGGAGGTCGCAGCCCCCCTGCCCGAATGGACCAGCCCGGCGCCGGGCGATCGGGTGGAACGGTGAAGGGCCCCGGGAAGGCTACGCCGCCGGGTCGTGGACCGCCCGGACGGCGCCGGAGCCCAGGAGGCGCTCCAGGTCCGGGCGGCGGGCCTCGTCGAAGGTGAGCTTCAGCGTCACCACCTTCGTGCCGTGCCCGTTCGAGCCGTTGCCGTTCGGCAGGAGGAGCCGCACGCGGCTCTTGCCCGGGTGCTCCAGGATCAGCTCCTTGAGCTCGCGGATCGTCCGGGCGTCCGCCGACGGACCGAGGGTCACCACCAGGGTCGGCGGCCCGGCGGCCCCCTCCAGGGAGGTCATCTCGTCGACGGCCAGCTCCTTCTCGCTCCCCCGCTCCCGGACCTCCCCCTTGACGATCACCGCCGCCTCGTCCTCCAGCAGGTGGCCGAACTGCTCCGTCTGGTTGGCGAACAGGGTCACCGGGATCCGGCCGTGGAGGTCCTCCAGGGTGAAGCGGGCCATGAGCCGCCCCTGGTTGATGCCGCTCTTGATCTTCGTCTGGCGGAGCCGCGTCACCAGCCCCCCCAGGGTGACCTGCCCCTCCGGCTCCTCCGCCAGGACCTCCTCGGTCGTGTGGCTGGTCAGGCGCTCCAGCTCCGCCGCGTGCTCCGAGAGCGGGTTGCCCGTCAGGTAGAACCCCAGGGCCTCCTTCTCGTAGGACAGGCGCTCCCGGTCCGGCCACTCCGGCACCGAGGGGTCCGGAGCCGGCTCCAGGGCCTCGCCCTGGGAGCCGCCGAACAGCGCCGCCTGGCCGCTCTCCTGGTCCCGCTGGCGCTGCCCCGCCCAGCCCAGGATCTGATCCAGGCTCGTCCACAAGGCCGCCCGACCGACCTCCAGACCGTCGAAGCACCCGGCCTTGATCAGGCTCTCGAAGACCTTGTGGTTGAGCTGCTTCAGGTCCACCTGGGAGGCGAAGTGGGCCAGGCTCTCGAAGCGCCCCACCCGCTGGCGCGCGGCGAGGACCGCCTCCACCGCCCCTTCCCCCACGCCCTTGACCGCGCCCAGGCCGAAGCGGACGTCGTCCCCGACCACCGTGAAGTCCCAGCCGCTCTCGTTGACGTCCGGCGGCAGGACGTCGATCCCCATGGCCTGGCACTCCCGGATGTACTTGCCCACGGCGTCCGAGGAGCTGAGCTCGGAGTTGAGCATGGCGGCCATGAACGGCACCGGGTGGTGGGCCTTGAGGTACGCCGTCTTGTAGGCCAGCATGGCGTAGGCCACGCTGTGGCTCTTGTTGAAGCCGTAGCCGGCGAAGGGCTCGATGTAGTCCCACAGCTCCCGGGCCTTCTTCCGCTCGACACCCCGGGCCTCGGCGCCGTCGACGAAGAGCTCCTTCTGCTCCTCCATGACGTCGAGCTTCTTCTTGCCCATGGCCTTGCGCAGCACGTCCGCCTGGGCCATGGTGAAGCCCGCCACCTCCACGGCGATCTGCATCACCTGCTCCTGGTAGACGATGACGCCGTACGTCTCCTCCAGGATCTTCCGGGTCTCGGGCAGGAGGTAGGAGACCTTCTTCTCGCCGCGCTTCCTCTGGATGTACTCCTCCACCATGCCCACGGAGAGGGCCCCCGGGCGGTAGAGGGCGTTGAAGGCCGCCAGGTCCTCGAACTTCGACGGCTCGGCCCGGCGCAGGAGGTCCTTCATGCCCCGGGACTCGAACTGGAAGATGCCATTGGTGCGCCCCTCGCAGAAGAGGCGGTAGGTCTCCTCGTCGTCCAGGGGCACCCGGTCCAGGTCGACCTCCACCCCCTGCTGGCGGAGCATGGTCAGGGTGTCGTCGATGACCGTCAGGGTCCGCAGGCCCAGGAAGTCCATCTTCAGGAGGCCGAGCCCCTCCACCACGTCCTTGTCCCACTGGGTGGTGACGGTCTCCTCGTCTCCCTTCTTGACCTTGTAGAGGGGGACCAGCTCCTCGATGGGCTGCGGCGTGATGACGACGCCGGCGGCGTGGACCGAGGCGTGGCGGGTGAGGCCCTCCAGGCGGCTCCCGATCCGGACGATCTTCGCCACCTCCGGGTCCTGCTGTGCCTCCTCCTCGAGCTTGGGAACCTCCTTGGCCGCCTGGGCCAGAGACCGGGTCATGTCCGGCACCAGCTTGGCGATCCGGTCGACCTTGGTGTAGGGCAGACCCAGGACCCGGCCCACGTCCCGGATCACCGCCTTGGCCGCGAGCGTCCCGAAGGTGATGATCTGGGCCACGTGGTCCCGGCCGTACTTCTCCGAGACGTAGCCGATCACCTCGCCCCGCCGGCGCATGCAGAAGTCGATGTCGATGTCCGGCATCGAGACCCGGTCGGGGTTGAGGAACCGCTCGAAAAGGAGGTCGTACTCCAGTGGGTCGATATCGGTGATCCGCAGGCTGTAGGAGACCAGGGACCCGGCGGCGGAGCCCCGGCCCGGACCCACGGGGATGCCGTGCTTCCGGGCGTAGCGGATGAAGTCCCAGACCACCAGGAAGTAGCCCGGGAATCCCATGCGCTCGATGATGCCGACCTCGGCCTCCAGGCGCCGGCGGTAGGTCTCCTCCCCGTAGCGCCGGAGCCCCCGGGACCCCTTGCGCTTCATCGCCGCCAGGCGCTCCTCGAACCCCTCCCGGGTGACCTTCTCGAAGTAGGAGGTCACCGTCTCGCCCTCAGGCACCGGGAACTCCGGCAGGTGGAAGGTGCCGGTGTCGATCTCCACGTTGCAGCGCTCGGCGATGGCCAGGGTGTTCTCGATCGCCTGGGGGTCGTTCGGGAAGAGGCCAAACATCTCGTCCGCCGTCTTCAGGTAGAACTCCTCCGAGGCGTAGCGCAGGCGGTCCGGATCGTCGAGCTGGCGCTGGGTGCCGATGCACAGCAGCACGTCGTGGGCCTCGGCGTCGTCCCGGCGCAGGTAGTGGGCGTCGTTGGTGGCCACCAGGGGGACCCCCTGGCGCCGGGCGATGTCCCGGAGGACGTCGTTGGCCTGGCGCTGCTCCTCGATGCCGTGGTCCTGGAGCTCGAGGAAGAAGTTCCCGGGGCCGAAGACGTCCAGGTAGTCCTTGACCTTCTGCTCGGCCTCCTTCGCGCGGTTGGCGAGGATGCGCTCGTTGACCTCGCCCTTGAGGCAGGCGGACAGGCCGATCAGGCCCTCGCTGTGCTCCCGGAGCAGGGCGTGGTCGATCCGCGGCTTGTAGTAGAAGCCTTCCAGGTAGGCCCGGCTGGTGAGCTTCAGGAGGTTGCGGTAGCCGGTCTCGTTCTCCGCCAGGAGGACCAGGTGGTTGTTGTCCCCGGTCGAGACGAGCTGGCGGTCGGTCATCCGGCCGGGGGTGATGTAGGCCTCGACCCCCAGGATGGGCTTGACCCCGGCGGCCCGGGCGCGCTGGTAGAACTCGACCGCCCCGAACATGTTGCCGTGGTCGGTGAGGGCCATGGCGGGCATGTCCGCCGCCTTGGCGGCGCCGATCACGTCGTCCAGGCGGTTCGCCCCGTCCAGGAGGCTGTACTGGCTGTGGAGATGGAGGTGGACGAAGTCGGACATGGGCTGCCTGGAAGTCTACAGGAGGACCGGGGCGGGATGGAGGCGGGAGAGGCGATCCGGCCCCAAGATGTTGGGGCGCCGCGCGCAGGACCCCCGATACCTGGGCGGTTCGAGGCTTCGAGTGGTTCGGGGAGGGAGCCGGTGCGGGAGGGCTCCCTGCCGGGGACCGGCGCGAGCATCGTGGACGTTGGAACGTCGGCTCGCGCCTGCGCTCAGGCCGCGCGCCGGGTGACCGTGCACTCCACCACGGCCGCAAGCGGCGCGGCCTTCGAGCTCCCCGGCAGGGAGCCCTCCCGCACCGGCTCCTTCACCGGGGTCGGATCGCCGCGTCCGGGGGCAGTGACGTACAGCCGCAAGTCCGGCGGCGTCCTTGGGTTCCTCGGGTCCGCGCGTACGACCGGGAGGAACCCCCGGACCCGGCCCGGGCGGGACAGCGCACCGAAGGCGACCTCCCCCTCGCCGGAGCCCCGGGAGGGGAGGAGGAGGCCGGGTGCGCGCCGGGCGGAGGCCGGGACGAGCTCAACGAGGGCGGACCTCCCGCGGCAGCGGCCTCGAAGCGCCGGCCGCTTCCGGATGCGGCGGTTACCGGCAACGCCGCGCGCCGGCGCTGAGCGGAGCCGCGCGCCCGAGGTCCCATTCACCACGATGCGCGCGGCGTTCGCAGCCGCGGGAGGTCCGCCCGAGCCGCGCGCCGGTCCTTCGCCCGGCGCGCACCCGGCCTCCTCCGGGCGGGGGGCACCCGGTCAATCCCGACGCCGAACGCTCAGCCCGCCTGTTCCGGTATCCGGCTCGCCCGGTAGATGTAGAAGAACCCCGAGCTCACCGTGAAGGCCGCCGTGAGGTAGATCGCCACCACCGACGCCGTCTCGAAGCCCGCCGTGCTCCGGGCCAGCATGACCAGCACCACCGTCACCACCTGGACCGCCGTGGTCGCCTTGCCGATCATGGCCGGCGGGAAGTGGCCGATGTCCAGGGCGAGGAAGAGGATGAGGGCGACCACCACGATCAGGACGTCCCGGGCGATGACCAGGATCGAAACCCAGACCGGGATCGTCAGACCGCCACCGTCCGGCGGGATCGCCAGCATCACGTAGGCCGAGGTCAAGAGCAGCTTGTCCGCGATGGGGTCCAGGTACGTCCCCAGGTGGGACTGCTGCTTCCAGAAACGGGCGATGAGGCCGTCCAGGCCGTCGGTGATCCCGGCGAGGACGAAGATCCCCAATGCCCTCATGGGTTGCTCCCCGACGAGGGCGATGATGAACAGGGGCACCAGCCCCATGCGGAAGAGAGAGAGGAGGTTCGGGACCGTCACGGACGGGTGGTGAAGAGTTGCAGGGTGTGCCGGATCAGCTCCAGGGCCTCGGCCCCCGAGAGGGTGGCGCCGGGGAGGCACTCCCCCGGCCGGGTGAGGAGCCCACACCGTGCGGCCGCCGCGCAGACGGCCTCGGTGGCGGGATCGGGCCCGAGGGGCACCGTGAGGCAGCCCGCCGGTCCCCCGAGGCTCTCGACGGCCCGAAGCAGGGTCTCCAGGGCCCTGCCCCGGCGCACCGGATCCTCCGGCGAGAACGTGTGGACGGTGGCGTCCACCTCCATCAGGCCCAGGTTCACGACCCGGGTGATCTCCTCGCGGCGGGGGTGCTCCAGGATGTCCCCGGCGATCCTGCCGCCGTGGCCCCGGGCGGTCCTCACCCGGGGGACGAGCCAGTGGACCAGGGTGGCGAAATCCGCCCGGGTGAGCTCGGCCTTGCGGGCGATCTCCTCCACGTGCGAAGGCAGCAGGGTCAGGCGCCACCGGAACTTCGCCTGCTCCAGGCTCTCGGCGATCTCCGGGTCGTCCGGGTACTCGTCGGCCAGACGCCGGAGGAGCTCCAGCCCCCGGGACGCGTCCCCTACCGCCAGCTCCAGCTCCGCCCGCCGGACCCGGAGGTCGCGGCTTTCGGGGGACCGCTCGAGCAGGCGCTCGACGGCGGCGAGCTCGGCCTCCCGGTCGCCGCGGGCGGCCGCCAGGGCCCGGGCCGCGGCCAGGGTCACCTCCTCGTCCGGCGCCCACTCCTCCAGGCGCTCCAGGTGCTCCGCCGCGTCCCGGAAACGGAAGCGGTCCAGGGCGCTGCGGAAGCGGTTGCCGACGATGGTGACGGCCCGGTTGCGCAGGGCCTCCGACCGGCCGGAGGCGGCGGCGGAGACGTCCGACGCGGAGCGGTAGGCGGCGTAGGCCTCGGCGACGCGGCCCAGCTCCTCCCCCGCCCGGCCCCGGACCAGGAGGGCCGCCGTGTACTCCGGGTGGCTCCGGAGCACCTTGCCGGCCCCCTCGAACGCACCGTCGGCGTCACCGGCGACGAGATCGGCCTGGGCTGCCAGGACCCGCGCCGGCTGGAACGAGGGATCCCGGGCGAGGAGCTCCTCCGCGACCGCCCCGGCGGCTGCGGCGTCCCCGGTACGCCGCAGCGCCCGGTGGGCCTGGCGGACCTCCTCCGCCGGCCCCGGCGTCGGCACCAGGGGATAGCCCGCCAGCGGATCGGCCAGGAAGGGGCGCTCGCCCCGGGGGAGGCCCACCGCGGCGGCCTCCTCCGGGGGCAGCTCCGCGCCCGGAGGGCGCCCGCCGCCGGGGCACGCTGCGAGGACCAGGGTAGCGAGAAGGCAGGCGAAGAGCGGCGGCTCAGGTCGCGGGAGCTTGCTGGTCCGGGCTCGCGGTGGCAATCGTCGAGATGGCATGCTTGTAGACCAGAATCTCGTTACCCTCGGACTCGATCACCACCGCGAATCGGTCGAACCGCTTCAGGCGTCCGATCAGCTGCCGTCCCGTGATCAGCTCCACGTGCATCGTCTGGGCTTCCTTCAGATTCTGGAAGAGGAAGCCGTCCTGGATGTTGATGTTGTGTTTGCCCATCCGTCCCCCCGGCCATTGTCCAATTCAGCACAGTTCAACCACGGAAGCCGGCGTCCGCTCCACGTCCCGGGCATCGAGCCAGACGACGTCCCGCTCCCTCCGGAACCACGTGAGCTGCCGCTTGGCGAATCGACGCGTGGCCCGCACCGTCTCCTCGACGGCGCGCTCGAGGCTCCACTCACCCGCAACGTGCCGGGCGATCTCGCGGTAGCCGATGGCCTGGAACGCGGGAGCCGACAACGGGACCCCACGGGAGAGCAGGCGCCCCACCTCGTCCACCCAACCACGCTCGACCATCCGGGTCACCCGACGCTCCAGCGAATCGTACAGGAGCTTTCGAGGAAGGGTCAATCCGACGCGTACGGCCTCCACGCGGGCCTCCCCATAGGGCTGACGGGCGATCCAGCGGGACAGGGGCGTGCCGCTCGCCTCCACGACCTCGAGGGCCCGGAGGATCCGCTGGGTGTCCCCGGGAGCCAGACGCTCCGCGCTCTCCGGGTCCCGGGCCTGGAGCTCCCGGTAGAGCGTGGCGAGCCCGTGGGCCTCCAGGCGTTCCCGGAGCTTGGCCCGGACCTCGCGGTCTCCGGGGGGCACCGGGCTGATGCCCTCCAGAAGAGCGCGCAGGTAGAGACCGCTCCCCCCCACCACGATCGGCCGGTGGCTGCGGCCGCGGATCTCTTCGATGGCCCGCCGGGCTCGCCGGGCGAACTCGCCGGCGGAGTAGCGCTCCGTCGGATCGAGGACGTCCACGAGATGGTGGGGCACCCGCCGCTGCTCCTCCGGGCTCGGCTTGGCCGTGCCGATGTCGAACCCGCGGTACACCTGGAGGGCGTCGGCATTGACGATCTCACCGTTCAGGCGCTCCGCCAGGGCGAGGCCGAGGGCGCTCTTCCCGGTGGCCGTGGGCCCCAGGACGACGACGACCGGCGGAGAGCCGGAGGAGGGCGGCATCGGAGGCGTCAATCCAGGCCGGGGGCGGAGGAATTCCCCGCCGGCCGCCGCGGCACCAGGCGATTCGGGGGCGCCCGGGGACCGTCGCACGGAGCGCGCTGGTGGGGTCGCCGATGGATCCACCGGCTCTCACTTCGGGGCACCCGGGAGGTCGATGCCCCACCGTCCGTCGGGCCGGAACCGCAGAACGATCATGCCGTCCCGGTCGGTGCGGAGGACCCGGGCGCCGTGGCGGGCGAGGCGCGCCAGCACCTCCGGAGCCGGGTGGCCGTACGGGTTGCGGGCGCCGCTGGAGACCAGGGCCAGGGCCGGACGGACCGCCTGGAGGAAGGGCTCCGCGCTGGAGGTCCGGCTGCCGTGGTGGGCGACCTTCAGGAACCGGGCCCGGAGGGGCGCCTGCGGGACCCCCTCCGGCCGCCCGCGGCCTCCGCTCCCCCACCGCTCCACGAGGGTCCGCTCCGCGGCGGCCTCGGCGTCGCCGGGCAGGAGGAGCCGTTGCCCGAAGACCTCCGCGACGGTGACCACCGAAGCGTCGTTGTCCCCCGGCCGGCCGCCGCGCGTGCGCCGGGGCGCCGGGTGGAGAACCCGGAGCCGCCACCGCCCGACGGAGAGGACCGCTCCCGCGGCCAGGGTGCGGTGCTCGACGCCGGGAAAGGACCGGAGCTCCCGGTCGCAGGCCGAGCCGGGAGGTCCGGGACCGGTCAGGACCACGCCCAGGTCGAGGTAGCTCCCGAGCTGGAGCAGACCGCCGCAGTGGTCCCGGTCGGCGTGGGTGAGGAGCACGGCGTCGAGGCGCCGGACGCCCCGGCGGGCCAGGGCCGGGACCAGGACCCGCCCCCCGAGGTCGCCGGCGGGCCAACCCCCGCCGTCCACCAGGAGGGTCTCGCCCCCGTCCCGGAGGAGGACGGCGTCCCCCTGCCCCACGTCGACCACCACCGCCTCCACCGGCTCCGGCCGGCCCTCGGGCGTCGCGGCGGTCCAGGCCAGGCCGGCGAGCACCAGCGGGAGCCCGGGCCTCGGGCGGAGCAGAGCGGCGAGCACGGCCAGAGCGAGGGCCGCCGCCGCCCAGCGGCCCGGTGCCACCGCCAGGGAGAGCCAGGGGCTGGCCGGGACGTCCGCCACCCGGCCGAAGGGCCATGCCACCAGGTCCAGGACGGGGAGAGCCGCCCCGGCGGCGCCCGGAGACGCCAGGGCCAGGGCGGTCCAGGAGCCCGCCGCGATGAGCAGGCAGCCCGCCCAGGGGACCGCCAGCAGGTTGAGCAGGGGCGCCGCCGGGCTGAGGAGGCAGAACGCGGGAAGGGCCCACGGGAGGGTGCCGAGCTGGGCGCCCGTGCTCACGGCCAGGGTGTCCCGGAGCCGGGCCAGGGCTCCGGACGAGCCCTGCAGCCGGTGTCGGGCGCTTCTCCGGGCGCCGGTCCGGAGCAGTTTCCCGCCGGCCCCGCGGGACCAGGCCTCGGCGAGCACCGGGCCGAGGAGGAGCAGGCCGGCGGTGGCTCCCACCGAGAGCTGGAATCCCACCTCCCCCAGGACCGCCGGCCGGATCGACGCGAGCGTCGCCGCGGCCACCCCCAGGGCGTTGACCGCGCTCGGCGGTCGTCCGACCAGGAGGGCTGCCACCGCCAGGACCGCCATGACCGACGCCCGCACCAGCGACGGCCGGGGTCCCACCACCAGCAGGTAGGCGCCCACCGCAGCGACGGCCAGGAGCAGGCGGGCCTGGCGCGGGAGCGGACCGCCGAGCGCCAGCACGGCCCCGCCTACCAGGCCCACGTGGAGCCCGGACACGGCCAGGAGGTGCCCCAGCCCGAGGCGGCGGAGTCCCCGGAGGGCCCGGCCGGGCACCGCCGAGGAGTCGCCCAGGAGGAGCGCCCGGGCCAGAGGCAGCCCGAAGGCCACGGATTCGGTGGTGGCTCCGCCGTCGGTTGCGGTGTCCGGCGGTGCCCGGGAGAGAGCCTCGTCGACCCGGGAACGCAGCACCCCGGCGAGGTGGGACACGGGTCCGGGCCCCTCCTCCACCCCCAGCAGGCGCCGGCTGGAGACCTGGAGGCGCCACGGGCCCGGAGGGCGCAGGGGTGGGTTCCCCAGGGGCGGAGACCGGCGGAGGAAGCCCTTGGCCCGGATCCGGCTCCCCAGGGGCGGCGGCGGCTCCTTCCCGGACAGGCGCACGTAGACCGGCTCCAGGCCCTCGCCGGCGGCCGTCCGGAGGACGCCGTCCGTGCGCCATCCCAGACGGTCGATCCGAACCGGTGCGGACCAGCCGTCACCGAGCCAGCGCCAGTGCCCCACGATCCGGACGGTGGCCGTGACCGGGCGGTCCGGTCCGGGCAGGCGTTCCGCCGGCCCCCCGGCCGCGCCGCCCCGCACCGACCCGTTCAGGGCCGACAGGGCGATGGCGACCAGGAGGAGGCCCGGAGCGGCCGTCCGGCGCCTGGGGTGGCCCGCCGCCGCGCCGACGCCCAGGAGCGCCAGGGCCACCAGGGCCCCGGGAGGCGCGAACGCCATCCGGCGGCCGAGCCAGGTGCCCAGGAGGACCGCTGCCGCCAGGGCGGTCCCCGGCGCGGCGAGCAATCTGCGGGCCGGGAGCGGGGGAACATCGGCTCTCACACCCCGGGAGGACGGAAACTCTTCCGGGGATCTCCCGGAGAACCCCTTGGGCCCGTACCCCCTCCCCTCCCGGACGACCCTCCGCCGGCCGGCCGCGGAAGGGGCTCACACGGGGCGGAGTCAGCCCTCCTCCGCCTCCGGGGCGAAGAGCGACAGGGTGGGCAGGCCCACCGCCCGGCGCACCTTCTGCCGGAGGAGGCGCTCCCGGGACTTCCCGGCCTCCTCCCGGGGGACCCGGTCCGCGAGGACCGCGAGGGTACGCTCCGCTTCCTCCTCCAGGCCGGCACGGCGCTCCGGTTCCAGGCCGTCCAGGGCCGCGGCCACGGCCTCCTCCTCCAGGGAGGCCAGCCCCTCTTCCACGACCTGGGGGTCGAGCCCGGAGCTGCCCTCGGCGGTGCCGCCCAGCTCCCGGATGCGCCGGGCCAGCTCCTCCCGGCCGGGGACCCCCTCCGGCAACGAGTCGGCCAGCGCCCCGAGGCGCCTCTCCAGGTCCAGAGGCTCGGAGTCCTCCGCGGCGGGCCCGTGCCGCCCCGGAGCGGTGAGCTCCCGGAGCGACCGCCAGGCCCCCTCCACCGCCGGCCGGCACTGGCGGAGGCCCCAGACCCGCTTCGGATCCTCGCGCGCCGCGTGTCCTTCGAAGAACTCCTTCAGGGCACGGAGGACCACGTCGAGGGGGATTCCCGCCCGGTGCCACTCCCGCGCCATCCGGTAGTCGGAGGGCGACAGGAGGAGGGGAGCCCCCCGGTGGTAGAGGAACGTCTCCTCGATGGCCTGGAAGTACTCCTGGTCGCTCAGGCCGTCGGGGTCGGCGGGGGGGTCAGCTCCGGCGGTTGCGCTCATGGATCAGCTTGAGACCCGCCAGGGTCAGCAGGGGGTC
Source organism: Thermoanaerobaculia bacterium (assembly GCA_046538065.1). Lineage (GTDB taxonomy): Bacteria > Acidobacteriota > Thermoanaerobaculia > Multivoradales > DATKCC01 > JBKHJP01. The sequence continues at coordinate 767 of JBKHJP010000117.1, read as the reverse complement.
GACCTCGCGGATGAAGCGGGAGCCGTCGGCGATCAGGCGGGCCTGCCCGCCCGTGGCCACCACCGTGGTCAGGTCCGGCCTCTCGGCCACCAGACGTTCCAGGATCCCGTCCACCAGGCCGATGTACCCGTAGTAGATCCCCGACTGCATGGCGCCGGCGGTGTTCTTCCCCACCAGGTGCTCCGGGCGCCGTACGTCCACCCGGTAGAGGCGCGAGCCGTGGGCGAACAGGGCCTCGGCGGAGATGGAGATGCCGGGGCTGATGATCCCGCCCACGTACTCGCCGGCGCCGTCGACCACGTCGAAGGTCGTCGCTGTGCCGAAGTCCACCACCACCACGGGGGCCCCGTAGCGCTCCCGGGCCGCCATGGAGTTGACGATCCGGTCCGCGCCCACCTCCGTGGGGTTGTCGATCCGGATCGGCATGCCGGTGCGCACCCCGGGCTCCACGAACAGGGGGACCCGACCGAAGTAGCGCCGGGCGAGGCGGTCCAGGGTCACGTGGAGGGGCGGAACCACGGTGGAAAAGACCACCCCCTCGGCGTCCGTCGGATCGAGGCCGGCGCGCTCGAAGAGGGGCAGGAGGACGGCGGCGTACTCGTCCGCCGTGCGCTCCGGGTCGGTGGACAGGCGGAAGCTCTCCACCAGGGAGTCGCCCCGGTAGACGCCGAACACCGTGGTCGTGTTCCCCACGTCCACCACCACGAGCAGGCGTCCCGCCCGGTCGCCGCCGGCGGGCCGGTGCCGGAGCGTCCCCGGCTCACGCC
>JBKHJP010000509.1:0-2636 GCA_046538065.1 Thermoanaerobaculia bacterium | reverse complement strand
CACCGGGAGCGGGCTCGTGGGTGGTGGGTGGTTTGGCGCGGCCGGGGGTTCGAGGCCGGACCACCGCGCTTCGCGCGGCGGTGCCCGCGGGACGTGCGCCCTCGTTGGGACGACGCTCATCGGTCCCGGAGACCCTCCAGGGCGTGTAGGGGCGGAGCTTGCCTCCGCCCGGTCTCCCTCTGCCTCGGCCGGGGTGGGAGGGGGAGGGCGCGGACGCGGATGGTTCGGGCTCTTTTCTTGGGGGGCCAGCCCCGGGCGGTGAAGGCCGGAGCGGGGGCTCCCGCCTGGAGGGCTCTCGGCCCGCGCAGTGCCACGGGTCGGGTGGAGTCCAGTCGAGCCACGGGCGCGGGCCGTGCGAGGCGAGGGCCCTGCGGTGGACGTCCGACTGCCCGAGCCGTCCCGGAGGGCGGGAGCCCCCGCTCCGGCCCCTCCCCGGACGGTGGGTTGCCCCTCGGCCCGTACGGTATCTTCGGTCTCATGCCCGCCCCCGCTCCATCCATCCACGAGGAAGAGGCCCTCGGCAAGGCGTACGACGCCCGGCTCATGCGCCGCCTCCTGGCCTACGTGAGGCCGCACCGGCGGAGCGCGGCGGGGGCCGTGGCCCTGATCGTCGTCTCGTCCCTCCTCCAGCTCGTGGGCCCCCTGGCCACCGCGGTGGCCCTGGACCTCTACATGGCCCCGCCCGGCGAGGAGGAGTCGGTCTCCGTCGCCGCCCTGTGGGTGGAGCGCTTCCTGGAGGGGTCCGGCGTCCTGCTCACGCGGGAGCAGGGCGTGGCCTGGACGGCGGGGGTCTACCTGGTCTCCCTGGTGCTCGCCTTCGGCGTCCTCTACTGGCAGTCGTACCTGATGCAGATGATGGGGCAGCGCATCATGTACGACCTCCGGCGGCAGGTGTTCCGGCGCTTCCAGCGCCTGCCCATGGGCTACTACGACAAGAACCCCATCGGCCGCCTGGTGACCCGGGTCACGACGGACATCGACGCCCTGAACGAGCTCTTCACGGCGGGTCTCGTCTCGATCTTCGGCGACGTGGTGCTCCTCGTGGGGATCGTGGGCGTGCTCTTCTGGCTCAACTGGAAGCTGGCCCTGGTCACCTTCGCCATCCTGCCGCTGCTCCTGGCCCTGACGCTCTGGTTCAAGACCCGGGCCCGGGAGAGCTACCGCCAGGTGCGGGTGCGCATCGCCCGGATCAACGCCTTCCTCCAGGAGCACATCACCGGCATGCAGGTGATCCAGCTCTTCAACCGCGAGGAGCGGGCGAAGGAGGAGTTCGGCGCCATCAACCGCGACCACCGGGACGCGAACGTCCGGGCGATCTTCTACTACGCGGTCTACTACCCGGCGGTGGAGCTCATCACCGCCGTGGGGGTGGGCCTGGTGGTCTGGTACGGCGGCCTCCGGGTGCTCGACGGCGCGCTCTCCATCGGTGCGCTCATCGCCTTCCTCCAGTACGCCCAGCGCTTCTACCAGCCCCTGTCCGACCTGTCGGACAAGTACAACATCCTCCAGGCCGCCATGGCCGCTTCGGAGCGGACCTTCCGGGTACTGGACACGCCGGTGGGGATCGTGTCGCCGGAGGAGGCCCACCGGCCCGGGCCCGAGGAGGTCCGGGGCGAGATCGCCTTCGAGGGCGTTTCCTTCGCCTACAAGGAGGGCGAGCCCGTGCTGCGGGACGTCTCCTTCCGGGTGGCGCCGGGGGAGACCCTGGCCATCGTGGGCCACACGGGGGCGGGGAAGAGCACGCTGGCGAACCTGCTGCTGCGCTTCTACGACGCGGGGGCCGGGCGGGTGGCGGTGGACGGGGTGGACGTGCGCCGCTGGGAGCTGGCGAGGCTGCGGCGCTCCATCGGCCTGGTGCTCCAGGACGTGTTTCTCTTCTCCGGCAGCCTGGCCCGGAACATCCGGCTGGACGAGCCGGCCATCGACGACGAGCGGGTGCGCTGGGCCGCCCGGGAGGTCCGGGCCCTGCCCTTCATCGAGCGCCTCCCCGGCGGGATGGACGCGGAGGTCAAGGAGCGGGGCGGCGGGCTGTCGGTGGGCCAGAAGCAGCTCGTGGCCTTCGCCCGGGCCCTCGCCTTCGATCCGCGGATCCTGATCCTGGACGAGGCGACGTCGTCCATCGACACGGAGACCGAGCAGCTCATCCAGCGGGCCCTGGAGCGCCTGCTCCGGGGACGGACCAGCCTGGTCATCGCCCATCGCCTCTCCACGGTCCAGAAGGCGGACCGGATCCTGGTCCTCCACAAGGGGGAGGTCCGGGAGCTGGGGACGCACCAGGAGCTGCTGGCGCGGCGGGGGATCTACTACCGGCTGTACCAGTTGCAGTTTCGCGACCAGGAGGCTCGGGAGGGCCTCCCGCGCAGGCGGACGCCGCGCGCGATGGGGAAGGTCTAAGCGTACGGCGCGCGGCTCCGCTTCGCGTCGGCGCGATCGTCCGGGGTACTCGCGTGAAGCGGCCGAGGCAGAGCTCGGCCGCTTCATGTCTCGGGGGTGGAATTTGCCGGTCCGGCCCCGGGGCCCGCCGCCTCGATCTGCTCCAGGATCAGCATCAGCTCCTGGAGCCGGGTGTTCTCCGGGTCCCCCCCCGGCTCGGGAACCGGGTACTCGTAGTCCAGGATCAGCACCCGGTTCTCCAC
>JBKHJP010000116.1:0-11831 GCA_046538065.1 Thermoanaerobaculia bacterium | reverse complement strand
TGATGTCGCGCTCGTGCTGGCTGCCGAAGACCTTGGTGAGGAGCTGGTTGATCATAAGAACCTGGGGGTGCTCAGAGGGTGAAACGACTGTAGGGGCGGAGCCGTGCCCGGCACGGGTCCACAACCGGCCACTGTAGCAGAAGATTTCCCGGGGCGTGGTCGCGCGCCCCTCCGGGGATCGGCGCGAGCTCTGTGGTGGATTCGGTGCTCTGCTCGCGCCTGCGCTCAGCCCGCGCGCGAGCGGGGGCGGAAGGTTCACCGCCGTAGAGTAGCGCGGGCTTCGAGCTCCCCGGAGGGGCGCACGGCCACGCCTTCAACTTCGATGCATGACGGCCGGTCTCCGCGGCTTCAGTGCGGCGCGCCGGCCTCAACGTTCCCCGGCGGGCTCCTCCGGGCCGGAACTCGGTGGTGTCCGCGACCGGACAGTCCCCGGAGGGGCGTACGACCACGCCTTCAACTTCGATGCATGACGGCCGGTCTCCGCGGCTTCAGTGCGGCGCGCCGGCCTCAACGTTCCCCGGCGGGCTCCTCCGGGCCGGAACTCGGTGGTGTCCGCGACCGGACAGTCCCCGGAGGGGCGTACGACCACGCCTTCAACTTCGATGCATGACGGCCGGTCTCCGCGGCTTCAGTGCGGAGCGCCGGCCTCAACGTTCCCCGGCGGGCTCCTCCGGGCCGGAGCTCGGTGGTGTCCGCGCCGGGCGGCATCGCGGCCGAGCTCGGTCCACGCCGGGCGGAGCCGTTCGGCTCGCCAGGCTCGCTCGGGCCAGGGGCAAGCTCCGACCCTACACGCGTCGGGGGTTACGCCGGTGTGTAGGGGAGGACCTTGCGTCCTCCCGAGGCGTCGTCGTCCTCCGATGCCAGGCGTCGAAGGTGCCCGTCAGGAGCCGGAGGTGCCGTCCAGGATGTAGCCCAGGGGGTTGATCGCTTCGCCGTCCACGTGGACCTCGTAGTGGAGGTGGTAGCCCGTGGAGCGGCCGGTCCGGCCCACGTAGCCCAGGAGCTCGCCGCGCTCGACCTGCTCGCCCGGCCGGACCTCCAGGCGGGACATGTGCCCGAAGCGGGTGGCGATCCCGAACCCGTGGGAGAGGTAGACGGCGTTGCCCAGCCCGCCGATCCGGCCGGCCCGGGTCACCAGGCCGTCCGAAGGAGCCCGGACCTCCTGGTCCGGCGGTGCCGCGATGTCCACGGCCGGGTGGAAGGTCCGCCGGCCGGTGATGGGGTCGCGCCGGCTCCCGAAGCCGCTGGTGACGATCCCCTTGACCGGAGCCACCGACGGCATGGAGGAAATCCAGCGCACCCGCTCGGCGAGCTCGGACTGGACGTGGTCGAGCTTCCGTGAGAGCCGGGTCGCCCGGTACTCCAGGAAATCCAGGTCCACCGGGTTGACCCCCGTGCCCTCGCCCCCGACCCCGGCCTCGCGGCCCTCCAGGTTCTCGATGCCGGCGACGATGGCGAGCTTCCGGGTGCGGGCCTCGTAGTCACCCAGCCGGGACTGGAGATCGCCGATGCTCTCCTCGAAGGTCAGATTGGCCTGGCGCAGCTCCTGGTTCTCCTGGCGCAGGCGCTCCACGCGGGTGGAGTCCACGCCACCGGTGAAGAAGGAGACGAGGACGAAGACGGAGGCGGCGGTCAGGAGGCTGAAGGCGGACAGGGCGATGGCGATCTGGAGGTTGCTGATCCGCCATTTCCGGAGCTTGGCTCGGGCGTGGGGGACCAGGATGACCGTGTGGTACTTGATCGCCATCGCTCGCAAGGCACCGACTCACGAGTGTAAGTCGTGCAAACCTCTTGTAGCGGCTGGAAGCACGCGACGGGCGCCATTGTACCGGCGGCGGTCCCCTTGTCAACCCATTGCGCACCAGAGGTTTGCCCGGACCACCCGGCCTCCCGCGGGAGGCCTCCGGCGGCTATGAGGAAGCGACATTTGGGAATTATTTACAAGCACACCTCCCCGCGGGCGGGCCGGCAGAGCGGTCCTGTACGGGTTCGTTTGCACAAAACATGACAATCCCGGCGCTTGTGCTCGGAACGGGTGGATCTCCGCCAGGTGAGGACGCGCCGGAACGGGCCGGAAGAGCCGGCACGATCCGGCGCCGTTTATGGGTATTTGACATCGCTCGCAGCCCCGGTCGCACCAGCCGCGCGCCCGGCTGGGGTGTCCGGCCCGGTGGTGTCGTGCCCCTCCGCCGAAACGGAGAACGGAGCGGCGGGGTCGGGGAGCGGCCACCTCCGTGTCGTTCCGACCGGAGCGAAGCGGCGACCACCTCCTTGTCGATCCGACCGGAGCGAAGCGGCGGCCACCTCCTTGTCGTTCCGACCGGAGCGAAGCGGCCCCCTCCTTGTCGTTCCGACCGGAGCGAAGCGGAGTGGAGGAACCTGGGCGGGGGGAACCCCCGGTCAAACCCGGGCCGACAGGGCCTCGGCGACCTCGATGGCGTTCAGCGCCCCGCCCCGGGTCAGGTTGTCCAGCACCGCCCAGACCCAATACGTCCCCGGCGCCGACGGATCGGGCCGCGCGCTTCCCACCAGGACGTCCCCCCGGGCCGCCGACTCGACGGGTCCCGGCAGCGTCCCGAGGGCGGCGTCGGCCTCGGTCAGGGCCACGTGCCGCTGGGTTTCCAGGGCGCGGCGGAGCGCCTCCTCCCCCGGGTCGGAGCCGAAGCGCACCGACAGGCTGCAGGCCAGCCCGTGGAAGACCGGCGCCTGGAGGACCTGGATCGCCAGCGGCGACTCGAACCCCGTGGTGGCCCGGACCAGCTCCGGCAGGCCCGCCGACCCCCCGGGGGTGGGGTAGAGGTTGAAGGCGAGCTGCCGCTCGAACACCGACTCCCGGCGCTCGCCGGTCATGGCCAGGATGTCCCGGGTCTGGCCCAGGAGGCCCTCCAGGCCCGGGTCCCCGAGCATGGAGACCGGCTGAATGACGGTCGCGGCGGCGCCTTCGACTCCGCCCGCCAGCCCGGCCAGGGGCGCCATCAGGTAGGCCAGGAGGATCGCTCCCGGATGGGGGGAGACCAGCACCTCGCCGGCCTCGCCGGCTCCGGGGCCGAGCCCCGCCCCCTCGATTCCGGAGACGACGGGCCGGCCGTGCTCCGGTCCGGCGCCCCGGGAGAGAAGGATAGCCGTCACCCCGGCGGGCCGCCGGGCCACGATGGGCAGGTCCGTCTCCACGTCGCCGCAGGCGAAGAGGAGGTCCACGCCCTCCAGCGCCTCCGGGTCGGCGGCGCTCACCAGGGCCGCCCGGCCCCGGGCCTCGGTCACCGCGCCCACTTCCTCCTCCGAGGCGGCCAGGAGGGTGAGCTTCTCGGCGAGCTCGCGCCGCCGGTCCAGCAGGTCCCGGACTTCCCGGCCCAGGAGCGTGGTGGATCCCACGATGGCCACGTGGCTCATGGTGCCTCCGTCGGTTCGGGTTCGGCCGGGGCCGGGCCGCCGGGCTCCGCGGGGGCCTCCGCCGGGGAGGGACCGCCGGCGCTCCGCCGCCGCACCAGGCGGCCCACCGCCCAGACCACCGGCCCCGAGAGGGCGTAGAGCACGCTGATCACCAGGAACACGGCCTTCGGCTCCAGCGCCACCACCAGGACGATCAGGGCCAGGGGCAGGGCCATACGGTAGCTCCACCGCCTCCGGAGGTCGATCCGCTTCGGGCTCCAGTAGCGGAAGGTCGAAACCTCGAGCGTGCCCACGACGGCCAGGGTCGCGAAGATCACACCACTCCAGAGGTCCCGCCAGGCCGCGCCGGGGACGTAGAACAGCAGCGAGCAGACGGCGCCGGCGGCGGCGGGGGAGGGCAGGCCCACGAAGTAGCGACCGTCGACCTTCGTCTGGACGTTGAAGCGGGCCAGCCGCGTGGCGGTGCAGACCGTGTAGTAGAGGGGCACGAGCCACCCCACCCGGTCGAAGCCGTGGAGACCCCAGAGGAAGGTCAGGAACGCCGGAGCGGCCCCGAACGTGAACAGGTCCGCCAGCGAGTCGTACTCCCGGCCGAACTCGCTGTCGGTCCCCATCATCCGGGCGATCCGGCCGTCCACCGTGTCCAGGATGGCGGCGATGAAGACCGCCAGGGCCGCCCGGGAGAAGTAGGGGTCCCCGGCCTCGGGGACGGGCATCTGGCTGCCCTGGAACGCCGTCACCACGGCGTAGAAGCCCAGGAACATGTTGCCGATGGTGAGCAGGCTCGGCAACAGGTAGGCCCCCCGGCGCATGCGCCGAGCGCGCCGCTCCGGAGAGCGCGGCATCAGTCCGCCTCCGGGGAGGCGCCGGGGGGCGGCTCCGCCGGCTCCGCGATCACGGTCAGGCCGTTCTTCACCCGCTGGCCCCTCTCGACCACCACCCGGAAGCGCTCCGGCATCAGCACGTCCACCCGGGAGCCGAACTTGATCAGGCCCATGGGCCGCCCCCGCTCGACCTCCTCCCCCTCGCCCAGGGGGCAGACCACCCGCCGGGCCAGCAGGCCCGCGATCTGGCGCACCGCCACCCGCTCGCCGGCCGCCGTCTCGATCACCGTCAGGCGCTGCTCGTTCACGTCCCCGGCCTCGTGGCGGAAGGCGGCGACCTTGCGGCCCGGGGAATGGCGGGCCGCCACCACGCGCCCCGCCACGGGCGTCTTCTGGACGTGGACGTCGAACACGGAGAGGAAGGTCACGACCCGCTGGAACGTGCCGGGGCCCACGTCCGGCGCCGCCACCCGGTCCACCCGGGTCACCAGGCCGTCCGCGGCGGAGAGGAGCGCCCCCTCCGAACCCTGGAAGCGGCGCCGGGGATCGCGGAAGAAGAGCAGGAGGAGCACACCCGCGCCCAGTGCCGCCGCGCCCCAGCCCGGGTGCCGCAGGGCGAAGAGGACCGCGGACAGGGCCGCGAACGGCAGCACGAAGGGCCAGGCTTCGGGGGCGAATCGCACGGGCGCGGGGGGCAGGTCTCGGAGCCCGCCGGGAGCCGGTCAGGCCGTGGCGCGGGCTCCGTCGTGCTCGCGCACCATGGACTCCATGCGGTCCTTCAAGGCGAGCTTGTGGACCTTGATCTTCTTTTCTTCGATCTCGTCGTCCTGGGAGAGGAGGGATTTGTGGCTGAGCTCCTCGAGACGCCGCTCGCAGCTCTGGTGCTCTTCGTACAGGCGGCGGAACTCGGAGTCGGTCTCGAGGAGCTCGCGGACGAGTGCGTCGTGATCTTCGGCCGTCATCGGTCGACCTCCTTCAGGCGTAAGGGTGATGTCGCCCGGCGGGTCCCGCCGGGCCGGAACAGGGATAGAACGAGGGTGTGAACGTGACGACGGGGATTGAGCCCGGGGAGTCAACGGGCGCCCACTCCGGGTGCGGCGTTTCCCGCCGGTCGCGCCGCGCTGGATCTGGTCTCACGGAAGTGTTCCATCTTCCTCGGCGACGACAAGGTTACCACCGGCCCCGGGGGGCTTCAAGACGAGGACCCGGCCGCCGGAGGCGTGAGCCGGAGCGCCAGGACCAGGGCGTCGGACCCGTCCGCGTAGTACGCCCGGCGAAGGCCGAACCGCCGGAACCCGAGGCCGGCGTAGAGCTTCCGGGCCGCCGCGTTCCCGGTCCGGACCTCCAGGAAGCACCGCCGGACGCCGCCCCGGCGGAGCCGCTCGACGCCCTCCTCCACGAGGCGGCGCCCCACCCCGTGGCTTCGCGCCTCCGGGGCCACGGCGATCCGCACCAGCTCCGCCTGGTCGGCGGCCCGGCGGAACGCGGCGTAGCCCAGCACGGTGCCCCCCTCTCCGGTGGCCAGGAGGGCGAGGGAGCTCCGGTGGGCGAGCTCGGCGTCCAGGAGGCGCTCGGACCAGGGGTCGTCGAAGGAGGCCCGCTCCAGGGTCACCACCGCGGGCAGGTCCCCGCGGCGGGCTTCCCGGATCGTGATCCCCCGGGGGACCGGGGGCGCCGAGCGGGTGGAGTCGGGCATGGCGGCCGGGATCACCTCCGGGGCTGCGAGACGGCCGGCGGGCGGAGGTAGAGGGGCGCGGTGAGCTCCGGGCCGTCCCACGAGAGGCTCCGGAGCGCCGCCAGGCGGAGGGCGTCGGCGGCCAGGGCGTCGGGCTCGATCCAGAGGGGGGCGGGCGTTCCCGCCGGCGCTTCGGCCAGCGCCTCCGCCACCCGGTGCACCCCGAAGCCCACCACCGCCACCGGCTCCAGGGCCAGGACCTCCGGCGGGCCGGCGATCCGCGGCTCGTCCAAGGGCTCCGGCGCCGCCGCCGGCCCGGGCGCCCGGAAGGGCTGGACGAACCACTCCCCCCGGAGGGCGTCCACCGCGGCGACCACCGTGGCGCCGGGGGGTGGGCCGCCGTCTCCCCGGGCCCGCAGCACGCCGTGGAGCGCCAGCACCTCCAGGGTCGGCACCGCCGCCACCGGCAGCTCCAGGGCCTGGTGGAACCCGAGCGCTGTGGCCAGGCCCACGCGCAGCCCGGTGAAGCTCCCCGGCCCCCGGAGGGCGACCACGCCGTCGAGCTCCCGGAGCTCCGCTCCCACCTCCCGCAGGCACTCGTCGACCATTTCCAGGAGCCGCTCCGAAGACCGGCGGATCTCCACCGACCGCTCCACCCGGGGCTCCCCCGGGGGCCCCACGGCCACGCTCACGGTGGGGGAGCCGGCGTCCAGGGCGAGGAGGAGGCGCATGGCGTCGCCAGTATAGGCCGCCCCCACCCCGGAGGAGGCCGGGGTCCCGCCCGGGCCGGGTCCGGGGGTTCCGCTCCGGGGGCGGCCCCGAAGCCCTCTGGTCGGCTGTGGTGCATTTCCGCCGCCCGGGCTCCGCCGGCCCGGCGGGTCCCCTGCCACCGCGAGGCCTGGAGGTGGCGGGGTCGGCCGATCCGGGGCGGCAGCTTCCGAGGCGTCCCCCCGCCCAGGTTCCTCGACTCCGCTTCGCTCCGCTCGGAACGACAAACGAAGCGCCCGGACCGGGGGACCGACCGAAACCACAACGCCACGGCAGCCGGGGGGGCAGGAGGAGGCCGGGGGCGGGCCGGGCGCAGGACGTCGAGGCCCGACCCGGGCCACGAGCCTCGCGGACACCCCACCGGCCGCGGGAGGGCCGAGCCGAAACGAGCGCCTTGCGCAACATCGTCCGACCCGCGCGAGCGCGTGAAGCGGCCGAGCTCTGCGCCCGCCCTGAGCGGAGCCGAAGGGCCCGCCCTGAGCCTAGCCGAAGGGTCGACCGATCCGGGGCGGCAGCTTCCGAGGCGTCCCCCCGCCCAGGTTCCTCGACTCCGCTTCGCTCCGCGCGGAACGACAAACAAGGCGGCGGGCCCGGGGGACCGACCGAAGCCACAACGCCACGGCAGCCGGGGGGCAGGAGGAGGCCGGGGGCGTGCCGGGCGCAGGACGTCGAGGCCCGACCCGGGCCACCGACCCCGCGGACACCCCACCGGCCGCGGGAGGGCCGAGCCGAGGCGAGCGCCGTACGCAACATCGTCCGACCCGCGCGAGCGCGCGAAGCGGCCGCTCCGCCGAACCGGTGACCTTCATCCAGGGCCTCACCGTCCGACCCGCGCGAGCGCGCGAAGCGGCCGAGCTCTGCGCCCGCCCTGAGCGGCGCCGAAGGGCCCGCCCTGAGCGTAGCCGAAGGGTCGACCGATCCGGGGCAACAGCTTCCGAGCCGAGGCGCCCGCCATACGGAACACCGTCCGACCTGCGGGCGCCGGTCCGTAGCCCGGCCCGCCCCCGGCCTCCTCCGGGGCGGGGGGCTCCCGTCCGTGACGACCCACTCCCGGTGCAGCACGGCGCCCACCTCTCCTTGTGGATTCCAGCGAGCCCTCGCTACACTCCACCCTCCATGCCCCCCAAGGAGGCGACCACCCAGCTCACCCCCATGCTCCGCCACTACCTGGAGGTCAAGGCGGAGCACCCGGACGCCCTCCTCTTCTACCGTATGGGGGACTTCTACGAGCTCTTCTTCGAAGACGCCAAGACCGCCGCGCCGGTCCTGGAGGTCACCCTCACCGCCCGGCACAAGGGCCGCGACAGCGAGGTCCCCATGTGCGGCGTGCCCCACCACGCCCTGGACGTCTACCTGGGCAAGGCCGTGGAGGCCGGGCACAAGGTGGCCATCTGCGACCAGGTGGAGGACCCGGCGGAGGCCAAGGGCCTGGTCCGCCGGGAGGTCACCCGCGTCGTCACCCCCGGCACCCTGTCCGAGCCGGAGCTCCTGGAGGGCAAGGAGGAGAACCTCCTGGCCGCCGTGGCCTGGGACGGCGAGGCCGGCGCCGCCGCCTTCCTGGACGTCTCCACCGGGCGCTTCTTCGTCCGGCGCTGGGCCGGCCCCCAGGCCGGGATCGACGACCTCCGGGTCCTCGCCCCCCGGGAGGTGGTCTACCAGGGCGGTGGCGACGGCGCCGGGGCGGACGCTCTGCCAGAAGAGCTCGCCGGCTGGATCGAGGGGGAGGGGGTCTGCGCCTCGCCCCTGGGCCCCGACCGCTGGCCGGACACGAAGCGCGCCGCCGACCTCCTCCAGCGCCAGCTCCGGGTGGCGACGCTCCGGGGCTTCGGCCTGGACGACGGGGAGCCGGCGGTCCGCGCCGCCGCCGCGGCGCTCTCCTACGCCCGGGAGACGCAGCTCAGCGAGCTCGACCACGTCCGGGAGCTCTCGGTCCGGCTCGGTGACGACCGGCTGGTCCTGGACCCCACGACCCTCGCCAACCTGGAGGTCTTCCGGACACTCCGGGAGGGGGGGCGGAAGGGCACCCTCGTCTCCGTCCTGGACCGGACCGCCACCGCCCCCGGCGGCCGCACCCTCCGGGACTGGCTCCGCCGGCCGCTCCGGGACCCGGAGGCGGTGGGCCGGCGCCTGGCGGCGGTCCGGGCCCTGGTGGAGGACACCCCGCTCCGCGAGCGCCTCCGGGAACGCCTGGCCCGGGTGGGGGACCTGGAGCGCCTCCTCTCCCGGGCGGTCCTGGGGTCCCTCACCCCCCGGGAGGCGGCGACCCTCCGGGGCAGCCTGGAAGAGCTGCCGGCGCTGCTGGCGGAGGTGGACGGCTCGCCCTCGGAGCTCCTGTCCGAGCTCGCCGGCACCGAGACGGCGGCCCCCCTGGCGGCGGAGCTCTCCCGGATCCTGGAGCCGGAGCCCGCCGCCAGCCTGGCGGACGGCGGGGTGATCGCCGAGGGCGTGGACGAGGAGCTCGACCGCTTCCGGTCCCTCGCCCGGGACTCGAAGCGCCACATCCTGGCCATGGAGGCCCGGGAGCGCGAGGCCACCGGGATCGGCTCGCTCAAGATCCGGTTCAATAAGGTCTTCGGCTACTACGTGGAGGTGACCCGGGCCAACACCCACCTGGTGCCGGAGCACTACATCCGCAAGCAGACCCTGGTGGGGGCGGAGCGCTACGTCACGCCGGAGATCAAGGAGCTCGAGGAGCAGATCCTCTCCGCCGAGGAGCGCCAGCTCGCCCTGGAGGCGGAGCACTTCCGCCGCCTGGTGGCCGACGTGGTCCGCTCCGGCCCGGAGCTCACCCGGGCCGCGGCGGCGGTGGGGACCCTGGACGCCCTGGCCTCCTTCGCCGAGGTAGCGGTCCGGAACCGCTACGCCGAGCCCCGGGTGGGTCCCCCGGGCGGGCCCCTCGTCATCCGGGAGGGCCGCCACCCGGTGGTGGAGTCCACCACCTCCGAGCCCTTCGTCCCCAACGACGCCGAGCTCGACGGCGAAAGCGCCCAGATCGTGGTCCTCACCGGCCCCAACATGGGGGGCAAGTCCACCTACCTCCGCCAGGTGGCCCTGATCGCCCTCATGGCCCAGGCCGGGAGCTTCGTCCCCGCCGACGCGGCGGAGCTCGGCGTCCTCGACCGGATCTTCACCCGCGTGGGCGCCAGCGACGACCTGGCCCGCGGCGAGTCCACCTTCATGGTGGAGATGATCGAGACCGCCAACATCCTCCACCACGCCACCCCCCAGAGCCTGGTCATCCTGGACGAGGTGGGCCGGGGCACGGCGACCTTCGACGGCCTCTCCCTGGCCTGGGCCATCGTCGAGCACCTCCACGAGGAGCGCCGGCCGAAGACCCTCTTCGCCACCCACTACCACGAGCTCACCGAGCTCGCCTCGCTCCTGCCCCGGGTGGTCAACCGGACCCTGGCGGTCAAGGAGTGGGAGGACCGGATCGTCTTCCTCCGCCGGGTGGTCCCGGGGAGCGCCGACAAGTCCTACGGCATCCAGGTGGCCCGCCTGGCGGGGCTGCCGCCGCCGGTCCTGGACCGGGCGGAGGAGGTCCTCAAGAACCTGGAGGCCCAGGAGTACGACCTGACCGGCGCCCCCCGCCTGGCCCGGGGCGAGCGGGGCCCCCGGGGCCGGGTGGCGGACGGCCAGCTCGCCCTCTTCGCCGCCGAGGAGGAGCGGGTGATCGCCCGCCTGCGGGACGCCGACCCGGACCGGATGACCCCCATGCAGGCCCTGGAGCTCCTCCACGAGCTCCGGGGTAAGCTCCGGGAATGAACGACAGCGACGCGACGGCGGCAACGAGCCCTGGACCGGACCCTCGACAGGGTGCCGGCGAGGTCCTCGTGGTGGGGGTCCCCGGCACAGACCTCGACCCCGCGAGCGAGGGCCTCCTCCGGGAGGTCCGCCCCGGCGGGGTCATCCTCTTCGCCCACAACGTGGAGGCGGAGGACCAGCTCCGGGAGCTGGTGGCGGCCATCCGCCGGGCGGTGCCGGAGGCCCTCCTCTTCTGCGACGCCGAGGGGGGCCGGGTGGACCGCCTCGCCGGCCTGGTGGGCCCGGCCCCGGCGGCCTCCGCCCTGGCCGGGGCGGACCCGGAGCTCGCCCGCCGGGCGGGCCGCGCCGTGGGGGACTCCCTCCGCCTCTTCGGCTTCGACGCCGACTTCGCCCCGGTGGTGGACCTGGACCACGCCGAGCACGGCAACGCCCTGGACGGGCGCTACCTCGGCGGCCGGCCGGAGGAGGTGATCCCCCGGGCCCGGGCCTTCCTGGAGGGCTTGCACCAGGCCGGCGTGGCCGGGTGCCTCAAGCACTTCCCGGGCCTGGGCCCCTCCCGGGGGGACACCCACTTCGAGGCGGGCCTGGTGGAGGCGGGGGCGGACGCCCTGGGCCCCGACCTCGAGCCCTTCGCCGCCCTGGGGGGCCTCGCCGGCGCCGTCATGGTGGCCCACGCCGTCTACCCGGGCCTGGACCCCGACGGCCGCCCGGCGAGCGTCTCGCCCGCCGTGGCCGGCCGCCTCCTCCGACAGCGCCTGGGCTTCACCGGCGTCGCCGTCGCCGACGACCTGGAGATGCAGGCCCTCGACCCCTGGGGCGACCTCCCGGACCGGGCCGCCGCCGCCCTCCAGGCGGGCTGCGACCTCCTCCCGGTCTGCCACAACCTGGAAGCCGTCCCGGAGATCGCCGAGCGCTTGGCCCATCCCGACCTGGCGACCCCCCTGGCCGAGGCCCGCGAGCGCCTCGCCGCCTACCGGGACCACATCCGGACCCTCCGGGAGGCGACGGACGACACTCCGGAGCCGTCCCCGGACCCGCAGGCCCTGGAGGCCGTCCGCACCCGCCTGGCGGAGGTCCACCGGGCGGCGGAGGAGGGGAGCCGCCGCGCGTAGCGATCGACGCCAGGCTGTTTGCCTGCATTCCTCGCCCCCGGTAGGATCAGTGGGAACAGGACACCCTTCGTGCGAGCTGCAAGTCTGGACGAACGTGGAAAGCTAAATGCCGACGCGAGCCCACCAGGTCTTCACGGCCTGTGTCGAGGCCATCGAGTCCGGCGTGCTCATCGAGCGGGAAAGCCGGAAAGACAAGGAGTTCCATTTCCAGGATTGGTTCAAGGACCGCCTCGAAGAGACATACCTTAGTGGCTTACTCCCCAGGATGTCCGAATTCTGCGGACATGTTCAGGCGGC
>JBKHJP010000115.1:0-11850 GCA_046538065.1 Thermoanaerobaculia bacterium | reverse complement strand
GACGGCACTTCATCCGAACGTCGAGGTTCAGCCGCTCGACGTGGGAGGTGCAGACGCGCTCCGGGTCGGGGAACCGGATCAGATAGCGAGCCTCGGTCCTATTATGCCGGCGGGCTGTACCGCCGCTGACCTTCGGCATCCTGGCCGAACTCCTTGATGAGCTGAGCGTAGTCCACGCGGTGTCCGAGGTGCTGCCGCACCGCATACGGGTATCCGTCCCACCCGTCGGTCTTGAGCTGGAAGACGCCCTCCGTCGCCTTGGCGAGCTTGGAGACGAACTGCACCCGTGCCCCCATCAGGCGCCCACCGGATTGAAGGAAGGGGGGCGCGGCAAGCCGGGCGGTGGGAATCCCAGCGGTTCGGCGGCCAGTCCTAGCCGCGCCGGAAGCCTGGTGCTATCGCCGCTTCGGGAGTGGCGAAGTCGGAGCGGCAGAACGGAGCGGTAGACTAAAACGGGGCGGCTGCGTAGGACCGCACCTCGTGGGCACACCGCTGGCGCCAGACTACTCGCGCTCTCTTCCTCCCGTAGCGCTCGCCAGAGACGCTTGTTGGAGGCTTCCCCGCACATGCGGGGATGGACCCGCCGACGACTTCGCCACCTTCTCCGGCGTCGTGGCTTCCCCGCACACGCGGGGATGGACCCTACCTGGAGGCGCGAGAGCGGGGCGACCGGAGGGCTTCCCCGCACACGCGGGGATGGACCCGTCAGCCGCGCCTGCTCCCGGGCGGCGAGCTCGGCTTCCCCGCACACACGGGGATGACCCCGGCTGCAAGCCACCCTCGGTTTGTGGGCTGGTCACCAGCTCGTGCGCACCACGGTCTCTCGCCTAAACTCTTCTCAACCTTCACGCACGGTTAGTGTCCATTCTGACGATGACGCAGACCTCGATCGAACGTCCAGCGGCTTCCGTCGAGAAGAACTCGGGTGGCTGGCCTTCCCCGCGGGCCGCAGCCTTCGCTTCTCGCCGGTCGCGACCTGGATCCCGCTCTCGTCGCCGAAGGACCGCGCCCCGATGAAAGGCCACCCCACCGGCTATTGGGCCAAGCTGGAGGAGCGCGACGGGGAGGTGGTGGCGTGGCATCCGCTGGAGGACCACTCGGTGGACGTGGCCGCGTGTGCCGAGGCGCTCCTGGAAGGGACGATCCTCGGGCCGCGCCTGGCCGCCCTCGGGGGTCTTCGCGAGCTCTCCCGCTCCCAGGTGTCGCGCCTCGCCACCCTCGCCGCCCTCCACGACGCCGGGAAGCACAACAACGGGTTCCAGAACCGCGCCCTCCCCAGGCCCCCGTTCCGGGCCGGTCACCTCTCGGAGATTCTCGGACTGCTCCTCGCCCGGCGCAGGTACGAGCGCCGCGGCGAGCTCCGCGACGCTCTGCGCGCCCGGGAGCTCGTCACTTGGAGCGAGGGTATCGAAGAGCTCCTCGCCGCCACCTTCAGCCACCACGGAACGCCCGTGGACCCCGACGTTCCGGTCCTGCCGCACTGGTGGCAGGTCTACGACGGCCGGGACCCCATCGCCGGCGTCGCCGCCCTGACCGAGCGCACCCGGACCTGGTTCCCCGAGGCCTGGGCACCCGAGGCAGACTCCCTTCCGGAAGCACCTGCGTTCCAGCACGCCTGGGCGGGTCTCCTGATGCTCGCCGACTGGATCGGGTCCGACTCGGAGCGGTTCTTCCCCTTCACCGGAGAGGGCGACGGGGACCGCATGGCCTTCGCCAGGGAACGGAGCCGAGAAGCCCTGGCGCGCCTGGGACTGGACGCCGCTCCCGCTCGCCGCTCCCTGGGACCGGCGCTTCCGGCCTACGAGTGGGCCCGGGGCGAATGGCCGGAGCCGGATGCCGAGCCCCGCCCGGCCCAGCGGAAGGTCCTGGAGCTGCCCCGCCCGGAGGAGGGCTCCGTCGTGGTCCTCGAGGCCGCCACCGGCTCCGGCAAGACGGAGGCGGCGGTGGCCCACTTCTTCCGGCTCTTCCACGACGGCCGGGTCGACGGGCTCTACTTCGCCCTCCCCACGCGGACGGCGGCCACCCAGATCCACGGCCGGGTGGTCCGGGCGGTCCAGGCCGCCTTCCCGGAGGGATCGAGGCCCCCGGTGGTCCTCGCCGTGCCGGGCTACCTGCGGGTGGACGAGCACGAGGGCCGGCGCCTCCCCGGGTTCCAGGTCCAGTGGTTCGACGATCCAGCCCGGCGCCTCCGCGACCGGGGCTGGGCGGCCGAGCACGGCAAGCGCTACCTGGCGGGCGCGGTGGTGGTGGGCACCATCGACCAGGTGCTCCTCTCGACCCTGACCCTTCCCCACGCCCACCTGCGGGCCAGCGCGCTTCTCCGCCACCTGCTGGTGGTGGACGAGGTCCACGCGTCGGACCTCTACATGAACCGCCTCCTGGAGTGGGCGCTGGACCAGCACGTGGCGGCGGGGGGCCACGCCTTCCTGATGTCGGCCACCCTCGGGGCGGGGGCGCGCACACGCCTGCTGGCCCCGCCGGGGCGCCGGGCGAAGGCGAAGCCCCCTCCTCTCGCCGACGCGGTGGACCTCCCCTACCCGGCCCTGTCCGTGTCCGTCGCCGGGAAGGCGCCGGAGCTCCTGCCCGTCGAGGGGCGACCGGAGCCGAAGCGGGTCCTCGTGGAACGGGTGCCCTGGATGGAGGCCCCCGAGAAGGTGGCGGACCGGGCCCTCCGGGCGGCCCGGGAGGGCGCACGAGTCGCCGTCGTCCGGAACACCGTGGCAGGCTGCCGCGCGCTCCAGGCGGAGCTGGAGGCCCTGGCCGGGGAGGAGCACCGTCTCCTGTTCCGCTGCAACGAGCTCCCGGCGCCCCACCACGCCCGCTTCGCGGCCCCGGACCGCAAGCGCCTGGACCGGGCCGTGGAGGAGGCCTTCGGCCGGAACCGCCCGACCGGCGGTTGCGTGGTCGCGGCCACCCAGACCATCGAGCAGAGCCTGGACCTGGACGCGGACCTCCTGATCACCGACCTCGCACCCCTGGACGTCCTCCTCCAGCGCATCGGCCGGCTCCACCGCCACCGCCGCGCGGACCGCCCCGCGGGGTACGAGACCGCCCGGGTGGTGGTGCTGGTCCCGGAGGAGCGGGACCTGGCGACGCTCATCCGGAGTGACGGCGAGGCGCGCGGTCCCCACGGCCTGGGCACGGTGTACGAGGACCTGAGAGTCCTGGAGGCCACGTGGCGGACCCTGGTGGAAGACCCGGAGCTCGACCTGCCGGCCCAAAACCGGCGCCTGGTGGAGCGGGCGACCCACCCGGAGGTGCTGGCCGGACTCGTAGAGGAGGGGGGAGCTGCCTGGGAACGCCATGAGCAGCACCTGACGGGAAAACACCTCGCCGAAGGACGCAAGGCCGGCCTGAACCGCCTGCGCCGCGACAAGAACTTCTCGGACGCACCCTTTCCCCGCCGCGAGGACAAGCCCGACATCGCCACCCGCCTGGGCGAAGACGACCGCCTGGCGCGCTTCGACCCGCCGGTCACGAGCCCCTTCGGAGAACGGATCACGGAGCTGGCCCTCCCGGACTACTGGACGCGGGGGGTACCAGCCGACGTGGACGCGGCTGAAGGGGTCACCCCGGACGGCGACGCCTTCACCTTTTCCTACGGCCCGTGTCCATTCCGGTACGACCGGTGGGGCGTGCGCCCCGCAGAGGAGTCCGGGAAATGAATCCATCGGGCCAGGTCACCTTGGGCGGAGGCGAACGATGACCCAAGACCGAGACTTCGGCCTGCTCTCGGACCCCCTTCTGACCGTCCAGTGTCTCGGACGCGAGCCGGCCCTGGAGACCCTGCCCGGGGTGCTCGCCCGCCTGGGGACCGGCGAGGCGATCCAGTTCCCACGGCTCCAGGCCCACCAGGGCCACGCCTGGCACGCCTTCCTCGTGCAGCTCGCCGCGCTGGTGGCCCACCGGCGGGGCTCGGATGACCTGACCCTCTCGGAGGACGCCTGGCGGGCCGCCCTGCTGGAGCTCACGGCGGAGGCGGGAGGGGAGGCCTGGCACCTCCGGGTGGACGACCTCTCGAAGCCGGCGTTCTTCCAGAACCCGGTCCCGGAAGGCGACCTCCAGGGCTACAAGGACCCGACGGTCTTTCCGGACGACATGGACGTCCTCCTGGTCGCCCGGAACCACGACGTCAAGACCCGGCGCATCGCCCACCCCGAGCCGGAGCTGTGGGTCTATACGCTGGTGACCCTGCAAACCATGCAAGGGTTCCTGGGCCGGGGCAACTACGGCATCGCCCGGATGAACGGGGGGTTCTCCAGCCGGCCGTGCGTGGGTTTCGCCCCGTCCACGGCCTGGCCGGACCGCTTCGCCCGGGACGTCCAGGTGTGGCTGGACACCCGGCCGGAGCTCACCGGAGAAGACTACGGCTACCCGGAGGAGGGCGGGCTGGCCCTCCTCTGGCTTCCGCCCTGGGACGGGGCCAAGGAGTCCAGCCGGGCGCTCACCGGGTGCGACCCCTTCTTCATCGAGGTCTGCCGCCGCGTGCGGCTGGTGGACGACGGACGGGGCCGCCTGGAGTGTCGGCGCACCAACACCCAGGCTCCCTTCCTCGACGCGAAGCACGCCAACGGCGATACGGGAGACATCTGGATGCCCGTGGGAGCCGACGGCAAGGCCCTCACCGTCTCCGGGAGCGGCTTCGACTACCAGCGGCTGACGCGCATCCTCTTCGGCGGTGAGTACCCCCGCAAGCCGGCGCTCGAGATCCGGGAGGAGGACGGCCCGGAGCCGGTCCTCATCGCCGAGGTCCTGGTCCGGGGCCAGGGGCAGACGGAGGGCTACCACCGGCGGGTGATTCCGGTGCCGCCCAAGGCCCGGTCCCGGCTCCTGTCCGACGACGAGGAAAATGGCCTGGGCAACCTCGCCGAGGCGCGGGTGCGCCAGGCCGGCGTCGCCCGCCGCGACGTCCTCCACCGGGCCCTGTGCAGCCTGCTTCAGGGGGGCAAGGACCGCCTCGACTTCCGCGACCGGAGGATGTCGCCGTGGACGGAGCGCTTCGACCGGGCGGTGGACGCCGTCTTCTTCGAGGACCTGTGGGACGCGGCGGACCTCCCGCCCGAGGAGGCCAACCGTCGTTGGGACTACCGCCTCTTCGAGCTGGCCAGAGCGCAGTTCGACCACGCCACGGAGGCGGCCCCCAAGGCCGAGGCCACCGGCCTCCGGGCCGAGGCCCGCTCCCGGCTGTTCTTCCACGCCCTCGCCCGCAAGCTCCTGAAGGGCGCTTTCACCCGCGACGACTCGGAGGAAACCACCGATGACGCAGCCTGAACCCGCAGCGCCGGAGTCGAGGGCGCCCGCTGGATCGACCGGCCGCACGGAGAGCCGCTCCGAGAGGATCCGCAAGGCCGTCCGGCAGATCGGCTGGGAGCTGGACCACAGCGAGTCCTGGCAGATCCCGCCGGGGGACGTCGCCGCCCTCCGGCGCTCGCGTCCCGGGGACGTGGGAGGCCCGGCCTTCTGGAAGGTCGCGGTCCGCCACCTGGATCCCGCGGGCCTGCTGCCCTCCGCCGACCATCCCGAGCGTGACGACCTGGAGCGGCGCTGGACGACGATCCTGGGCGGGATGGCGGAGATGGAGGGCCACCACACGGGCGGGGTCTCCCTGGGGCGGGCCCTCGCCGGACGGTCCGAAACCGACCGGCCGGTCTCGGAAGCCCGAGTGCTCCGGCTCCTCGATGCCCGGGGCGAGGCCCTGCTCCGCCTGGTGCGCCCCATCGCCCACCTCCTCGCCAGCCGCGGCACCCGACTCGACTGGACCGACTTCGCCCTGCTCGTCCTCGACGACGGCTCGACGTGGGAGCACAAGATCCGCCGCCGCATCGCCCTCGACTACTACGCCAATCTCCGCCGCTGACCGCTGCCCAAAGGAGACACGCCGTGCCCCGATTCCTCCAGCTCCACACCCTGACCTCCTACCCCGCGTCGCTCCTCAACCGTGACGACGTGGGTTTCGCCAAGCGGATCCCCTTCGGTGGCTCCGAGCGGGTCCGGATCTCGTCCCAGTGCCTGAAGCGCCACTGGCGCCGGGCCGACGACGAGCACGCCCTCGACCGGATCGAGGTGGACGGCGAGCGCGTCCCCATGTCGGTGCGTTCCCGGCGCACCTTCGAGCACCACCTGTTCGACCCCCTCGTCGAGGAGGGCGTCGACGCCGAGGTGGCCCAGACCGTGGTGAGCGAGCTCATCGACTTCGTGCTGCCGGAGGGCAAGGCCAAGCAGGCTGCCAAGGCCGAGGCCAAGGCCAAAGCCGAGGGCGGCGAGGAGGAGGGCGCCCGGGCTGAGCTGCGTACGGAGCAGGTCACGGTGATCGGGCGGCCGGAGGTGGACTACCTCCTCTCCCTGGCCCGGGAGGCGGCGGGCGAGGCATCCAGCGCGAAGGAGGCCGGGGAGGCGGTGAAGAAGCGCCTGAAGGAGCTCCGGAAGAACCTGGAGGCCCTGGCCGATGGCATCGGCCCCGGCGCCGGCCTGGACGCCGCCCTCTTCGGGCGCATGGTGACCGGCGACGTCCTGGCCCGGTGCGACGCCGCGGTCCACGTGGCCCACGCCTTCACCGTCCATCCCGGTGCCTTCGAGACGGACTACTTCTCCGCCGTGGACGACCTCCAGGGCCCGGAGGAGACCGGCAGCGGCCACATCAACACGGCGGAGCTCACGTCCGGGCTCTACTACGGCTACGTGGTGGTGGACGTGCCCCTCCTGGTCTCGAACCTCACGGGTGCCCAGCGCACCGACTGGCAGAGCGCCGACCGCGCCCTGGCCGGCGAGGTGGCCCGACGGCTGGTCCACCTGGTGACCCGGGTGACCCCCGGGGCGAAACTGGGCTCCACGGCCCCCTACGCGCGCTCCCTGGCGGTCCTGGCCGAGAGCGGCGACAGCCAGCCGCGGACCCTGGCGAACGCCTTCCTGGACGGCGTTCCGGCCAACGGCAACGGCCTCCTCCGGGGGGCCTACGCCGCCCTGGCCCGGCACCTGGAAGAGATGGACTCCATGTACGGGCGCGATACGGCCCGGCGCCTCGCCGCCGTCGAGGCCCCGGAAGAGCTGATCGCCCTGGCCGACGAGCGCACCGACTTGCCGAACGTGGCCGCCTGGGCCGCCGCCCAGGTCCAGGAGGGGTGATGGCGCGCCGGCCCTTCCTGATCCTCCGCCTGGACGCCCCTCTCATGAGCTTCGGCGGCGTGATGGTGGACCAGCGCGGCGTGACCGAGCCGCACCCCGGGGCGTCCATGGTGACCGGCCTCCTGGCCAACGCCCTGGGTTTCGAGCACCGGGAGGCGAACCGTCTGCAGCGGCTCCAGGACCGGCTGCGCCTTGCGGCCCGCTGCGACCGGCGGGGCACCGAGATCGTGGACTACCAGACCGTCGACCTCAGCCAGGACTTCCTGCGCCAGGGCTGGACGACCCGCGGCGAGGCGGTCACCCGGGGCGGCGGGACCGCTTCGGTGGGAACCCACATCCGCTACCGCCACTACTGGGCGAACGCCGTGATGACCGTAGCGGTCGAGCTCAAGCCGGCCGATGAGGAGCCCACCCTGGACGACGTCGAGGAAGCGCTCCAAGCCCCGGAGCGCCCCCTCTTCCTGGGGCGGAAAGTCTGCCTGCCGTCACGCCCCGTGCTCGAGAGCCGGGTGGAGACGGACAGCCTCTACCAGGCGCTCAGGGCAGCGAGCCTGGATCCCCGGGCGGACGAGGAGGCCGGGTGGTTCTCGGCCTGGTGGCCCAAGGAGGGTGAGCCTGCGCCACCCGAGGGCGGCCGGGAGGTGGCGGTGAGCGATCGCCGGGACTGGCAGAACCAGCTCCACGCCGGCCGGAGCCCCTTCTGGCACGCCCGGATCCCGCGGGAGGAGGTGGCCCATGGCCCTTCCTGAGCCTGTCCCCGCCGCCCGGCTCCACATGGGCCGGTTGCTCCTGGCCGCGCCGCGCCTCGCCGCCCTGGCCCAGGAGCGGCGCCTGCGGAGAGACCAGGACGACTCCGGCTACCTGGTCCACGACCAGCTCGCCGCCCTGTTCCAGGAGGGCACCGTCCAGCCGTTCCGGGTCACGAGGGAGTGGGCCCGAAACGTCGAGGTGCTGGGGTATTCGGCCCTGGACGAGGAAGCCCTCCGGGAGCGGGCGGCGTCGTACGCCCCTCCCGAGGCCTACCGCGCCACGGACTGGGAGGCGTTCGCGGTCAAACCCATGCCGGAGAGCTTCCAGCCCGGCCGGCGCCTCGGCTTCGAGGTGCGCCTCTGCCCCGTGGTCCGGCTGGCCAGCGCGCGGACCGTCCGGGGCAAGGACGGCGGCACCCAGAAGTACTCCCGCGGCCGGGAGGTCGACGCCTGGGAGCACCGGCGATTCCTGGCCAACGAGCCGGACCAAGGGATCAGCCGGGAGGAGGCGTTCCGGCACTGGCTCGCCCACCGCCTGGCCGGCGCCGCGGAGCTGGAGAGCGCCCGCCTCACGCGGTTCCAGCGGACCCGGCTGGTGCGGAAAACCCACGAGCCGAAGCGCACCTCCCACGTGCTCCAGCGCCCGGATGCGACCCTCCAGGGCACCCTCACCGTGGCCGACGGCGAGCGCTTCCTCGACCTCCTCACCCGCGGTGTCGGCCGGCACCGCGCCTTCGGCTTCGGCATGCTCCTGCTGCGCGCCCCGGAGTAGGCGGATGCTCAAGGGGCGCCTCGGTCTCGAAACCGCGCGGATCCCCCAGGCCGACCGGCACGGGGTCGTGTGGCTGCGCCGCGGCAACCTGTACGTGGAGTCCGGGACGCTGCGATTCGTGACGGCGGGCGACGACGAGGTGGGCCCCGGGGACTACGCCATCCCGTTCCAGATGGCGTCCTGCCTGGTGCTTCAGCCCGGCACGACAGTCACCCACGACAGCCTGCGCCTCCTCCACCGCCACGGGACGGGCCTGGTCTTCACCGGACAGGACGGCGTGCGCTTCTACGCCTCGCTCCCCGCCGGACCGGACAGCGCCCGCCGGGCCCGCCGCCAGGCCACCGCCTGGGCGGACCCGGACGAGCGCACGCGCATCGCCCGGAGGATGTTCGAGTGGAGGATGGGCGAGCCGACCGACGTGCGCGACCTGGACGCCCTGCGCGGAATCGAGGGCTCGCGGATGAAGGAGATCTACCGGCAGCTCGCCGCCGAGTACGGCGTGCCCTGGCGCGGGAGACGTTACGACCGCGGGAAGCCGGAGAGCGCCGACGTCGTGAACCAGGCGATCAACCACGCCGCGAGCGCCGTCGAGGGCCTGGCGCTCACCGCCGTGGCGGTCACCGGCACCATCCCCCAGCTCGGTTTCATCCACGAGGACCCGGGGCAGTCGTTCGTGCTGGACGTCTCCGACCTCTTCCGGGACTCGGTGCTGCTACCGGTGGCCTTCTCCGCCGCGGGCGAGGTCTTGCGCGAGAAGCGTGGGCCCATCGAGCGGGCGGTCCGCTACCGGGCGGGCGACACGTTCCGGCGCGAGCGGGTGATCGTGGAGATGATCGGCCGCATCAAGGAGCTCTTCGATGCCGATGACGGTGGTAGTGACGCGTAACGTCCCGGACCGCTACCGGGGCTTCCTCGCCTCGTGCATGTGCGAAATCGCCCCGGGCGTCTACACCGCCCCGCGGATGAACAAGGGTATCCGCGAGCGGGTCTGGCAGGTGATGGTGGACTGGTTCGAGAAGGACGCCGAGGAGCAGTCCGTCCTCATGACGTGGCCGGACCCGAAGCTTCCCGGCGGCCAGCGCGTCCGGGCCCTGGGTGTGCCGCGCAACGACCTGGTCCGGGTGGACGGGGTCTACATGGCCCGGAGGGACGTGGATGAGGAGACGGCCCAGCGGCTCGAAGAGCAGCTCCGGGGCGAGCGACCCCACCTGGTGGTGGTCCCTCCGGAGCCGTGACGACTGGTGCGTCCTGGACACCGAGACCACCGGCCTGGGCGCGGCCCGGGAGGTGGTGGAGGTGGCGGTGCGGGACGCCGCGGGTCGGCTGGCCTTCGAATCGCTCGTCCGCCCCCAGGAACCACCCGAGCCGGCAGCGGTCCGGATCCACGGCCTGGACGAGGCGGCCCTGGCCTGTGCCCCCGGCTTCGGTCAGGTCCTCCCCCGGCTCCTCCGGATCCTGGAGGGACGAACGCTGCTGGCCTACAACGCGGCCTTCGACCGCCTGAGCCTCCAGCTCACGGCGTGGCGCCACGGCGTCGAGCTCCCGCGGCTCCGGTGGGGGTGCGTGCTGGAACGCTACCGCACCCTCCGAGGGATGAGCACCTCCCTCCGCGGCGCGTGCCGGACGGAAGGCATCCCGGTCCCCACCACCGCCCATCGCGCCGCCGGCGACACCCACCTGACCTGGAGCCTGGTCCAGGCGCTCCTCGCCGACCCGACTGAACCCCAGATCTGAGTAGGGGGCGCACAGCTTCGCCCCTCAGCGGCCACGGCCCGACGTGCGACAATGGCTTGAGGCCCGGCCGGGTGCGAAACAATGTCGCAGAGGCTTCCCCGCACACGCGGGGATGGACCCTGCGCGGTTGTCACCTGGAGGGTGCGGACGTTGGCTTCCCCGCACACGCGGGGATGGACCTCCGGTAGCCGTGCCACGGAGGCCGCATCTCCGGCTTCCCCGCACACGCGGGGATGGACCCCACAGCTCCTCCCCCGGATGACGTCGCGCGTCGGCTTCCCCGCACACGCGGGGATGGACCTGGGTTGCGGCGGTCCCCCGCAATGGGTTGCGGGGCTTCCCCGCACACGCGGGGATGGACCCGTGAAGGTGGCCCGGACCCCCCCGCTGGGCGGGGCTTCCCCGCACACGCGGGGATGGACCGTGCCTGTTGTCGACCGTGTGCCCCAGGTCGGCGGCTTCCCCGCACACGCGGGGATGGACCCTCTAGTGGTAACGGAATTGGTGCTGGTTTTGAGGCTTCCCCGCACACGCGGGGATGGACCCGCGACGTGGTCTCCGGTGGTGGGCTGTTCCAGGGCTTCCCCGCACACGCGGGGATGGACCGTACGCCCGCCGCGGGAAGGGCATCCCGCACGCGGCTTCCCCGCACACGCGGGGATGGACCCACGCCCGGACCCACGAGCCGGCCGACCGCACGGGCTTCCCCGCACACGCGGGGATGGACCCCTCCTGAACGGCCACTACCGCGACGAGCCGCCGGCTTCCCCGCACACGCGGGGATGGACCCTGAGGAACGCGCACGAGCGGCTCCGGGCTGCGGTGCAGCCGCAGAGGAGAGGTGTCTCATGACGAACCACCCCCTCACCTTCACCCTTGGGCGAGGCCGACGCGTGGCACGACTGGCTGGCGATTCGGAAGGCCTACCCGGAGCCGCCGATCGACGGCGTGTGCCTGATCGGCGGCTCTTCCGTCTCCGCCCCGGCCGGCTTCAGCTCTCCGCGGCAGCGCGCTCTGGCCGACCGATGGACAGACCCGACGGCCGCGGCAGCGGCCACTTGAGGAGGTCCGGGGTGAGCCCGGAGCCCGTGGCCCTTCCGGAGACCGGGCTCCCCCGGCGGATCCGGTCGAAATCCCTCTCGCAGTGCAGAAAGGCATCCACGACCTGCGGGTCGAAGTGGGTTCCGTCGTCCTGCGTGATCCGCTCCACCGCTTCCGCGTGCGATCGAGCGTCCTCATAGGGCCGCTGAGCCGTGATCGCGTCGTAGGCGTCGGCGAGGGCGACGATGCGGGCCGCCAGCGCGATCTGGTCGCCGGCGAGACCTCTCGGGTAGCCCGATCCGTCCCATCGCTCGTGATGCTGGTAGGCGATCGTGGCTGCCATGCTCAGGAAGGTGTGCCCCGGGAAGCTCTCGATGTCGCGGTCCAGGGTGGCTCCCCCGATGACCGGGTGCTGCTGCATGACGAGACGCT
>JBKHJP010000508.1:0-2657 GCA_046538065.1 Thermoanaerobaculia bacterium | reverse complement strand
GGGGGGAGCGGGTCGCGGTGGAGGTGTTGATGCCCCCCGGCAGCACGGAGGAGACCTTCGCGCCCACGCCCCGGCAAATGGTGGCCCTGGCCCGGGCGGAGGTGTACGTGCTGGTGGGGCACCCGGGGTTCCTGGTGGAGCGGCGTCACGTGCTGCCGGCCCTGGAGCGGAACCCGGGGGTGCGGGTGGTGGACATGAGCCTGCGCCATCCGGTGCGCCAAGGCGCACCCTACGAGCCTGCAGGTGCACCCCAAGAGCCTGTAGGGGAGGAGCTTGCCTCCTCCCGTGATCCATCCCCCCCGACGGAACACTCGCCGCGGGCGGACGCAAGGTCCGCCCCTACACGTAATGGAACCGTCCCGACATCGGGCGAGCCGGCCCACGATGCGCACGACCACCACGGCGGGACCGGGGATCCCCACGTCTGGACGTCGCCGCGGCGGATGCGCTCCGCCGCGGGGGTTGTGGCGGAGGCCCTGGCGGAGCTGGACCCGGAGGGGGCGCCGGCGTACCGGGCGCGGCTGGAGTCGCTCCTCGCGCAGATCGACGCCCTGGACGCCGAGATCCGCCGGGAGCTCTCCGGCCTGGAGCGCCGCCGCTTCCTGGTGGTCCACCCGGCGTGGGGGCACTTCGCCGCGGACTACGGCCTGGAGCAGGTGGCGATCGAGCACGAGGGGAAGATGCCCGGTCCCCGGGGGCTGGTCGCCCTGGTGGAGTCCGCCCGGGCCGAGGGGGTCCGGGTGGTCTTCGCCCAGCGGGGGTTCCCCCGGGCGCCGGCGGAGGCGGTGGCCGCCGAGATCGGCGGCCGGGTGGTGACCCTGGACCCCCTGGCCCGGAGCTGGCTGGACGCGACCCGCACCACCGCCCGGGCCATCGCCGCGGCCCTGGCGGGCCCCGCAGGGTGAAGGGCCGCTCCCGAGGGCGGACGCGAGGTCCGCTCCCTACACCCAGGGGGCGCCATCACGGCGCGGGCATGGGAAGCTCCCCGTCCACCTCGAAGACCTCCCGGGGAAAGCGGTAGACCCGCCGGAGCCGGGCGGCCGGCGGCCATCCCGCCAGGTCCCGCCGGGAGAGCTCCACCGCCGCCCGGGTGGCCACGCAGTACCAGGTCTCCAGGGCCTCCGGCTCCCGCCGGGCGAAGGCCCGGGGCGTGACGAGGGCCACGCAGGTGCCCCCTTCCGGGTCCCGGGCCGAGCGGTACCGGAACGCCTCCACGCCGGCGGCCCGGAGCTCGCGCCCCAGGGCCTGGCTCGCGGCATAGGAAACCGGCGAGGAGACGTGCGCTTCCAGGCCGGCGAAGGGTTCCGCCGTGAGGTCCAGCCCCTGCTGGGAGCGGACCCGGGCCCGGACGCAGGAGAGATCCACCAGCAGGGGCTCGACCTCCGCCTCCGTCCCCTCCAGGAAGACCAGGCGGTAGTAGGCCGCCTCCGCCAGGACCGTGGGCAGCCGGTCGGCGCCGTACCACAGGCTCCGCTCCGACCGGGTCCCGAACCGCGACCCGTGGGCGAGCGGCGGGTGGCGGAAGGGAGTCGCCAGGAGGTAGTGGAGCCCGTCGAACTCCGGCTCCGGCGGCAGCGGCGGCTTGGCCCGGTCGATCAGCTCCTCCAGGACCGCCTGCTCCTCGTGGGTGTCCACGAGCTTCCTGGTGGCGACCACGTGCTGGGCCTCCACGACCCGCCAGGGCCGGGCGTGGAAGAGGCCGGGCACGGCCCGGGCCGCGGCCCGCTTCAGCTCGTGGAGGTCGGCCTGCGTCATCTGCCACGGAGGGCGAGGACGGAGGGGGCGGCCACACCCGGGGGGCGCCCGCCGGGAGGGGCGAAGGACCCCCTACCCGTGGCCGCGTAGCGCGTCCAGGTACTCGGCGACCCGGACCAGGCCCTGAGCGCTCTGGAGGAGCTCCGCGGGCACCCCGGCCAGGTGGTGGTTGTAGGCCCGCAGCCAGCGCCGGCACCCCTCGGCGTCGCCCCCCAGGAGGCCGTCGAGGCTGCGGTAGACCCGCAAGAAGAGGAGCGCCAGCTCGCCCTCTTTGCTCTCCGGGTCGATCGTCCGCCGGCCCCGGGAGGTGCGCGAGACCGACGAGGCGCTGACCCCGAGGACCGCGGCGAGCTCCCGGTCGGAGACCCGGAGCCGCCCGGCGGCGCGCTCCAGGGCCTTGGCCAGCACGGCGGGGGCCGAGGGACGAACGGGGGAGGCGACCTGCATGGCAGATGAAATGGTACCGCCGTTACGCGTCACATGCAAGAAAGGACACGCAGAGCGCCGGCGAATCTTCCGGTGGCGCCCTGCGTACTCCTGTAAGAATCCTCCCGGAGGTGCGTTCCATGGGTGGAGACGGTGACATGGAGAAGACCTCGAGAGCCATCGCGAACGGACCGGACGCCCCCGAGCGGCCGGCGGAGCCGCCGAGACCGGCGGACGACGCCGGTGCCGCCGCTCTGGAGGAGGTGTTCCGGGCCCACGCCGCCGACGTGCTGCGGGCCGCCTACCGCGTGACCGGCAGCCTGAGTGACGCCGAGGACGTGCTCCAGACGGTGTTCCTGCGCCTGACCCGGCAAGGGACCCGGCAAGGGAGCCGCCCCGAGGGCGAGGCCGGCCCGGGCGCCGCCGGCGCGTCGAGCCCGCCGCCGGAGCTGAAGCCGGGGGCCGCCGCCGCGGCC